>NZ_CP147846.1:3007720-3308492 GCF_037327425.1 Rhodococcus sovatensis | reverse complement strand
TCGCCGAGGAGACCGCTGCTGCAGTCATTTTCGTGACCCACTCGATTCCCGAAGCTGTCTACCTGTCGGATCGGGTCGTGGTGATGTCCGCGCGGCCCGGGCGAATCCTTGGTGTGCTCGCGATGGACAAGACCTCGATATCCGGAGGAGATCCGCGAGAAAGCCAGTCGTTCTACGCGTCTGTCACCTCGGTACGCGAAGTGCTGCACAGCAGGTCGATGCCATGAAGGTGACGACATGAAGGTATGGCTACCGCCCGTGGTGTTCGGCGTTCTGATGGTGGTGGTGTGGCAACTCGTCACCGATGTCGGCGGGTTGCCGTCGTTTCTTCTTCCGTCGCCGTCCGCCATTGCCGAACAGTTCCACGCCAACCTGGGCAATATCACGACTGCATCGATCGCTATCGGCAAGAACGCCCTGATCGGGCTCATCGTGGGATCGATACTCGGGCTGGTCTCGGCGGCTGTTGCCGTGCGGCTACGAGTGGTCGACGAACTGCTGTCGCCGATCGCGGCTGCTGCGGCCGCGATTCCCATCGTTGCGCTCGCGCCGGTGTTCAACTCGATGTTCTCCGCAACCACCGACTTCCCTAGACGACTCGTGGTGACGATCGTCGTGTTCTTTCCGGTGTTCGTCAGTGCTGCCAAAGGACTACGCCAAGTGGCTCCCGTCCACCTGGACTTCATGCGCTCGTGTGCTGCGTCGAACTGGGAAATCACGCGGCACGTACGCTTCCCGATGGCATTGCCGCTCGTGTTCACCGGGTTGCGAGTGGCGGCTCCCAATGCTGTCATTGCTGCCATCATCACCGAGTACTTCGGTGGACTCCAGAACGGACTGGGGTCGCGGATCACGTCGGCGGCGTCGAATACTGCGTACCCCAGAGCGTGGGCGTACGTGGTCGGCGCGATCGTCGTCGGCTTGTTGTTCTTCCTTCTCGTGCTGCTACTCGAACGACTCGTTGCCCGGCGACCTGCACGTGCAGTGCGGGCGGACTACAGGAGAACCCCGTGATCGCTTCTTTTCGTCGACGTCCAAGAGCAGTCGCTGCGGCAGTCATGGCGGTGGCGCTGCTGGCGACAGCATGCAGCACGACCACCGACACCTCGACCGATGCCGACGGAAATGCAACGGTCAAGCTGCAGCTGCAGTGGTTCAAGCAAGGCCAGTTCGCCGGCTACCTTGCGGCGCTCGACCAGGGTTTCTATGCGGACCAGGGCCTGAACGTCGAGATCCTCGACGGTGGAACCGATATCGTTCCGCAGACTGTGCTCGCGCAAGGGCAGGCCGACTACGCGATTGCATGGGTTCCGAAGGCATTGGCGTCGAGGGAAGCGGGCGCGGGCATCACCGACGTCGCGCAGATCTTCCAGAGATCCGGGACGTTGCAGGCGTCGTTCGCAACGGAGAACATCACCGGCGCCGTAGATCTGCGCGGCAAGACCGTCGGAAACTGGGGTTACGGCAACGAGTTCGAACTGTTCGCCGGGATGACCGAGGCTGGTCTGAATCCGTCGAGCGACGTGACATTGGTGCAGCAGCAGTTCGACATGAACGGTCTCCTCTCCGGTGACATCGCGGCCGCACAGGCAATGTCGTACAACGAGTACGCGCAGCTGCTGGAAACGGTGAATCCTGCTACGGGACAGCTCTACACGGCGGCAGACTTCACCACTATCGACTGGAACGACGAAGGCGTCGCCATGTTGCAGGACGCAATCTGGGCGAACACCGAAAAATTGTCCGACGACGCCTATCGCGAGCAGACGGTCAAGTTCATCGCCGCCTCGCTGCAGGGATGGTCGTTCTGCCGCGACAACGTCGAACAATGCCGGGACATCACCGTCGCAGCTGGGTCGACCCTCGGCGCAAGCCATCAGCTGTGGCAGGTCAACGAGGTCAACAAGCTGATCTGGCCGTCCCCTGCAGGCATCGGAACCATCGACGAGGCGTCGTGGAACCGAACCGTCGAAATTGCCAAGTCGACGAAGAACGCCGAGGGGTCGACGGTGCTCACGGCCGATCCCGATGCCGAGGCGTACAGCAACGAGTACGTGGCCGAAGCGCTCGATCTGTTGAAGGCGGACGGTGTGGACGTGACCGGGGAGTCCTACGCTCCCATTGAGGTGACGTTGGAGGAAGGCGGCAAGTAGATGGATCATGTGTTCTATTCCTGGGCGGCGCAGGCCGAGCTGAACCCGGTCACGATCGACGGTGCATCAGGATCGTGGTTCTGGGACGACAAGGGCAACAGGTATCTCGACTTCTCCTCCCAGCTCGTCAATGTCAATCTGGGACATCAACATCCGGATCTGGTGGCGGCGATCATCGAGCAAGCACAGATCCTGACGACGATCTCGCCGACGGTTGCCAACGCGAAACGCAGTGAGCTCGCAGCTCTCGTCGCTGAACGAGCGCCGGGGGATCTGAACCGTGTGTTCTTCACGACGGGCGGTGCAGAAGCGGTCGAGCATGCCGTTCGCTTGGCTCGTCAGCACACCGGTCGGACGAAGATGCTCGCGGCTTATCGTTCTTATCACGGTGGTACAGGGGTGGCGATCGGACTGACCGGCGAACCGCGCCGGTGGGGCACCGAACCGACCAACGTCGACGTCGTCCGGTTCTTCGGGCCGTACCCGTATCGGTCACCGTGGGGGACGACGACGCCCGAGGACGAGACGACGGCTGCACTCGCGCACCTGCAGCAGGTCATCGAATTGGAAGGCGCGCAGAACATTGCGGGCCTGATCCTCGAGTCCGTCGTCGGCACCAACGGGGTTCTCGTCCCTCCGCCCGGTTATCTCGCAGGTGTGCGCGAGCTGTGTGATCGATACGGGATCGTGTACATCGCAGACGAGGTCATGGTCGGATTCGGCCGTGTCGGTGAGTGGTTCGCGTGCCAAGCGTGGAACGTCGCCCCGGATCTGATCACGTTCGCCAAAGGCATCAACTCGGGGTACGTACCGCTCGGAGGTGTCGTGATCTCCGAGCGCATTGCCTCGAAGTTCGACCACAAGCCGTATCCGGGCGGTCTGACGTATTCGGGGCATCCATTGGCCTGCGCGGTCGGAGTGGCCTCGATCGAGGTGTTCGAGCGTGACGGGATCCTTCCGCACGTTCGATCGGTGGGGGAGGACGTGCTCGGTGGCGGCCTGGCCAAACTGGCCGAGTCGCACCGCAGCGTCGGCGAGGTCAGGGGCAAGGGATTCTTCTGGGCCATCGAGTTGGTGAAGGATCAGCAGTCGAGGGAGCCGCTCGTACCGTTCGCGGCGTCGGGTGCAGATGCCTCGCCGATGGCCGAGGTCACCGCAGCTGCCAAGTCGCGGGGTCTGTGGCCGTTCATAGCGGGCAACCGAATACAGGTAGCTCCGCCGCTCACGACCAGCGAGGACGAGATCAGGCAGGGCCTGGAAATACTCGACGAGGTTCTGGCGGTCGCGGACGAGTGCGCTGCGCGCTAGTGGCACGATTAAGTGCACGTGAACATACTTAACCGCGCCACTGGGGGCGGAGCTCCCAGCGCGGCCAGGCCTACAGAACTGCCCCTGGATTGAGGATGCCGTCGGGATCGAGCGCGGTCTTGATGCGCTGCGTCAGCTTCATGACGTCCTCACCCACCTGATCCGGTAGCCACGCCTTCTTGAGCCGCCCGACGCCGTGCTCGCCGGTGATGGTGCCACCCAGCGAAATTGCAAGGTCCATGATCGCACCGAAGGCGATATTGGCTCGTCGTTCCATGTCCGCATCGGCGGGGTCGAAGACGATCAGCGGATGGGTGTTGCCATCACCTGCGTGCGCGATCACGGCGACGAGGACCTCGTACTTCTCCGAGATCCGCTCGATTCCCTCGACCAGGTCCGGTAGAGCCGGAAGGGGAACTCCGACGTCCTCCAGCAGGAGACTTCCCAGCCGTTCCACCGCGGGGATCGCGAACCGCCGAGCCGCGGCGAAGGCCTCGCCTTCCTCGGGATCGTCGGTGGTGAACACGTCCGACGCGCCCGAATCGGTACACGCTGCCGCCATGATCTCGATCTCGCGCTGACGATCTGCACCGGCCGAGTCCGATCGCGCGATGAGCATCGCCGCCGCGTCGCGGTCCAGGCCCATTTTCATCGCATCTTCGACGGCACCGATCGATGCTCGGTCCATGAACTCGAGCATCGACGGTCGAAGGTTGCGGGTGATGGCCAGGATGGCGGACGTCGCGTCACGTACGGAGCCGAACGAGGCGACGACGGTGCTGGCGGGCGGCTGGGCCGGAATCAGGCGGACGGTGATCTCGGTGATGACGCCGAGCGTTCCTTCGCTGCCGACGAACAGTTTGGTCAACGACAGTCCCGCAACATCTTTCAGTCGTGGACCGCCGAGCCTGACGGCGGTGCCGTCGGCGAGGACTACTTCGAGACCGAGCACATAATCGGTTGTCACGCCGTACTTCACGCAACACAGTCCGCCCGCGTTGGTGGCTGCGTTTCCACCGATCGAACACATCTCGAAGGACGACGGATCCGGCGGGTACCAGAGGCCGTGCTCGGCGGCTGCCGCCTTCACTTCGACGTTGAGCAATCCTGGTTGGGCGACGGCGATGCGGGTGACCGGATCGACGGTGATCTCGCGCATCAGTTCGGTGCTCAACACGATTCCGCCGTCGACAGCTGTTGCGCCACCGGATAATCCGGATCCAGCCCCGCGTGGCACCACCGAAACTCGGTGCTTCGTGGCCCATCGCATCACGGCCTGTACATCGGCTGTGCAGGTAGCGCGGACGACCGCCAACGGTGTACCCGCATTGGGATCCTTCGCCCAGTCCCGCCGGTACCCCTCGGTGACGTCGGGGTCGGTGAGGATCGCGCCGGCCGGTAGGGCCCGTTCCAATTCGGTCAGGTCGGTCATCGTGTGCTCTCCATCTCGATCAGCAGTGCTCTGCGACCAAGCCTATTGAACCGAGCGGTGATCCGAACCGTTATTGGTTGCGCTGCAACGTCAGTTCAGCAAGTCGCGTCGCCCCCTCGCAGGGGTCGAGCGCACCCCCGCGGTACTGCACCCACCACGTGACAGTTCCCGAGTATGACGCCGTGATGCCACACGAGGCCGAGTCGCCGGGCCTGCGGGAGAGAAAGGCACTCGTTCCGGACACGGTGACCGGCTCGACCGAGTAGTCGAGTTCTTCGGCCAGACTGCGTTCGCGACCGAGGGAGTTGTTCTCGTACCAGGCGAACGTGACGTCGATGATGCCCGAGGGGCCGCTGCCGGTCCACATGCAGACTGCGCCGAAGAAGTACTGGTCGACGACATCTGCCTGGACAGTCTCGGCGATCTTGTCGTCGGGTACCGCGACACACTCCTGCAGCAGCTTGTCGAACTCGGTGTTGCCGTCGCCTGCGCCTTGGGCCACCGGGGTGCCGTCGATTGTGGTGCTACAGCCGACGGCCAGTGTCAGGGCTGCGGCGCAGGTGGTGACGAGCAGGGCAGTTCGGTTCATGGTGGTCACTACTTCGCGTTCTCGACGGTCGCGCGCACCAGGTCTTCGACGACCTCGCAGCTGTCGCGCGGCGGCACCGCGAAGACGTAGTTCAGTGACCAGTGCAGGAATCCATCTCCTGACTCGACTCCTGCCTCGCAGGAGGCGTCGGTGCCTTTCGCCGTGAATCCTGGATGGCCGTCGACATCGATGATTCCGATTTCCCGCCCCATCTGACCTGCGACGGTGCGTTCTCGATCGATGGGGCTTCCGCGGTACCACGTGAACATGGCGTATGCGCCGGTGTCGACTGCGTCCCATCGACAGCGAACGGCATTCTTCGACGAGGAAGTGATGCCGCGGACGGCGGTGATCGATGCGATGTGCTCGTCCGTCATCGAGCCGCACTCGCCGACGAACAGTTCCTCGGTGTCGGGGCTGCTGGAGGGGGACGCGCTGTCCGTCGCACTGCCGGAGTCCGAACCGGAGCTCGAACACCCCGAGAGTGTGGAGCACCCCAACACGATGGCCGACACTACTGCCGCGCCGGCGATGGTTCCCCGCTTCCACACGATGACGAAGCCTACCGAGTACGGCGCCGAAGGGTATTCACAACACGCGCGCATCTAGTCACAACAGTCACACCAGCAACTCTGTTACCTGATCGATGCGCCGACGCAACGGAATGTTGTAGCTCGGAGGTCTAGCGTCCAGGCCAACGGTCGGCACGGTTTCACCGTCCCTACCGGCGACAAGGAGGCTCGAAGATGATGGATCCGCACCGGAAATCGTGGAACTACGTCGCTGCGATGTTCTCGTACGAATTTCAAGACGGTGGAGTCGAATACGACACCATCGAATCCATTCACCGCGGTGATGTCGGCGAATGGGTGACGGCATTGGCTCAGTCGGGCCTCTTCGAGAAGGCAACGGTCCTCGAGGCGGAGGACACCTGGAAGCAGCAACCACGGTTGTTGCTGGACATGCTTCTGCTCGACGCCGACGAGGTGACGCGTCGGCGGTGCATCATGGCGTGGTCTTCGCTCGATCGACTGGCACCGATCGCCCAGTTCGGCTAGATCCGTCCGCGCCGGTCTCCGTCGACGACGTATACCTGGTCGTCGTCAAGGGTCAGGTGTTCGACTCCGTCGCGGTGGTACCGCTCCACCATGGTGTCACCGACGTCGTGTTCATCGAGAATCGATCGAAAGTGCGGTACGAACGCGATATCGACCAGGCCGAGGCCTGTCCACAGGGTCGGCTCGCCGGTGGTCGGCGTCACTTCTGTCGGATCGTCGGCGGCTTCGATACCGCGTAGCGACGCCGATGCTACACAGGCACCGGCGCTGTAGCCGGCGAAAACGAGAGAACTATCGCGTACTCGCGACACGAGTGCCTCGTCGGCGCCGCACTGGTGCAGACGAGACCTCAGTACGAAGGTATTTCCTCCGCGCAGCCAGACCGTGTCGACGGAGTCGAGTTCGGCTTCCAGTGCGGCTGTTCGGCCCACGAAGTTTCGGAGATCGAGTTCCTTCGGCTCGTAGCCGAGTTCACGCAGTCCGTGAAGCTCGCTCGTCACCGCCGAGAGTCGAGCCGCTTCGGGCCAGCTGTCGGCAGCGTTGGCGATCACGGCAACACGCCCTGGGCCCGACGTGAGGGAGACGAACTCGTCAGCATGAGCGCCGAAGCGATACGACGCGAGGAACAGCTTCATCCGACCTCTTCGGCGGCCAGGCGTGCGAGACCTTCCCGGATCGCCGCAGCGGTGTGCTCTGGCTCCCGAAGTCGACGCGTCAGGAAGCCTCCGGCGAACCGGAGCTTGTCTCCCGTCCACCGCGGCACGACGTGAAGGTGAGTGTGAAAGACGGTCTGGAATGCGGCCTTGCCGTCGTTGACGACCAGGTTCGCACCGTCCGAACGTAGGTCCGATCGTCGAAGGGCTCGCGAGATGCGCTGGCCTGCTGCGAACACCGCGCTGCCGAGCGCCGGTTCCATGGAGTCGAGATCGGTGGAGTGCTGCTTCGGAATCACCAGAACATGCCCGCGAGCAATGGGGCGGATATCGAGAAAAGCCACCACGTCCTCGGTGTCGAGGACCGTTGTCGACGGGGCTTCGCCGGCTGCGATGGCACAGAAGACACAGTTGTTCACGCGGACCACTGTAGGCGGGCGACGCCGAAGTGCCTCCCTATGATGTCTGTCACAAGTTTGGCCACTACTGCACGTCGTGAATGTACGGATTCGATTCAGAGCCGGCCCGAGTGTGTCATGGGTTACCTTCCGTCTGCTGACTCTGGCTATCATCAGTGACCTTGTGCCTTGACGCATGGATTCGCCTGTTCGCCGGACGGTTACCCCCGTTCGCCGATCCGTAGGCATCATTCAACTCACGGAAGTCGGAGATTTGGAAACATCGCAGAGCACCGAGAGCGGGACGAACAGCGGGGTGGCGACGACGGTCGGCGTCGTGCGTGAGTCTGTGGAGGGCGAGCGCCGCGTTGCGTTGGTTCCCAAGGTCGTCGCGTCGTTGACAGGTAGGGGCATCCGCGTTCTCGTGGAATCGGGGGCGGGTCTGTCGGCCCTCATTCCGGACGAGTTGTACCTCGAAGCGGGCGCTGAGATCGGGGACCCGTGGTCTGCCGATGTGGTGGTCAAGGTCGCCCCGCCCACCGATGCGGAGATCGCGAAGCTCTCCGAAGGTTCGACGCTGATCGGATTCCTCGCGCCCCGTAACGCCGACAACAAGATCGACGCATTGGCCGCAGCCGGCGTGCAGGGGTTCGCGGTCGAAGCCATTCCGCGTATCTCTCGCGCTCAGGTGATGGATGCGTTGTCTTCGCAGGCCAACGTCGCCGGCTACAAGTCGGTGATTCTGGCGGCGTCGGAGTCGACTCGCTTCTTCCCGATGCTCACCACTGCTGCAGGCACCGTCAAGCCCGCGACAGTCCTCGTGCTCGGTGTCGGTGTCGCAGGACTGCAGGCGCTCGCGACGGCGAAGCGTCTCGGCGGGCGTCCGACTGGGTACGACGTGCGTCCCGAGGTCGCCGATCAGGTGCGCTCGGTCGGTGCGCAGTGGCTCGATCTCGGTATCGATGCTGCCGGTGAAGGCGGCTATGCGCGTGAATTGACCGAGTCCGAGCGCGCTCAGCAGCAGCAAGCTCTCGAAGAGGCAATCAAGAGCTTCGACGTCGTCATCACCACCGCTCTGGTGCCGGGACGTCCGGCACCGCGCCTGGTCACCGCGGCTGCGGTCGAGGGCATGAAGCCCGGCAGCGTCGTGGTCGACCTCGCCGGTGAGACCGGTGGCAACTGCGAGTTGACAGAGCCAGGACAAACCGTCGTCAAGCACGACGTCACCATCTGCTCCCCGCTGAATCTGCCGGCGACGATGCCCGAACACGCCAGCGAGCTGTACTCGAAGAACGTGTCCGCATTGCTCGAGCTGATGATCGACGAGAACGGTTCACTCGCGCCTGACTTCTCGGACGAGGTGCTCGCGCAGTCCTGTGTCACCAGAAAGGCAGAAGCCTGATGTACACCCCACTTCTCGCGAATATCGCGATTCTCGTGCTGGCCGGTTTCGTCGGCTTCGCCGTCATCTCCAAAGTGCCCAACACACTGCACACGCCATTGATGTCGGGCACGAACGCCATTCACGGCATCGTCGTTCTCGGTGCGCTGATCGTTCTCGGCCGACTTCCCGAGGACGCGTCCTGGGGCGTGCGAATCATCGCGTTCGTCGCACTGATCTTCGGCACCCTCAACGTCGTCGGCGGCTTCCTGGTCACCGACCGCATGCTCGGAATGTTCAAGTCCAAGCCAGTGCCTGCGAAAGCAGAGAAGGGTGCTGACTCCTGATGAACAATCTCGTCAACATTCTCTACATCGTCGCGTTCGGCATGTTCATCTACGGTCTGATGGGCCTGACCGGCCCGAAGACCGCCGTTCGCGGTAACTGGATCGCTGCGATCGGTATGGGTATCGCCGTCGTCGCGACTCTGATCGAGGTGCGCGACGCCGCCACGATCAACTGGATCCTGATCGCTGCAGGCCTGGCTATCGGCGTGCTGCTCGGTGTTCCGCCGGCCAAGCGCACCAAGATGACGGCGATGCCTCAGTTGGTGGCGCTGTTCAACGGCGTCGGCGGCGGCACTGTCGCCCTCATCGCCTGGGCCGAGTTCATCGAAACCGACGGATTCTCCGCGTTCCAGCATGGTGAAGAGCCGACGGTGCACATCGTCGTCGGATCGCTGTTCGCCGCAGTGATCGGTTCGGTGTCTTTCTGGGGTTCGCTGGTGGCGTTCCTGAAACTGCAGGAACTGTTGAACAAGAACGTGGAGAAGGCGTTCGTGAAGAACGCGCGCATTTTCCAGCTGACCAATATCGTGTTGCTCGTCTTCGCCGTCGCGGTGTCGATCTTCATCGGGGTCAAGTCCACTCCGGGCGAGGGCACGCCGATGTGGTCGATCGTGCTCGTGCTCGTCGCGGCGGGTCTGATGGGTCTGTTCGTCGTCTTCCCGATCGGCGGCGCCGACATGCCGGTCGTGATCTCGCTGCTCAACGCACTGACCGGTTTGTCCGCTGCTGCTGCTGGTTTGGCGCTGAACAACACTGCGATGATCGTGGCAGGCATGATCGTCGGCGCATCCGGGTCGATCCTGACCAACCTGATGGCGACCGCGATGAACCGGTCGATCCCGGCAATCGTGTTCGGTTCGTTCGGCGGCGGTTCCGACGCGGGAGTGGCCGCGGACGCATCCGGTGGCACGGTCAAGGCAACATCGGCAGCCGACGCCGCGATCCAGATGGCCTACGCCTCCCAGGTCATCGTCGTCCCCGGTTACGGTCTCGCGGTTGCGCAGGCGCAGCACGCCGTCAAGGACATGGCGTCGATCCTCGAGAGCAAAGGCGTCGAGGTCAAGTACGCGATCCACCCTGTTGCCGGCCGTATGCCCGGGCACATGAACGTGCTCCTGGCCGAAGCCGACGTCGAATACGACGCGATGAAGGAAATGGACGACATCAACGGTGAGTTCCAACGCACCGATGTCACCATCGTCATCGGCGCCAACGACGTCACCAACCCGGCAGCGCGCAACGACCCGTCCAGTCCGATCCACGGAATGCCGATCCTCAACGTCGACGAATCACGCTCGGTGATCGTGCTCAAGCGATCGATGAGCTCCGGCTACGCGGGCATCGACAATCCGCTGTTCACCGCAGATCGCACGTCGATGCTGTTCGGCGATGCCAAGAAATCGGTCAACTCGGTCATCGAGGAGCTCAAAGCTCTGTAGGCGACACTCCCTGACCCCCGGTGACTCGAGTAGTCACCGGGGGTCAGCGCATTCTCCGGCGGAATGCGAGTGCGGCCGTATCGAGCGGGTTCTGAGCCTCGCGTTCGGCAGCGATCGGGGAGTACAGCATCACTGCCGACGATCCCGCCCACCAGCCGACGACGATCAGCAGAGTCGTCGCGACGCCGACGATGCTCGCCGCGCCACCGACCACGGCGGCGCTGGAGACGGTGATCGCTGCGACAGCCCCCAGACCCCACACCATCGGCAGGAACCGCGGCGCAGCGACGAGCGTTGCCGCGCAGATCAGCGATATGCATGCGCACACGTAGCCGTTCGGGAGAGCGGATGCAGGTACCCAGCCGTCCGCCCAGGTCCGCACGGCTGCCGTAGTAAGTGAGGCGCCGACGACAAGTGAGATGACAGCGCCGATGCCGTACGGAAGTCTGCGGATCAACGTCAGGACAGTCAGCGCTGCGACGGCGACCAGGACCGGAGTCAGCCCGAACATCTGCAGCAGGGCATCGGCCGGGCCCGTCAGGCTCGGCAACATCACGCGCGAGTGCGGATAGGTGACACCGAGGGCCGGCAGGATCGACAGTACGAAGACCGATGCCAGGATGGACGCGGCGACCACGCCCAGCCGTACGAGCGTTCCGCGGCCGCGAGCTACCGCGCTCTGCTCGTCCTCGATTCCCTCCAGCTCGACCAGCTCCATGCTGTCGGTATCCATGCTCATCCCCGAGCAACCCCCTGTTGTTCCAATCCGCATACCTGTCGCCTACGAGGATGCAACACGACTCTGAGCGTGCGATGTGAAGGAGCCGTCAACCTGCTTTTCGTGTTGCGGCGTCTCGGGGCCGCACGACGCCTGCTGCTGCTGCCGCGATCGACGTCAGCACGAGCGGCACGACCATCGCGGTCGTCAGCGAGAGAAAGTGCGAGGACCAACCGATCACAGCGGGCCCGGCGAGAAATCCGACGTACCCCATCCCGACCACCCTCGACATGTTGGTGGCTGCGGCACCCGATCCGAGGTTGCCTGCGCTCGAGAAGATCTGCGGGACGCTGCCGGACAGCCCGAGTCCGAAGGCTGCCCAGCCTGCCAGCGTCAGCGGCAACCAGTCGGACACGAACACGAGGAGCATGCCGGCTGCCGCGATCAAGTTTCCGTACCGCACCACCGCGACAGGTCCGAAGCGTCCGCTGACACGGTCGGCACAGAACCGGCCGACAGTCATCGTGGCGGCGAAGAATCCGAACGCCAGTGCGGCGGTACCGTCGGAGGCGCCCAGGTGTTCCTTCACTTGGAGTGTGCTCCAGTCGTTCGCCACTCCTTCGGAGAGAAGCAGGGCGAATGCCAGTGCGCCCAGCGCGAGAACGCGGGCCGAGAATCTGCCGTGGCCGACCTCCGGCGTGGCTTGCTGTGGCCCGTCGAGCGTGTTCGAGACGTCGAGGAGATACGGACGGCAGAGCGCTACGGCGGCCAGCCCGAGGAGGGCTGAACCTCCCATCGATACGACGATGGGGATGTCGGTGGCCAATGTCGCCGCTCCGACGAGAGACCCGATGACACCGCCCACGGAGAACAAGGCATGAAAGGCCGACATGATCGGCCGCATGTACGTCCGCTCCACGTCGACGGCTTGCGAGTTCATCGAGACGTCGAGGGAGCCGTTGAACATTCCGAACGCGAACAGTGACAGTCCGAGCGTGACCATGTGGGTCGACAGCGCCGGCCCGAGCAGCGCTACCGCTAGAAGCGATCCGGAAATGTTAACGAGTCGATCACTTCCGTACCTGTCCGACAGTGGACCCGACGCCTGCATTCCGACGATCGCGCCGGCGGCGAGCACGAGTAGAAGCGATCCGAGAGTGGCGTGTGAGATGTCGGTGCGGCGTTCGATCGACGGGATGTGAACCACCCACATCGCGAACAGGAACCCGTTCACTCCGAAAATTCCGAAGACGGCGACTCGTGCCCGACGGGTGCTGGCGGATACGTGCACTGACTTCGGGACCACGACAGGCAACGCTACCTGGCCCTTCGCCGGCATCCTTGTTTCGATGGCGATGTGCCGACAGCGTGAAGAGGATTCGAATCCGAACGGTCACGGGATGGTTTCAATTGATGTGACGCTTATCACATCATTCGGTTTGGTCTGGCGGCGCTCGTCGAATTGGGCGTAGTTTCAACGGATCGGGCAAGAGCGCAAATTTGTTACACCGAATTTTGTAACGATATGGACACGGTGCCGTGGAAGTCGAATCAGCGGCCGTAAGGCACCGCGCAGCGTAGCCGATCGAAGGAGAAATCATGACACTCGCAGATACCCGTCCCGAAGTCACGACGCCTGCATCGAGCGACTCCGCTGAACTTTCTACCAGCCAGCTCGAGATGATGCGCGCGTTCTTCTGCTACGAGTTCGAGGTTGAGTTGCTCGACCGCGAGTCGATGCCTGTCGTCACCGCTGAGGCCGTCGAAGAGTGGATCGAAGCACTCGAACACAGTGGCCTCTTCGTCGCTGCCGAACTACAGACCATGAGTCACGCGTGGCGCGCCGAGCCGGAAGCTCTCGTCTCCCTCCTGATCGGTGACGTCGATGAGGTCGCCGCCAAGCGTGACGTCGTCGAGCTCGAGGTTCCGGGCGCTGCTGACAAGGCGTCGTTCCTCCGCGCCAGCTGACCTGCCTTTCTTCAGCAGGAAGCCCTGTGGCTCCTGCACACGCGAGCCGAGAACGGCGTCGCAGGCATACGCCTGCGACGCCGTTCTGCTGTGCTGCCGTTCTGCTGTCTGTGCCGTGCGGAGTTCACACAGTCGGTGATGCGAACATGCAAGAGTGGCACAGGATCTTTCAGACGCCCTCGCATCCGACGAAAGGACATCGATGACGACCGATGTGGACTTCTCCGCAATCTCCGAATGGATCGGGGGTCTTGGAATCGGCGCAGTGTCACCACTGACCTTCGAGCGAGTGGGCAACGGACAGTCCAATCTCACCTACGCCGTCAGCGATGCAGGTGGAAGCCGCTGGGTACTGCGCCGACCGCCGCTCGGTCACCTCCTCGCGTCGGCTCACGACGTAGTACGCGAGTACAGGATTCTGACGGCGCTACAGAACACCGGGGTGCCGGTCCCCAAGATGATCGCGCTCACCGAGGATGCCGCCGTGTCGGATGTTCCGCTGGTATTGATGAGCTACGTCGACGGTGTCGTCCTCGATTCCGTGACCAAGGCGAGCGCCATCGCTGAGAGTGTGCGAGCCTCGGTCGGGCACAGCATGACGAGCGCGCTCGCAGACATCCACCGCGTCGATCTCGAGAGCACCGGGTTGCTCGACCTGGCGAGTCACAAGCCCTATGCCGAACGTCAGCTGAAGAGATGGACGACTCAGTGGGCGAACTCGAAGTCCCGAGACGTTCCCGCGATCGATTTGCTCGCCGAACGCTTGGCCGCCAATATCCCGGATCAGCGTGAGCTCACTCTCGTGCACGGAGACTTCCATCTCAACAACGTGATCACCTCGCCCTCTGATGGATCGATCGTTGCGGTCGTCGATTGGGAACTCTGCACGCTGGGTGATCCACTGGCGGATATCGGTGGTCTGCTCGCGTACTGGCCCGAGGCGGGTGATGCGGTCGCTGGCCCGTTCATGGCGTCCACCCTGCCCGGGTTCCCGTCGCGCGCAGAATTGACCGCCGACTATGCAGCCAAGACGGGACGCGATGTGTCCGCGGTCGGATTCTGGCAGGCACTGGCACTGTGGAAGCTGTCGATCATCGCCGAGGGCGTGATGCGTCGGGCCGAGGCGGACTCGCGTAATCGCGCGGGTGCGGGAAGTCCCACGACGTCGTTGATCGACGACATCGTGGCGCGAGCTCTCGGTGTCGCCGACGACATCGGCATCTAGCGCCGGAGGGATCTAGCTCGGGGGATTTAGCTGGGGATGATGAGAGTCCGCGCTGCAGACTCGATTTCCGCGGGGATCGCCACCGGCGTGCGGGTCTGGGCGTCGACGTAGACGTGGACGAAACGACCGGTGGCAGCTAGCTCCAGTCGGTCGTCGGGCGCTTCGCGAAACAATGCGAGCGCGTAGACGATGCTGCGGGTGCCCAGCTTCTCGACCGACAGGCCCACCTGAAGCGCGTCGGGGAACGACAGCTCGCGGTGGTAGCGGCACGAGGTCTCGGCGACGACGCCGATCGCCGACAACTGTCTGATGTCGACACCGGTGGTGTGCATCAGCCAACCGTTCACCGCGGTGTCGAAGAACGAGTAGTACGTGACGTTGTTGACGTGACCGTAGTGATCGTTGTCTTCCCACCGCGTTCCCAGTGGCCACAGAGCTGGGTAGTCGGCAGCGAACGCGCGATCGGAGGAAGCTGTCATGGCCGCCTACTCTATCGGCCTCGGGGCGAGAACCCAGCGGAGGACCAGACCGACCACCAACGCCCAGAACGCGGATCCGATGCCGAAGATACCGATACCCGACGCAGCGATCAGGAAGGTTGCGATGGCGGCCTCACGTCCTGTTTCGTCCCTCAGCGCGCCCGCGAGCGACGCGCCGAGCGTCCCGAGAAGCGCGAGTCCCGCGACGGTTTCGACGACGCCGGCGGGGGCGACTGCCACGAGCGTCGCCACCGCGGCCGAACACAGGGCGAGCAACAGGTAGAACCATCCTGCGCTCGATGCCGCGATCCATCGTTTCCGTGGATCCGGATGCGCAGTGGGGGCGGCCGCGAGCGCAGCGCTGATCGCAGCGAGGTTGATGGTGTGCCCGCCGAGTGGGGCTCCGATGACAGTTCCGATTCCAGTGACACTCATCGCTGGGCGCCACGGCACGTCGTAGCCGAAGGACTTCATGACGGCCATCCCCGGGATGTTCTGCGATGCCATTGTGACTATGTACAGCGGCAGCGCTATGCCGATGATGGCTTGCCACGTCCAGTGCGGAACCGTGAAGTCCACGCGCGGTATCAGTTCCGATGCGCTCGGCACACGATCTCCGGCAATGACGTCGATCCCGATGACGATCGTGGCCGCACCGAACGCCGCAGGCACTGCCCAGCGTTTCGAGTAGCGTTGCAGTACAAGCCAGACGAGGACAACGGGCGCGATGACGGCGGGCGATGCCGCGAATGCCGTCACGGGTTTCAAGCACAGCGGCAGCAGGACACCGGCAAGCATCGCCTGCGCGAGCGAGGTCGGAATCGACGTGATCAGCGCCCCCAGCCGCGGCCACATACCTGTGGCAACCACCAGCAGCCCGACGACGACGAAGGCGCCGACTGCTGCAGGCCAACCCCCGGCGACCGCTCCGGTTCCCGCGAGCAGGGCGGCTCCCGGAGTCGACCACGCGAGGGTGATCGGCTGCCGGTACCGGCGTGCGAGATACAGCATTCCGATCGCCTGGGTCACGCAGATCGCCAGCAGACCCGACGCGGCCTCGGCGGGCGACGCGCCCACTGCCCGAAGTCCGGTGAGGACGACCGCGAACGAGCTGGTGAATCCGACCAGCGCGGCGACGATGCCTGCGCTGATGGGTTGTAGCGCGTTCGCAGTCGCGTCGGGCGCTGGATCGGTCGACTCTGGCACAGCTGACCATGATGCCCTGTCGCCCCGATGCCTGCTTACCGGCCACAGGTTCTCCCCGCTCCGATAGTGTCGAAGAGTGGAATTGTTCGTGGGAATCGATATGGGCACCGGCAGCAGCAAAGGCGTCCTCGTCACCGTCGACGGAGAGATTCTCGCATCGGAGCAACGAGCGCACACGATGTCGCTACCGCACCCCGGGTGGGCCGAGGTCGATGCGGAGGCCGTCTGGTGGGCGGATGTCTGTGCGATCGCGTCGACGCTGGTAGCTCGAGTCCCGGCAGGTTCGTCGATCGAAGGCGTCTGCGTCAGCGGTGTCGGCCCGTGCCTCGTGCTCACCGATTCCGAGCTCCGACCAGTACGCCCGGCCATTCTGTACGGCATCGATTCACGCGCCACGAGCGAAATCGTCGAGATGACCGAACTTTTCGGTGCAGCCGAGATCCTCTCTCGGTGCGGAAAGTCGTTGTCCAGTCAGGCCATCGGACCCAAGATCGAGTGGGTACGTAACAACGAGCCCGAGGTGTTCGCTCGAGCCACGCGTTGGTATGGCTCCAACTCGTACATCGTCGCCAAACTCACCGGTGAGTATGTGCAGGACCATCACACGGCAAGCCAGTGCGATCCGCTCTACTCGGTTCGCGAATTCGGTTGGAACACCGAATGGGTCGACCGCGTCCTCGGCGGCCTCGAATTGCCGAGGCTCGCGTGGCCGAGTGAGATCGTCGGTCGTGTCGATGCGCGCGGGGCCGAAGCGACGGGAATCCGTGTCGGAACACCGGTGGTTGCCGGCACTGTAGACGCGTATGCCGAGGCCTTCAGCGTCGGTGTTCGGCATCCGGGTGATCTCATGCTGATGTACGGATCGACGATGTTTCTCGTTCAGGTGCTGGCCGATTATCACACCAATCCTGCATTGTGGACGACCACCGGGGTGCAGTCGGGTACCTACGCGCTGGCAGCGGGAACGTCGACTGCGGGTTCACTGACCACCTGGCTTCAAACGCTCACCGGCGGTGCGCCGTTCGATGTGCTGATGCGTGAAGCGTCCGCTGTTCCGGCCGGTGCCGAAGGGTTGCTGGTTCTGCCGTATCTGGCAGGCGAGCGAACCCCGGTCTTCGATGCCGACGCACGAGGGGTGATGGCAGGGCTGACTCTCCGCCATGGCCGGGGGCACATCTTTCGAGCAGCGTACGAGGGAATCTCGTTCGGAATCAGGCAGATTCTGGAGATGTTCGACGATGCGGCCACCCCGGTGTCGCGAGCGGTGGCTGTCGGTGGTGGTCTACGCAGCCCGGTGTGGGCGCAGGCGCTGAGCGACATCACCGGTCGGACGCAGCTGGTCACCGAACAGACTATCGGTGCGAGCTACGGCGACAGTCTGCTGGCGGCGATCGGAGTCGGCGCGGTGTCGCCTGAAACCGACTGGGCTACAGTGGCATCCGAGGTTCCGCCGAATCCTGCCCACAAGGCGTTGTACGACGACCTCTACGGCAACTGGTTGCAGCTGTACCCAGCCACGCGAGACATCGTGCATGCCGGTGCTCAACTGACCAAGTAGCCACCGTCGACCGGTAGGTCGACGCCATTGATCATCGCTGATGCGTCCGACGCCAGCCATAGGGCTGTGTTGGACACTTCCGACGGCACGGCGAAGCGGCCCGCCGGAATTCGGCCGAGCATCGGCGCGGACTTGACCGGATCGCCCCACACCTTCTGGCCCATATCGGTGAGAACCACTGTGGGGCAGATGGAATTGGCCCGCACTCCGCGGCCGCCGAGTTCGAGCGCGAGGATCTTGGTCGCCATGATGATCCCTGCTTTCGACGTGCAGTACGCGTAGTGCTCCGGAAGCGGCCGTAGGGCAGCAGCCGAGGCGACGGTGATGATGGAGCCGCCGCCGGACTCTGCCATGGACCGGCCGACACGCGCGGCCAGAAGTGACGGGGCACGAAGGTTCACCTGCAGCACTTGGTCGAAGTGTGCGGTGTCGAGCGCGTCGACGGCTTCCGGATAGGAAATTCCAGCGTTGTTGACGAGGACATCGATGCCGTCGTATACGCCCACCGCTTCGTCGGCGAGTACGGTGGGCCCCTCGGGGCTGGACAAGTCAGCGACGAGGACTTCCGTTTCGGCGTCCACGGTGTCGGCCAGGGTCTCGAGAGTTCGGCGATCACGGCCCGACAACAGAAGGCGAGCTCCGGCTGCAGCGAACGTGCGCGCGATGTCGGCACCGATTCCCCTGCTGGCACCGGTGATCAGAACCCGCTTGCCATCCAGGCGAAGCGCCGTCGGGGAGCCTGTCATGAAACGTCCTTCCTGTCCTCGGCGGTGATGTGCGCGAGGATTTCCTGAGCTGTTGCCGGGTCGGTGACGAGTCGGTTGAAGAAGTGCGCACGCGCGCCGGTGATGATCGGCGCGACCTTGTCGAGACCGACCGCCACGGCAATTCCTACTGGAATCTTCGGTAGCGCAGCCAGTTCGACGGCGATGAGTCGGTCGGATCCGGGGAACGCGATCGAATTGCCGTCGCGGTCGTAGAAGCGTGAGCACACGTCGCCTACCGAATCGCGCAGAGACGCGGAGCCTGTCGGGACGAATCGAGGGATATCGGAACGCAGCAGGGGAGGAGCGCCGACGCCCATCAGAATGCACTTGGCCTGCGGCCACAGCTCCAGTACTCGCTGTATCGCGGGGTCGGAGTGGATGATCGCATGCAGGTCCGCTCCGGGGAGGGCGGGAGCGAACAGGTAGTTGGCACGCCCGCCGAGCTTGTTGGAGATGAGCCTGGTGATTTCGTTGGTCTGGTACCACTCCTCGGGTTGGTCGTTGCCACCCACGGTGGGGGCGACGAGTACTCCGGGAATTCGGTCGAGGTCGAACTGTGCAACCTCGTAGACAGTCCGCCCCGAAGACACCAGCAGGATGTCCCCGGGCATCAGCCCGACTGCACCGAGGGCCTTGGAAACGGCTGGTGCGAGGTAGCGACCCATGACGTCGACCGTCGGTTTGGACGGTGTTGCGGGAGGTAGCGGCGCGGACAGGTAGACGTTGTCGAGTCCGAGTGCGGTGGCGAGGCGCTCGGCCAGACCGTCCTGAGAGTAGGTGCTCGGTGCAATGACCTCGATGCGGACGATTCCTTGGCGTCGGGCCTCGGACAGCAGTCTGCTCACCGTTGCCCTGCTGGTGCCGAGTTTGGCGGCCACCTCGGCCTGAGTGGCTTCTTCGTCGTAGTACAGCTTGGCGGCGGTGTACAGCAGCGTGGGTGCGAAGTGGCTGCCGTCGGCAGACGGGGTTTGTTCGCTCGCGGAGCCGTTGGTCGCCATGGTCGTCAGTATCCCATTGAACATATGTGCACGGAGTTTGTTTGGATGAACATTCGTTCTGGACATATGTATACGCGTTCGATACTGTGAGCGCCAACACATCGCAACAGGGCAATATTTCACCTCACCCGCGCTGCCCACGCGGATCGAAACTGCTGCACAAGGAGTCACACGATGTCGGAAACGACAATTCCGGAGAAGATGGCCGCAGTCGTCTGCCATGGACCCGAGGACTACCGGCTCGAAGAAGTCCCCGTTCCGGTGCCGGGGCCGGGTGAGGCGCTCGTGCGCGTCGAGGCCGTAGGAATCTGCGCGAGCGACCTCAAGTGCTACCACGGTGCCGCCAAATTCTGGGGCGACGAAAACCGTCCTGCGTGGGCCGAGACCGACGTCATTCCGGGCCACGAGTTCGTCGGCGAAATCGTCGTCATCGACGACGAGGCATCCGCTCGATGGAACGTGGGCGTGGGTGACCGTGTGGTGTCCGAGCAGATCGTGCCGTGTTGGAAGTGCCGATTCTGCCTTCGTGGTCAGTACCACATGTGCGCGCCGCACGACCTGTACGGATTCAAGCGCCGCACACCCGGGGCAATGGCAAGTTACATGGTGTACCCGGCAGAAGCATTGGTGCACAAAGTATCCAAGAACATTCCGCCTGCCCATGCAGCATTCGCCGAGCCGCTCTCGTGCTCACTGCACGCCGTCGAGCGTGCGGGCATCACGTTCGACGACGTTGTCGTGGTCGCCGGCTGTGGCCCCATCGGACTCGGCATGATCGCCGGGGCGCGAGCGAAGAATCCGGCACACGTCATCGCACTCGACATGCAGCCCGAGAAGCTCGCGTTGGCCAAGGAATGCGGCGCCGACATCGTCATCGATATTCGCAACGAGGATGCCGAGAAGATCGTCAAAGATCTGACCGACGGTTACGGCGCCGACGTCTACCTCGAGGGAACCGGCCATCCGACCGCAGTTCCGCAGGGACTCAACCTACTTCGCAAGCTCGGCACGTACGTCGAATACGGTGTCTTCGGTAGCGACGTCACCGTCGACTGGTCGATCATCTCCGATGACAAGGAACTCGACGTGCTGGGCGCGCACCTCGGCCCGTACTGCTGGCCTGCCGCCATCCGCATGATCGAGTCCGGCGTGCTGCCGATGGACAAGATCTGCAGCCATCAGCTTCCGCTTGCCGACTTCCAGAAGGGGCTCGATCTCGTCGGTGCAGGCACCGAGTCCGTCAAAGTTTCGCTCATTCCGTCCTGATTCGCTCCTGCTCGACTCCCCTTGGAGACACATCACATGAGTTATCGTCAATTCTCGCGGCGGGACATGCTCCGCGCGATGGGTCTGGCAGGTGTCGCTGCGGCGTCGGTGCCGATCCTGTCCTCGTGCGGTGTCGGCGGCGCAGTGAACGCCGTCAACGGCGCGGGTGAGGTCACCGGGCCGTTCGATTGGAAAGCGGCGCAGGGTACGACGCTGAACATCCTGCAGACTCCGCATCCGTACCAGCAGTCCTTTCAGCCGCTGCTCGTCGAGTTCGAACAGCTCACCGGCATCACCGTCAACGCAGACCTGGTACCCGAGGCCGACTACTTCACCAAGCTGAATACCGAACTTGCCGGGGGCACAGGCAAACACGATGTGTTCATGCTCGGTGCGTACTTCATTTGGCAGTACGGGCCGCCCGGATGGCTCGAAGACCTGGGGCCGTGGCTGAAGAACAGCTCTGCCACCAGTGACGAGTACGACTTCGAAGACATCTACGAGGGTCTGCGAACGTCGACGAGTTGGGACTTCGAGCAGGGGTCACCGCTCGGAACCGGCGGTCAGTGGGCACTCCCATGGGGATTCGAGAACAACGTCGTCGCCTACAACAAGGCCTACTTCGACAGCAATGGCATCACGTTGCCGGATACGTTCGACAACTTCATCCAGCTGGCCATCGATCTGACCGATCGCTCGCAGAACCGATACGGCATCGCCACCCGCGGATCGAAATCCTGGGCGACCATCCATCCCGGTTTCATGACGCAGTACACCCGTGAAGGCGCGCAGGACTACGTCTTCGAGAACGGTGAGCTGCAGGCTCGGATGAACTCCGCGAAGGCCGTCGACTTCACCGAGAAGTGGATCGAGATGCAGAAGTTGGCCGGGCCCACATCGTGGACGTCCTACGACTACCCGAACGCTACCGGCGATCTCGGTGACGGAACCGCCATGATGGTCTACGACGCGGACAGCGCGACGTACCCCAAGAACAAGCCGGGAGCGTCGGCTCAAGCCGGCAACATCGGGTGGTACCCGGGACCTGCGGGACCGGACGGTAGCTACGCCACCAACCTCTGGACATGGTCGCTGGCGATGAACTCGATGTCGAAGAACAAGCACGCAGCCTGGCTGTTCATGCAGTGGGCAACGGGCAAAGAGGCGATGTCGAAGGCCGTTCAGGGCGGCATCTACGCCGACCCGGTTCGGAAGTCGGTGTTCGACGGCGTGTTCAAGGATCAGGTCGCCGATCAGGCGGGCTACCTCGAGACGTTCGAAACCGTAATCGATCAGTCCAAGATTCAGTTCACGCCGCAGAAGAAGTTCTTCGATACCACGCAGAACTGGGCGTCGGCTCTGCAGGACATCTACGGCGGAGACGACGCGCAGTCGCGTCTCGACGGACTGGCCAAAACCAACACCTCGAAGGTGAACCTGTGAGCACATCCGAGAAAGAGGTAGGTCATGGCCACTCAGACTGAAGGAAGGCGCACGACGGACGCGCCTGCTCCGAAGTCCTCCGGCAAGCCGGAAGTGCCGCGCTGGCGTCGCAAGCTGCGTCCGTACCTGCTGTCGGTTCCCGCTGTCCTGATCGTCATCGGCATTCTGTACCCGTTCTTCGTCGGCGCCTGGTATTCGTTCCTCAATTATGCTGCTGTGAACCCGAATCCGGTGTTCGTGGGCTTCGCGAACTACGTCAGTGTGCTCGGCGACGCGCAATTCTGGTCCAGTGTGCGGGTGACCGGGACGTTCGCGGTCGTCGCGACGCTCGTCGAGACGGTCATCGGTGTGATCATCGCGTTGCTGCTGAACCGATCGTCGATCGTCGGCCGCATCTTCGAGAAAGTTCTGATTCTGCCCCTGATGATTGCACCGGTGATCGCGGCGGTCGTCTGGAAGCTGATGTTCAATCCGCAGTTCGGTGTGCTGAACCACGTTCTGGGGCTGGGCAACACCTTCGACTGGTTGAGCAGTCAGAACGCGCTGTTCTCGGTCATTCTCGTCGACCTGTGGATCTTCACTCCCTTCGTGGCCATCCTGGTCCTCGCCGGTATCAGGTCGCTTCCGAAGGAACCCTTCGAGGCCTCCGAGGTCGACGGGGCCAGCTGGTTCTACATGTTCCGCAGGCTCATGCTTCCGATGCTGTGGCCGTACATCCTCGTCGCGGTGATCTTCCGATTCATGGACAATCTCAAGTTCTTTGACGTGCCATGGGTTCTCACCGCAGGTGGACCTGGTGTGGCGACGCGGTCGTTGCAGATCGGCGCCTTCGAGGACTCGATCATCAACCTCGACTACTCCCGCGGCAGCACCTACATGTTCCTGCTGTGGATCCTCGTGTTCATCACTGCACGCTTCCTCGTGAGCGTGCTCGGCAAAGCACAGCGGCGTGCCGCTGGAGCGGAGAACTGACATGGCCAAGGAATTGCTTCCCGGACAGCGAAGGTTCACGCCGGCTTCGATCGCAGCAGACGTCGTGCTGCTGGTGTGGTTCGTGTTCTCACTGTTTCCGATCGTGTGGATGGTGCTCCTGGCACTCAAGACCGACGCCGAACAGACGAGCACCTATTTCTCGTTCTCACCGACATTCGAGAACTTCGGTACGGTGCTCAGTCAGCGCGGAACCGACCTCACCAGCGTCGATTTCACCTCCTCGTTGCTAACCAGCTTGATCAACTGTGGTGGCGCCGTGATCGTTTCGCTCGTCATCGGAATCCCCGCGGCCTATGCCGCCGGACGGTGGCAGTACCGAGGCAGCAACGATCTGATGTTCCAGATGCTCTCGTTCCGTTTCGCACCCGAGCTGATGGTCATCGTCCCGCTGTTCGTCATCTACAACCAGATCGGGCTCTTCGACACCAAGGTCGGCATGGTCTGGGTCCTGCAGCTGGTGACGATGCCGCTCGTGGTGTGGATCCTGCGGTCCTACTTCCAAGATCTTCCGGAGGATCTCGAGCAGGCCGCACTTCTCGACGGTTACACCCGCATCCGCGCCTTCGTCATGGTGGCCTTGCCGCTCGTGCGCCCGGGCATCGCCGCTGCGGCCCTGCTCGCGTTCATCTTCGCGTGGAACAACTACGTCTTCCCGTTGATTCTGTCCGACAGCAACGCGAGCACCGTCACGGTCGCGATCACCAAGTACCTCGGTGGCGGCGGACAGGCCTACTACAACCTCACTGCGGCGGCGGCCGTCATCGCAGCACTCCCACCGCTGATCCTCGCGTTGACAATTCAGCGCTACCTGGTCCGCGGTCTCTCGTTCGGGGCGGTGAAATCCTGATGGCGCAGTTGGCAATCAAGGGACTCAGTAAGAAATACGGCAAGAAAGTCGGCATCGACGGGATCGACCTCGACATCGCGGACGGCGAGTTCTTCGTCATCCTCGGACCGTCCGGTGCGGGCAAGACCACGACCCTCAAATCCATTGCCGGACTCGTCGATGTCGACGACGGCGCCGTGCACATCGGCGGCGAGGACATGACCTCGGTCGAGCCGTACCACCGCAACGTTGCCATGGCATTCGAAAGCTACGCCCTGTATCCGCAGAAGACCGTGTCGCAGAACCTCGCATCGCCGCTGAAGTCCGGCCGCACGGGTAAGTACAGCGAGGCAGAGCAGACCGAGCGGATCAAGTCGGTGACGACGACGCTCGGCATCGACCATCTCCTCGCGCGTTTCCCGCGGGAGCTCTCCAACGGTCAGCGGCAGCGCGTCGCTCTCGGTCGAGTGCTGGTCAGGCCGGCGGATGTCTACCTCCTCGACGAGCCGCTCTCTCATCTCGACGCGAAACTGCGTGCTGCGATGCGCGTCGAGCTACGGCAGCTCGGCGAGATGTCGAAGACGACGACGGTCTACGTCACCCACGACTATCAGGAAGCGCTTGCCCTCGGGGACCGCATCGCGATTCTCCGGGAGGGACGCGTCGTGCAGGTGGACACCCCCGAGAATATCTGGCGGACACCGGCGGACACCTTCGTCGCCAAAGCGCTCGGGCAACCCGAGATCAATCTCTACGACGCGATCGTCGACGACGGAGCTTTGCGAGTGCTCGGCAGCTCCCTCGAGATCCAGGTACCCCGCACACTCGGTCTGGGCGCCGGGGATCATGCGCGGATCGGTATCCGTCCGTGTGACGTCGACGTTCTCGCCGAGGCATCGAACGACCCAGGAAAAGTGAATCTCCACGGCACCGTCGTACTTGCCGAAAGGTTGGGACGTGACGTCGAGGTGTCCGTCGATCTCGGCGGAACGACCCTCATCGCATTGTCCAAGGGCGGACGGCATGTGACCGAAGGGGCGAAGGTCACCGTCTCGGTCGACGCCGCCGACATTCACATCTTCGCGGACGCCGACGGCGAGTCCGACACCGAGAGTCGGCGACTCGGCGCCGCAGATCAGAAGGGGCAGTAAATGACTGCGACACAGACCGCGAACCGCACCGCCGTCGCACAGAGCTTGACGCTGGACAATCTGGTCAAGACCTACTCCTCCCGGGGCCGAGAGGAGTTCAAGGCGGTCAAGGGGATCGATCTGTCCATCGAGCCCGGTGAACTCGTGGCGCTGCTCGGTCCTTCGGGCTGCGGCAAGACGACGACGCTGCGCATGATTGCTGGGTTGGAGACTGTCACGAGTGGGCAGATTCGGATCGGTGATCGCACGATCACCGATCTGCCTCCGGGCAAGCGTGAGGTCGGCGTCGGATTCGAGAGCTACGCGCTCTACCCGCCGCTGTCGATCCGCGAGAACCTGGCGTACGGCCTCAAGGCGCGCAAGGTCAAGGGTGCAGGGGCACTGGTGGATTCGATTGCTCAGCGACTCGAAATGCAGGATCTGATGGATCTGCGTCCGGCGGGACTGTCGAGCGGACAGAAGCAGCGTGTCGCATTGGCCCGAGCGCTCGTTCGTAACCCGCCGGTTCTCCTGCTCGACGAGCCGCTCTCGCACCTCGATGCCTCTGCGCGTCAACGCGTTCGACGCGAACTCAAGATGCTCCAACGCGAATTCGGCTACACGACGATCGTCGTCACCCACGACCAGGTGGAGGCATTGAGCCTCGCCGACCGCCTCGCCGTGATGGACGGTGGCGTCATCCAACAGTTCGGGACACCCGACGAGGTCTTCGACGACCCGGCCAACCTGTTCGTCGCCGGCTTCGTCGGTGAACCACAGATCAACGTGGTCGACGGTGTTCTCCGCCGGGACGGCGATGACACCGTCGTCGAGATCGGCGGTGGGACACTGAAGGTCGACGTCCTCGGCGTCGCCGATGGAACCGAGGTCAAGATCGGCATCAGACCGCAGGACGCATCCATCGTCTCAGGCGTCGCCGGTCCAGGGCAGATCTCCGCATCGGTGGAGTACTTCGAACATCTGATGGAATTCGGACAGGCCAAGATTTCCGTTGCCGGTGGCGCGTCACTGCTCATCCAGACTCCCGCACGCGATCATTACCGCCCCCACGACCGCTGCGCGCTCACCGCTCCGGCGAGCAGGATCTACCTGTTCGACCGTGAGTCCGGCCTCCGCCTTCGATAGAGGATCTGCCATGACTCGATTGTTCAACGATCCAGCGACCTTCACCGAGGACATGCTGGAGGGATTTCTCGACGCCAACTCGCGCTACGTCGTCGGGGTGCCCGGCGGTGTCGTGCGCGCAGTATCGACCCCGGAAGGCAAAGCCACCGTCGTCGTCGGCGGCGGCTCCGGCCACTACCCGGCTTTCTGCGGTGTCGTCGGTCGCGGGTTCGCCGACGGCGCGGTCGTCGGCAACATCTTCACCTCGCCCTCGGCCGACGACGCTGCGTCGGTTGCCCGGGCGGTCGACAATGGAGGCGGGGTGTTGTTGACGACCGGAAACTATGCCGGCGACGTCATGAATTTCGGACTCGCAGTGCAGAAGCTCCGATCCGAGGGCATCGACGCCAGATATCTCGCCGTCACCGACGACATCGCCAGCGCGCCGCTCGATCAGATCGAGAAGCGACGCGGCATCGCAGGCGACTTCACCGTGTTCCGGTGCGCATCTGCCGCAGCCGACTCCGGTTACTCGATGGACGACGTCGAACGCATCGGAACGGCCGCGAACGACGCCACCCGGACCCTCGGCGTGGCATTCGACGGTTGCACCATGCCTGGTGCAGGCGAACCGTTGTTCTCGGTCGAGAAAGGCACCATGGGGCTCGGTCTCGGCATCCACGGTGAGCCGGGTGTGTCCTCGCACGAGATGCCCTCTGCCGCTGAGCTTGCCGATCTTCTGGTGGACGGAGTGTTGGTCGAGAAGCCTGCAGGTAGCAGCGATCGGATCGCTGTCATCCTCAACGGACTCGGCCGCACCAAGTACGAGGAGCTGTTCGTCGTCTGGCAGACGGTGGCTCGCCGCCTGCGCGAGGCCGGCTATACCGTCGTCGATCCGGAGGTCGGGGAGCTCGTGACGAGCCTCGACATGGCCGGATGCTCGTTGACGATCATGTGGCTCGACGACGAGCTGGAACGGTTCTGGACCGCACCGGCCGACACCCCGGCCTATCGAAAAGGTGCCGTGGCCGCGAACGCCGGTGAGCGCAGGTCGGCCTCCGCCGCAGTCGCTGCCGGAGCGGACACGCTGCCGGAGTCCGACGAGGCTTCCCGTGAGTGTGCTCGCTTCGTCCTGAAGTCGATCGATGCGTTGGCAGAACGAATGGTCTCGGCCGAAGACGAACTCGGCCGCATCGACGCGGTTGCGGGCGACGGCGATCATGGACGCGGAATGGTCAAGGGAACGGCAGCTGCTCGGTCCGCGGCACGAGATGCTGCTGATCGGCAGGGAGGCACCGGCTCGGTGCTGGCTGCGGCGGGCTCGGCGTGGGCAGCCAAGGCAGGAGGCACCTCCGGGGTCCTGTGGGGTGCTGCCCTGACGGCGATCGGAAACAGGCTCGGCAACAACGGAACTCCCGGTGACACCGATGTGGCGGAGGCCCTGCGCGCCGGATACACCGCGCTCACGTCACTCGGAGGCGCCTCGCTCGGAGACAAGACGATGCTCGATGCCCTCGATCCGTTCGTGGGCGCAGTCGAGAGATCGGTCGCGGCCGGAGACGGCTGGCGATCGGCATGGTCCGACGCCGTGGCGGTTGCCCAGAAGGCCGCGGTCGGCACCGCAGACCTGCGCCCCAAAGTGGGTCGTGCTCGACCGCTCGCCGAACGCAGTGTGGGCACCCCCGATGCAGGCGCGGTGTCGATGGCCATGAGCGTTGCCGCCGTCGCCGAACTGTTCACGAACCAAGGAATCTCATCATGAGCAAACTCCGTATCGTCGTCGGTTGCGACGACGCAGGACTGCAGTACAAGCAGGCGCTGTTGGCCGATCTCGAGAAGGACGATCGAGTGGAATCCGTCGCCGATGTCGGCGTCGGCGACGACGAGCACACTGCCTACCCGCACGTTGCGGTCACCGCGGCACGCATGATCGCCGACGGCACCGCCGACCGGGCGCTCCTGGTGTGCGGTACCGGGCTCGGAGTAGCCATCAGCGCCAACAAGGTTCCGGGTATCCGCGCTGTCACCGCGCACGACAGTTTTTCGGTCGAACGCGCAGTTCTCAGCAACGACGCACAGGTGTTGTGCATGGGACAGCGAGTCATCGGTATCGAGCTCGCGCGCAGATTGGCCAAGGAGTGGCTCGGCTACACCTTCGATCCCGAGTCGGCGTCGGCAGCGAAGGTGGCGGCAATCGGTGAGTACGAAACCGGGGCTCTCGCCACTGTCGAGGATGCAGCGAAGGCGGTGTGCGACTGACTTCTCCCGGAACTTTCGGAGAAGTGACGTATCCTTCGGGTTGGACCGGACCAGTCCGTACCGCTGGTTCGGCGAGCGACCGGAAGGCCAGCGCCGTGGTGATGCCCATACACCTGAGGGACAGTGAGATCCCGAAGCACGAACAGCTCCGTGCAATTCTGCTGCATCGCTGCACGAAAGAGCTTCAACCCGGGGACCTGATGCCGAGCGAGCGGCGGTTGATGGAGGACTACGGAGTCAGTCGAATCACCGTCCGCGAGGCTATCGGGCAACTCGTCAACGACGGGCACCTGGTGCGTGTACGCGGCAAAGGCACCTTCGTTGCCAGTAGAACGGTGCAGTCCAGACTGCATCTCGCGTCGTTCTCGGAGGAGATGCGCGCGCAGGGGTTGACACCGACGACCGTGGTTCTGTTCGCGCGTCTGGACAAGCCTTCTCCCGCGACGTCTCGTGCGCTCGGCCTGGCGGCGGATGATCAGGCCTATCACGTCAAGCGACTCCGACTCGCCGACGGCGAACCCGTCAGCGTCGACGACGGATGGTTTCACGCAGCACGGTTGCCCGGTCTCACCGGGCATGACCTGAGCAAGTCCGTCTACGAGGCAGTGCACACGCACTACGGTCTGACGATCGACCGGGCCGAGCAAACAGTCAAGGCAACTGCAGCGGACGGTGACACGGCAACACTTCTGGGCACCAAACGTGGTGCGCCCGTGCTGTATTTCGATCGCGTGTCGTTCAGCGGAGACGAGCCTATCGAGCACACCGAGAGTTGGTACCGATGCGATCGATACCAACTCTCGATGGAGGTCGAAGGGCAGCGGCGAACCGCGCAGCGCCGCTGACCTAGGGCAGTTCGAACAGTGCCTCTCCGGCGGTGACGGTGGTGCCGACGGCCTCGGTGGTCACCGTGTCCGGCTTCGTGTCCATGACGACGACGGGAATGACGTCCGAGTATCCTGCGGCGGCGATCGCTGCGGGGTCGTAGTCGAGAACTACGTCCCCGGCCTGCACTCGATCGCCCTCTGTTGCAACGAGTGTGAATCCTTCGCCCCTCATCTTCACGGTATCGATGCCGATGTGCACCAGTACACCCGCCTTGCCGTCGGTGAACACGACGAACGCGTGCGGATGAAGCTTGAGAATTTTTCCGGCTACCGGCGAGCGGACTTCGATTCGACCCGCGGAGGTAGCGGGGCGAATCGCGACGCCCGATCCCACCATCTGCGCCGAGAACACCGGATCGGGTACGTCGCCGAGGGCGAGGACCACACCGTCGACGGGGCTGAGAATCGTGGCCGCAGAAGCTTCCGCTTTCACAGAATGTCCTCGATGTCCTCGGCGAGAGTGTCGGCCTCGGGACCGACGATCACCTGAACGGCCGTGCCCTTGTGGAATACCCCATGGGCGCCCGCAGCCTTGAGCGCTGCCTCGTCGACCAGCGCGCCGTCCTTCACCTCGGTCCGCAACCGGGTGATGCACGCCTCGATCTCGACGATGTTGTCGGCGCCGCCGAGTCCTTTGACGATCGCGTCCGCTTTGGACATCTTCAGTTCCCGCTTTCTGTCGGCTGAGTCACATGGCCGGGTTGACACGAGCTCTTCACCTGGCCAAACTACAACTGGTAATGACCGGACAGTACCCCTCGTGGCGTTCGGCCACAACAGATGTTCTCCTCCCTGCCGTCGAAGACCGAGAAGAAGGTCACTCATGACCACGAAGAGTTCCACGTCGGGTTCGAACCCCGACGAAGCCAAGAAGGAATCCCGCTCGCTCGCCGGGCTTCAGCGTTTCGGTCGGAGCCTCATGCTCCCGATCGCGGTGCTGCCCGCCGCGGGCATCCTGCTGCGTCTCGGGCAGGACGATCTGCTCGGTCGCTTCAGCTCGATGGAAACCGCAGCTTCGGTCATTTCCGCAGCAGGTCAGGCGGTGTTCACGTGGCTGCCGCTGATCTTCGCGGTCGGCATCGCAATCGGTTGGGCCAAGAAGTCCGACGGCTCGACAGCCCTCGCTGCCGTGGTCGGATACATGGTCATGAACGGTGTGTTCGAGGCAATGTCACCGGTCGTCCTTGAAGGAAAGGTCGATGCCAACGGTGACCCTGCCGTCATCAACTACGGCGTGCTGGCGGGCATCGTCATCGGACTGCTCTCGGCGATCCTGTGGCAGCGCTTCTACCGTCAGAAGTTGCCGGATTACCTGGGCTTCTTCGCCGGACGACGCCTCGTGCCCATTCTGACGGCCGTCACCGGACTCGTTGTCGCCGTTCTGATGTCGTTCGTGTATCCACTGTTCTACAGCGCCCTCAACTGGGTCGGCACCACCGTTGCGGACAACAGTGTCCTCGGCGGCGGAATCTACGGCTTCGCCAACCGCATGCTCATTCCGACCGGACTGCACCACATCCTGAACTCCGTCGTGTGGTTCCTCGTAGGGGACTACCAGGATGCGAGCGGTCAGGTGGTACGCGGCGACCTCAATCGGTTCTTCGCCGGTGACCCGTCCGCCGGAGTGTTCATGACCGGGTTCTTTCCGATCATGATGTTCGCTCTCCCCGCAGCAGCATTCGCGATCTACCGCAACGCCAAGCCGTCGCAGAAGAAGTTGGTCGGCGGAATTATGCTGTCCACCGCACTGACCGCCTTCGTCACCGGTATCACCGAGCCGCTCGAGTACGCGTTCATGTTCGTGGCCTGGCCGCTGTACATCATCCACGCATTCCTGACCGGCACCTCGATGGCACTCGTCAACGCGTTGGGGATTCACGACGGATTCTTCTTCTCCGCCGGTGCGATCGACTACGTCCTCAACTTCGGAATCGCCAGCAAGGCATGGCTGCTCATCCCCATCGGGCTCGTCTACGCGCTGATCTACTACTTCCTGTTCAGCTTCGTCATCAAGAAGTGGAATCTGCGCACCCCGGGCCGCGAGGACGACGAGCCCGCTGACACCACGAAAGCATGACGAACGCGGTGAGTACGATGCTGCGTGGTCGAGTCGTCACCGTCGACACCGTTGTCGAGGACGGTGTCGTCGTGGTCGAAGGCGACAGGATCTCGTGGGTCGGCCCGGCCGGTTCGGCATCGGGACAGATTCCGCCGCACACCGGTTCGACCATCCTCCCTGGCCTGGTCGACGTGCACTGTCATGGCGGTGCCGGCGCGAGCTTTCCGGATTCGGGTAGCGGGGACCTGATGACTGCCGTTCGACATCACCGCTCACGCGGGACGACGACCATGCTGGCCTCGCTCGTATCGGCACCGGCCGACAGATTGATCGCGCAGACGTCGTTGTTGGCCGATCTGTATCACGGCGGTGACATCGCCGGGGTGCACGTCGAAGGGCCGTTCTTGTCCTTGGCGAGATGCGGTGCACAGGATCCGAATTCGCTTCGCGCAGGGGATCCCGGCTTGCTCCGGGAGATTCTCGATGCCGGCAGAGGAGCGGTGAAGTCGATGACACTTGCTCCCGAGATCGACGGATTCGTTCGTATCGGCGATGCGCTGCGCGAACACGGGGTGCTGCCGAGCATCGGCCACACCGATGCCGACGCGCTCACGACCCGCCGGGGCGTCGAGGCTCTCGGCGAGGGTCCGATCAGCGCAACGCACCTGTTCAACGGTATGCCCACGTGGCACCATCGAGCGCCGGGACCGGTCAGTGAATGCTTGGCCGCAGCGGCGAAAGGTCGAATCGTGCTCGAATTGATCGGAGACGGAGTGCATCTCGCCGACGAGACCGTCCGAGCCGTGTTCGATCTCGTCGGTGGCGAACGCATCGCGCTGGTCTCCGACGCCATGGCTGCCGCGGGAATGCGTGACGGTCGATATCGGTTGGGGCCGCTGGAGGTCACGGTTCGAGGATCTGTCGCTCGATTGTCACTCGAGGGCGATGATGGTGGCACGGATCAGGACGCGAATCCTATTGCGGGAGGTACGTCTACCGTGCTGGACCTGGTTCGTCGCGCGGTAGTGAACGCGGGTGTTCCACTGGCCGAGGCAGTGCGAGCCGGGTCGTCGACTCCTGCGTCGCTGATCGGTGTGGGACACGAGGTCGGTCGGCTCGCGCCTGGATTCTTCGCAGACATCCTCGTCGTCGACTCGGCTTTCGAACCGGAGCAAGTAATTCGCCGTGGCGAGCGTACACAGAGGGAGGCGGCGTCGTGGAGGTCGTGATTTCGAGTAGTGCCGAGCAAGTCGATCGCCTTGCCGCGGACATCGTCGAACACGTCGTGCAGAGCGGTCCGGCCGTTCTCGGGCTGGCGACGGGTTCGTCGCCGGTAGGTACCTATCGTGAGCTGTCGAGACGACATCGCGAGAACGGGCTCTCGTTCGCACAGTGTCGTGCATTTCTGCTGGACGAATACATCGGTGTGCCCAGGGCCGCCGAGCAATCGTACTTCGCGTTCATTCGCGACAACTTCGTCGATCATGTCGATCTCGACGGTGCCGCGGTGTACTCGCCCGACGGCGAAGCGGACGACATCGCGCGCGAGGCGCAGCGGTACGACGCAGCGATCGCCGAGGCCGGGGGAGCGGACGTGCAGATTCTCGGCATCGGTACCGACGGACACATCGGTTTCAACGAGCCGGGGTCCTCGCTTCGGTCGAGGACACGAGTCAAGACGCTTACCGAGCAGACGCGTGCGGACAACGCCCGGTTCTTCGACTCCCCGGACGAGGTGCCGCACCATGTGCTCACTCAGGGGCTCGGCACGATCGGTGAAGCGCGGCACCTGGTTCTGATCGCAACGGGAGAGTCGAAAGCGGACGCCGTTGCCGCGGCGGTCGAAGGTCCGCTGTCCGCGTTCTGTCCGGCGTCCGTCATCCAGTGGCACCCGCATGTCAGCGTGCTGCTCGATGACGCCGCGGCGTCGGCGCTGGCACTCGCGGACTATTACCGATACGCGTATGCGAGCAAGCCACGCTGGCAGCGACTCTGAGAGATACTGCCCGCGGGAGGTTTCATGACGCACCGTTCACGTGTACGTATCTGCGCTGCCGCGTTGCTCACCGCGCTGGCCTGCGCGGTTTCCGTGGCGCCGTCTGCGCACGCTGATGTTCTCGAGTACGTCAATCTGGGTGACAGTTTCAGCGCTGGGAGTGGCGTACTTCCACTGGTCGGCGATGCCCCACTGGCATGCTTGCGTAGCGAGAGGAATTTCGCTCGGGTCGTGGCAGAACAGCAGGGTTACGAGTTGATCGACGTCAGCTGCGGCGGGGCGTCGACCGAGGACTTCCGCTCCCGGCAACACCCGGATACCCCACCACAGCTCGACGCACTGTCATCATCGACCGATCTGGTCACGTTGATGATCGGCGGTAACGACGGTGGTGTGTTCGCGGGGGCGATAGGTGCGTGTGTGCGGGCGGCGCTCGGCTCGCCGGGAACCTTCAGTCCATGCGCGGACACGGCCGGCACCTCGTTCGTGGACACGATCGAACACCAGACGTATCCCGCAATTGTCCAGGCGTTGTCGGACGTGCGCGACCGCGCCCCGAGCGCGCACATCGTGATCGTCGGATACCCGTGGCTGCTTCCGGCACAGGGCACGTGCTCACCGAACATGCCGGTTGCCGAAGGTGACGTCCCGTACCTCCGCGCGCTGCAATCGACGCTCAACACGGCGGTGTCGAGGGCAGCCTCGGAGACCGGTGTCACCTACGTCGACATGTCGGTCGTATCCGAGGGACATGACGGGTGTCAGCCTGCGGGAAGCAGATGGGTCGAACCGTTGGTCTTCTCGGAGCAGTTCGTACCCGTCCATCCGAATGCGCTCGGTGAGGCGGCGATCGCGGACGAGGTGACGAGGGCGCTCACGCGCTGATGTGCTCAGCGCCGCGAGAATTCCGACGCTCGTCGGATCTGCTCGTCGGTCGGCCGCACGCCGGTGTAGAGGACGAATTGCTCGGCGGCTTGCAGAGCGATGACCTCGGCACCGGTCACGACGGGTTTTCCTGCGGCGCGGGCTCGTACGATCAACGGCGTTTCCGACGGCATGGCCACCACGTCGAACACGGCGCGTGCCGACTCGATCTGGGCGTCGGTGAACGGAGAGAGATCGGCGTCCGGGCCGCCTGCCATGCCCACCGGGGTGACATTGACCAGAAGGTCGGCCGCAACCGACTCGTTCGAGTGGTCGTATCCGTACGCGCTTGCGAGTGTGGGACCTGTCTGCGGATTGCGTGCGACGACCGTTCCGCGCGTGAAACCCGAATCACGTAGTGCCGCAACGACAGCCTTCGCCATTCCGCCGCTTCCGGTCACTGCGACGGACCAGTCGGACGAAAATCCGGAGGACTGCAGTAGGTTCGCGACCGCCTGGTAGTCGGTGTTGTAGGCGTGCAGGACGCCGTTCTCGTTGACGATGGTGTTGACCGATTCGATCGCGTTCGCCGAATCGTGCATCACATCCACCGAGGCGATGACTTCCTCTTTGAAGGGCATCGACACCGCGCACCCTCTGATTCCGAGAGCTCGTATGCCTGCGATGGCGGCGGGGAGATCGGTCGTCGTGAATGCCTTGTAGACGAAGTTGATGTCGAGCTCGTCGTACAGGTAGTTGTGGAAGCGGGTGCCGATGTTGCTCGGCCGCCCGGAGAGCGACATGCAAAGCTGAGTTTCACGGTTCAGAAAGCTGCGCGACATTGTCTGCACAATACGCTCAGCAGGTGTGCGCGATTGCTGCGAGAGCGCGATGGTCGTCCTGCGTGATCGGAAGCTCGTACTGCGCTGCGACCGACAAGTACTTTCCGGCGTAGAAGCAGTGGTATGCACCGTTCGGGGGCAACCACTGCGCCGGTGTGCTGTCGCTCTTCGACTGGTTGTCGGTGCCGTTGACCGCCAACAGATTGAAGTCGATGTCGTTGGCGAAGCGCACGCGCTTGTCCGGCAGCCAGCGGTTGGCGCCCATGTCCCACGCCGCCGACAGCGGGTAGACGTGGTCGATCTGGATCTTTCCGGCGTCGGCCTTGGTGAAGCCGAGTTGCGCGCCGGAGTACGGATCGGCCAGCGTGCCCTCGAGGACCACACAGTTGTGCGTGCCATCGCGGAAAACCACGTTTGTCATGCTCCTGGCCAGGACGTTGTCGCGGGTGCCGCACCCGTCGTGACCGCCTGGTCCGTCGTAGTCGTCGGTCCAGGCAGGACCGAAGACGCAGCCCTCACCGCTCTTGCAGCCGCGCTCGTAACCGACTGCGTCCCCTCTGACAGCGACGACCTGAACTTGGGTGAGCAGTTCCTCGATCTGGATGCGCGTCGGGCTGCCCGGTGCGGGCGGAGGTGGTGAGAAACCAGGGAGGCCGCCGATGTTGCACGAGCCGAACGCTGCCATCACCACGGCGGCAGCCGCCATGAACAGCGCTATCCGCAGCTTTTTCACTCACGCCCAATCTTCGTTGCCGGTATTTGTGTACCGAGTGTGCCGTAGTGCACCGACACGATCAGCCGACCTCGATGACGACCTTGCCCTGGACGTGTCCGGTTTCGACGAGAGCGAGGGCCTCACCGGCCCGCTCCAGCGGAAACGTGTGGCCGATGTGCGGATCGAGGATGCCGCTCGTTACCAGCTCGGCCAATCGCGAGAACGCGTCGGACGATCGGTTGCGCTCGACACCCGATCCGCCGAGCGAGGCAGCAAGCACCGGGTCGGCGACGCTGATGACCCGGGTTGCTGCTTGAACCAGCGGAGCGGCGGCGCGTAGCGTCGCACCTCCGACGAGGTCGAGTACACCGTCCGGTCCGGTCGAGATGTTCTCGGCGTACCCGTCTCCGGATTCCACGAATTCGGCACCCAGGCTCGTCACCCACTCACGCTTGCCTGCGCTGGCAACTCCGATGGTGTCGATACCGTCGGCGCGGGCCAGCTGAAGTGCCGCCGAGCCGACACCGCCGCCTGCCCCGAGGACCAGAAGGGTGTCTTCCTTGCGCAGCGCGAGCTGATCCAGCGCGTCGTAGGCGGTACCCGCCGCTACCGGCAGCGTCGCGGCCGCGGCGAACGTCACGCTCTCGGGCTTGTGTGCAGTGGCTGAGGCATTGAGCACCGTGTACTGCGCGTACGCCCCGTGCCCGGCGGCGGTCGCGCCGAAAACGTGATCGCCTACCGAGAAGCCGTCGACGTGAGTACCGACCTGCACGACGGTTCCCGACACTTCACGTCCGAGAACGGCGGGCAGCACCGTCTGGACGGTGTCCTTGCGGTTGCCTGCGCGCACCTTCCAGTCGGCCGGGTTCACCCCGGCCGCGTGTACCGCAACCAGCAGCTGTCCCTGTCCAGGATCGGCGATGGGCATGTCGAGGAAGTACTCCGTCTCCGGGCCTCCATATTCGCTGAATCCGTACGCGATCATGCGTCCACTGTGCCAAACGTTCACCGAGAACCGGGCATAAGGGAACAGTTCCGCGGTTTTCGTGCGGGTACCGTGCGCGGCGAGCGCAACTGATGCACCGTGCCCAACGGGGAAGTCGGTGCCCTGATTGGATAGGTGGATGCTGCACGGTCTCTGGTCTCCCGGTGCCGGGTTGACGCTGTGGGACGACGAGATCACCACCGGCGACGAACCGGACCTACCTGCCGCCCATTCACATGTCCTGAGCAGGACATTTCGGCATCGCGTGCGAGTGGCGTTCCCAGCCGCCGACGGCGGTGAGCCGCAGCTCGCACAGGTTCCCGCGATCGCGTTGGCACCTATGGACGCCGTCGACTTGCTGCTCCGGACTCCGGAGTCGCACGCGCTGATCTCCGGAGACCTGAGGTATCTGGCGCACGTGGCACGCGGAATCGAACGGTGGGTGCGGGCCGGGCGGGTCGTGCCGGCGCTGGAGTTGATGGACGGTCAGTGGTGGCCGCGGTGGCGCCTCGTCGGCGGTGAGCGACAGCGGGCATGGCTCAGCGAGCTCGCTGTCGCGATGCCCCCGGTGCAGCGAGCCCAGGAGCGGCCCAAGAAGATTCTCGAGGACATCACCCGCGAGCTCACCGATCCGATCGTGAGATCGATTCTGGGAAGACCGGATTCGGAGCACTCGCTGCTCTCGGCGCTCGTGCGCGATGACCCGTATGCGGACGGAACGCAGCAGATCGCAGCGTTGCTCGACAAGTGGCGCGGCACTCTCACCGTGGACGAACCGTCGTTGGTATTGCGGTTGCTCGAACCCGACGACGACAGCGAGGGCGCCGACGAGAGCGAGGACGAGCCGTTCTGGACGCTGCAGGTCTGTCTTCGTGCGGACGGCGAGGCTCCGGTCCCGGTGCCGATGAGTCGCAAGGTCGACGCCACGCTGCTCTCGACGGCGGTGCGGAAGCTCGGCGAGGCGGTCGCCGCATATCCGCGGCTGCGTGATCTGCCCTCAGAGGAGGGGACGCTCGACCTCCTGCTACCCACGTCGGTCGTCATCGACCTCGTCGAGCACGGGGCCACCGCTCTGCAAGCCACTGGTACGACGGTGCTGTTGCCGAGAGCGTGGACCAGGTTGGATCCGTCGATGCGCTTGCGCGTCGAATCGCCTGCGGTCACCAAAGCCGCCGCCGATCGCGCGGTGGGTATGGACGAACTTGTGTCGTACGACTGGCAGCTTCAGCTCGGCGACATGGTGCTGTCCGAAGCGGAGATGAACCGCCTTGCCGTGTCCAAGGGCGATCTCGTGCGGTTGCGCGGACAGTGGGTGCTGGCCGACGGCGGGCAACTGGCCCGCGCAGCGAAGTACGTCGCGCAGCATCACGGCGACGGAACCCCCCTGAGCAAGTTGATGCGAGAAATGACGCTGGCGGACCCGCCGCCGGCGCCGGTCGAAGACATTCGCGCCACCGGGTGGGCAGCGACGCTGCTCGAACCCGGCGCGAGCCCTGAACCCATCCCGATGCCCGAGGGCGTGAACGCGGTTCTGCGGCCGTACCAGCAGCGAGGTCTGGACTGGCTGGCGTTCATGAGCCGGCTCGGGCTCGGGGCGGTCCTTGCAGACGACATGGGGCTCGGCAAGACTCTGCAGGTCCTCACTCTTCTCGCACACGAGCGCAGCACGACGCCGACGCTGCTGGTGGCGCCGATGTCGGTTGTCGGCAACTGGAAGCGCGAAGCGGAGAAGTTCACGCCCGGCTTGCGCGTCATGGTCCATCACGGTCCCGCGCGGCTCGGTGGTGAGGAGCTCGACAAAGCGATCGCCGAGCACGACCTCATCGTGACGACGTACGCGCTGATGGCCAAGGACCGGGAGCAGCTGTCCGAGCAGACGTGGCGACGCGTCGTCCTCGACGAAGCTCAGCACATCAAGAACGCGGGCACCGTGCAGGCGAAGGCGGCTCTTGCGATTCCGGCGGAGCACAAGCTCGCGCTGACCGGAACGCCCGTCGAGAATCGACTCGACGAGTTGCGGTCCATTCTCGACTTCGCGAACCCCGGGATGCTCGGCAGGCCGACCGATTTCCGCAAGAGATTCTCGGTGCCGATCGAACGGGAGAAGGACGAGGGCGCAGTGACCCGACTGCGGGCGATCACGTCGCCGTTCATCCTGCGCCGGGTCAAGACCGATCCGACGGTCATCTCGGATTTGCCGGACAAGAACGAGATGACTGTGCGCTCGAACCTGACTGCCGAGCAAGCCGGTCTGTACAAGGCCGTCGTCGACGAGATGATGGCGCAGATCGCCGACGCTAAGGGAATGAAACGCAAGGGGGCGGTGCTGTCCGCGCTGACCCGCCTCAAACAGGTGTGCAATCACCCCGCTCACTTTCTGTCCGACGGCTCGCCCGTGCTCAAGCGTGGCCAGCACCGATCCGGCAAGATCGGGCTGGTCGAGGATATGCTCGACGCCATCCTGGGCGACAACGAAAAAGCGTTGCTGTTCACGCAGTTTCGGGAGTTCGGCGAGATCGTCGCACCGTATTTCGCCGAGAGGTTCGGCACCGAGGTTCCGTTCCTGCACGGCGGGGTGACCAAGGCAAAGCGCGATGCGATGGTGGAGTCGTTCCAGAGTGAGGGCGGACCGCCCATCATGATGCTCTCGCTCAAGGCGGGCGGCACCGGGCTGAACCTGACCGCGGCGAATCACGTTGTGCATCTAGACCGATGGTGGAACCCGGCCGTGGAGAATCAGGCGACCGACCGGGCCTTCCGTATCGGCCAGCGCAAGAACGTCGAGGTCCGCAAACTCCTGTGCGTCGGAACCGTCGAGGAGCGGATCGATTCGATGCTCGAATCGAAGAAGGACCTCGCCGACCTCGCGGTCGGCACCGGTGAAAATTGGGTCACGGAAATGGATACCGCAGAGCTCCGGGAACTGTTTCGGCTCAGCGAGGACGCGGTGGGTGAGTGATGGCCGACTTCAGCCAGTACGGCAAGCGTCGAAAAGCCAAGGGCGGCATCGAGTCGCAGAACAAGCGCGGCGCCTTCGGGCAGACGTGGTGGGGCAGGCACTTCGTGACGGCGATGGAGGATCTGGCCGATCCGGGACGGATCGCTCGCGGCCGAACCTATGCGCGTCAGGGGCAGGTTCTCAATCTCGGTGTCGAACGCGGACAGATCTACGGTGAAGTCCAGGGCAGTCAGCTCGAGCCCTTCTCGGCCTCGGTCATGGTCGACCCGCTGACCGACGGGCAGATCGCTGCGCTCGTCGAGCGGGTGAGGTCGAATCCGGGGATGCTGGCCGAGCTCGCGTCCAACGCTATTCCTCAGGCACTGGCGTCGGCGCTGTTGCCGCACGACAAAGGTCAGCTCGATTTCGACTGCAGTTGCCCGGACGACGGGTGGCCGTGCAAGCATGCGGCAGCGCTGATGTACATAGCAGCCGAACATATCGACGCCTCCGCGGCGACCATCCTGACGCTCCGCGGGGTCGACCTCGATCAGCTGATCGAGGGGGTCGGCGACGACGACAACGTCGAGATGGATCCGAGTGACTGGTTCTCGGACACAGCGTCGTTTCCCGCGTTGCCGAAGGTGAGCTTCACGGCGGTCATGGACGACTTGGATCCACTGATTCTGCGCCGGGTCTTTCGGGCCGACGGTTCCGATGAGGCCGAGGTCAGTCGGGCTATGGCTGACCTACGGTCGTTCTACGACCGCATGTGAGGCGGCTCCGCCGCCACTGGCGCGGTTAAGTGCACCAGGATGCGCTTTTTCGTGCCAATGGGTAGACATACATGGAAGTCCGACTATAGGATGGGCACACTTCACCTCCTCGTATGTGTTAGGACGGATTTCATGGCTCGCGAACTCACTCACTTCATCGGCGGCAAGCACGTAGCAGGAGAGTCGGGCAACTTCGGCGACGTCTTCGACCCCAATACCGGTGAGGTCCAGGCGCTGGTGCCACTGGCCAGCGATGCCGAAGTCGAAGCGGCCATCGCCGACGCCGCCCAGGCGCAGGTCGAGTGGGCGAGCTGGAACCCGCAGCGCCGAGCACGCGTGCTGATGAAATTCCTGCAGCTGATCAATCGCGACATGGACGAGATGGCCCGCCTGCTCTCCAGCGAGCACGGCAAGACCATCGCGGACGCCAAGGGTGACATCCAGCGCGGCCTCGAGGTCGTCGAGTTCGCGGTTGGCGTCCCGCACCTGCTCAAGGGTGAATACACCGAGGGAGCCGGCGGTGGTATCGACGTCTACTCCATGCGTCAGCCGCTCGGCGTCGTCGCCGGCATCACCCCGTTCAACTTCCCAGCGATGATTCCGCTGTGGAAGGCCGGCCCGGCGATCGCGTGTGGCAACGCATTCATTCTCAAGCCGTCCGAGCGTGACCCGTCCGTACCGCTCAAGCTGGCCGAACTCTTCCTCGAAGCAGGCCTTCCGCCCGGCGTATTCAACGTCGTCAACGGTGGCAAGAATGCCGTCGACGTACTGCTGAACGACGATCGCGTCAAGGCCATCGGTTTCGTCGGCTCCACTCCGATCGCGCAGTACATCTACGAAGAGGCCGCCAAGAACGGCAAGCGCGCGCAGTGCTTCGGAGGCGCCAAGAACCACGCACTCGTCATGCCCGACGCCGATCTGGACCAGGTCGCCGACGCCCTCCTCGGTGCCGCGTACGGCTCGGCCGGTGAGCGCTGCATGGCCATCTCCGTCGCCGTGCCCGTCGGTGAAGAGACCGCAGATGCTCTCGTCGCCAAGCTGAAGGAACGCGTCGCGACGCTGAAGATCGGCCGCTCCGACGACGAGAACGCCGACTTCGGCCCGCTCGTCGGCAGCGACGCCCTCAAGCGCGTCAACGACTACACACAGATCGGTGTCGACGAGGGCGCCGAGCTCGTCGTCGACGGCCGCGACTTCCGACTCGAAGGCCACGAGAACGGATTCTTCGCCGGCGCAACACTGTTCGACAAAGTCACCACGGACATGCGCATCTACAAGGAAGAGATCTTCGGACCCGTCCTGATCGTCGTCCGCGCCAAGGACTACGAAGATGCGCTCCGCCTCCCCAGCGAGCACGAGTACGGCAACGGCGTCTCCATCTTCACCCGCGACGGTGACACCGCCCGCGACTTCTGCTCCCGCGTTCAGGTCGGCATGGTCGGCGTCAACGTCCCCATTCCCGTACCGATCGCCTACCACACGTTCGGCGGGTGGAAGCGCTCCGGATTCGGCGATCTCAACCAGCACGGACCCGACTCGGTGCGCTTCTACACCAAGACCAAGACGGTCACGGAGCGCTGGCCGTCGGGCAAGAAAGAGGCAACCGCCAATCACTTCGTCATTCCCAACATGGACTGACGCATGTTCAACTTGACCGAGGACGAGCGTGCGATCAACGAGACGGCACGAGATTTCGCCGACGAGTTCCTCGCCCCCAATGCCGTCGAGTGGGACCAGAACAAACACTTCCCGGTGGACGTGCTGCGCAAGGCCGCGGGACTGGGCATGGGCGGCATCTACATCGGTGAGGACGTCGGTGGATCGGGCCTGACCAGGCTGGATTCGGTTCGAATCTTCGAGCAGCTTGCGACGGGCGATCCGTCCATTGCGGCGTACATTTCGATCCACAACATGGTGACGTGGATGATCGACACCTACGGAACCGACGAGCAGCGCCGCACGTGGGTGCCGGGTCTGTGCTCGATGGACCAATTGGGCAGCTACTGCCTCACCGAACCCGGCGCGGGTTCCGACGCAGCAGCCCTGAGCACCAAAGCTGTTCGCGACGGTGACGACTACATCCTCAACGGTGTCAAGCAATTCATCTCGGGCGCAGGGACTTCCGACGTCTACGTCGTGATGGTGCGCACGGGTGCTGCCGGGCCCAAGGGTATTTCCGCGATCATCGTCCCGAAGGATTCACCGGGTCTCTCGTTCGGTGCCAACGAGAAGAAGATGGGATGGAACGCCCAGCCGACGAGGCAGGTCGTTTTCGAGGACGTCCGTGTGCCGGCGGTCAACCTTCTCGGCAGCGAAGGTGACGGCTTCCGCATTGCGATGAACGGCCTCAACGGCGGACGACTCAACATCGCTGCATGCTCGATCGGCGGTGCACAGTCGGCCCTCGACAAGGCGATCGCGTATCTGTTGGAACGTAAGGCGTTCGGCGCACGGTTGCTCGATGCACAGGCCCTGCAATTCCGCTTGGCCGATATGAAGACCGAACTCGAGGCTGCGCGGACGATGTTGTGGAGGGCTGCGGACGCCCTGCAGGAGAACGCTCCCGACAAGGTCGAACTCTGCGCGATGGCAAAGAGATTCGCCACCGACACCGGTTTCCAGGTTGCCAACGACGCATTACAGTTACTCGGTGGTTACGGGTATCTTGCGGAGTACGGCGTCGAGAAGATCGTTCGCGATCTTCGCGTACACCAGATCCTCGAGGGAACCAACGAGATCATGCGAGTCGTGGTGGCTCGCTCGATAGTGGGAGCAGCATGACAGAGCCCGAAGTCTTGTTCGATGTCCGTGGCGGCGTCGGTCGGATCACGCTGAACCGGCCGAAAGCGATCAATGCGCTCAACCATGCGATGGTTCAGCAGATCGCCCCGCAGCTCGACGCGTGGGCGGCCGACGACGACATCGATCTCGTTCTGCTCGTCGGCGCCGGTGAGCGCGGGCTCTGCGCGGGCGGCGACATCGTCTCGATCTATCACGACGCCAAAGAAGGCGGTTCGAGCACGAAGGACTTCTGGCGCGAGGAGTACATCCTCAACGCCGCGATCGCGCGCTTCTCCAAGCCGTATGTCGCCATCATGGATGGTGTTGTCATGGGCGGTGGCGTCGGGTTGTCGGCGCACGGAAACACTCGCATCGTCACCGAGCGTTCGAAGATCGCGATGCCCGAGGTCGGGATCGGGTTCATCCCGGACGTCGGTGGCACGTACCTGTTGTCGCGTTCGCCGGGCGAGCTGGGCACGCACCTCGGTTTGACGACGGCTCGGATGGACGCGGGTGACGCGATCGCTGCCGGCTTCGCCGATCACTACATGCCGTCGGGCAATCTCGAAAAGTTCTGCGAGGCACTGGAGACGGGTCTTCTCTCGGACGCGCTCGCCGAGTTCACCGAGGAAGCACCGGAGTCGACGCTCGACGCTGCACGAAGCTGGATCGACCGGTTCTACAGTGCCGACACGGTCGAGGAGATCGTCGACGGTCTGCGAGGCAGTGGAATCGAAGACGCGGAGAAGGCCGCTAGCGACATCGAGTCGAAGTCGCCGGTGTCGTTGAAGGTGACGCTGAAGTCGCTTCGGCGTGCCGCCGCCGCGTCGTCGTTGGAGCAGGTCTTGGACGAGGAGTACCGCGTCTCGCTCGCGAGTCTCGACTCCCATGACCTGGTCGAAGGGATCCGCGCTCAGGTCGTGGAGAAGGACAGAAACCCGAAGTGGTCGCCTGCGACTCTCGCAGACGTGACCGAGGCCGACGTCGATCGGTACTTCGAATCGTTGGGTGATTCCGAATTGGGACTGGAGAAGAACGCATGAGCGAGAAGACGATCGGTTTCATCGGCCTCGGGCACATGGGCGGCCCGATGGCAGCCAATCTGGTCAAAGCCGGATACACGGTGCAGGGGTTCGATCTCGTTCCCGCAGCGCTGAGCCAGGCGAAGTCCGACGGAGTGACCGTCGTCGAGTCGGCTGTCGCCGCTGTCAAAGACGCGGACATCGTCGTCACGATGCTGCCGAACGGGCGTCTCGTGCTCGATCTCTACAAGGATCTGCTCCCGGCAGCTGCGCCTGGGACGTTGTTCGTCGATTCGTCGACCATCGACGTCGCCGACGCCCATGCCGCCCACAAGCTGGTGAACGAGGCAGGTCATCGCAGTCTCGACGCGCCGGTCTCCGGCGGAGTCGGGGGAGCGGCAGCCGGAACGTTGACGTTCATGGTCGGTGGCTCGGCGGAGGACTTCGATTCTGCTGCAGCGATTCTCGATGTGATGGGACGCAAGGTCGTGCACTGCGGGTCGGCAGGCAACGGTCAAGCTGCCAAGATCTGCAACAACATGATCCTTGGAGTGTCCATGATTGCCATCAGTGAGGCGTTCGTTCTCGGCGAGAAGCTCGGGCTCAGCAATCAGGCGCTGTTCGACGTGGCATCGACCGCGTCGGGTCAGTGCTGGGCACTCACGACGAACTGCCCGGTGCCGGGGCCGGTTCCGACCTCTCCCGCGAACAACGACTACAAGCCGGGATTCGCGGCCGCTTTGATGGACAAGGATCTCGGTCTGGCGGCGAATGCGCTGCGCGACAACGGCGTCGAAGGCGTGCTCGGGCTTCAGGCTGCGGAAATTTACGCACGATTCAAGGAGACGTCCGGCGGCGGCACCGATGTCGACTTCTCCGGCATCATCAACGACATCCGCGAGCGCTCGACAGGGCAGCCGAATGAGTGAATACAACACGATCCTGCTCGAGCGTCGTGGACGCGTCGGGATCATTACCTTGAATCGTCCGAAAGCGCTGAACGCGTTGAACTCCGAGCTGATGCGCGAGGTCGTCGCTGTCGTCGAGGATCTCGACCGCGACGAGAATATCGGTGCAATTCTGATCACCGGGTCCGAGAAGGCGTTCGCTGCGGGAGCGGACATCAAGGAGATGCAGCCGAAGTCCTACATGGACGTGTATCTCGACGACTTCTTCACGGCGTGGGATCGACTCGCTGCGGCCAGGACTCCCATTGTCGCAGCGGTGGCCGGGTACGCCCTCGGCGGCGGCTGTGAGCTGGCCATGCTGTGCGACGTATTGATCGCAGCCGACAATGCAGTGTTCGGACAGCCTGAGATCAAGCTCGGTGTCATTCCCGGAATCGGTGGCTCACAACGGCTCACGCGCGCTGTCGGCAAAGCGAAGGCCATGGAGATGTGCCTGACCGGCCGAAACATGAAGGTCGAGGAAGCCGAACGCGCCGGCCTGGTGTCACGAATCGTCCCGGCAGACGACCTGCTGGACGACGCCATTGCGACTGCGACGACCATTGCCGAGATGTCGTTGCCGATTGCGATGATGGCCAAGGACGCCGTCAATCGTTCGTTCGAATCCTCTCTGGCCGAGGGAGTTCGCTTCGAGCGTCGCTTGTTCCACTCGACGTTCGCGACGGAGGACCAGAAAGAGGGCATGGCTGCCTTCGTCGAGAAGCGTCAGGCTAAGTTCGTCAATCGGTGAGGCGGTCAGCCCTGCTGATCGACTGACAGCAGGGCTGCACCCCTGGCGGACACCAACTCCGGGTGTCCTGGAACGTGGGTCTTCACCCTCAGTCGCCGTTCGAATGCCTCCCCGATCGACGTCACGTTCGCACCGCCGCCCAGCAGGACGATCGACGCGGGTTTGGTACCGGAGAGTTCGATGGTCTGCTCGACGACCATGGTGGCGTACCGAACCGGGCCCGCGATGATTCCTTCGAAGTCCCTGCGGGTGAACACATGATGCCCTGTCCCGTCCGACCCGTGCGCATTGACGACGCCTCCGTCGCTGAGCTGCTCCTTGATGGAGCGAGATGCCTCGACGTCCGTCCGGACACCGTTCGCGGCCAGATGCCTGCGCACGAGATGGTCGAGATCGTCGCCGCAGAAGGTGGATGTTCGACGCGACGCGACGGTCGTTCCCGCAGCCAGGTCCAGCACGGACACGGTCATTCCCGTGCTGCCGAGGTCGCACAGGACCGTAGCGCCATGGGTGGGAACGGTACCGGTGAATCGGAGATAGCGAAGCTGCGCGTCGGTCTCGTGCACGAGCCAGGAGGGACGGGGATCGCGACGTTCGCTCAATGCGTCGGCGTCTTCGTTGACTCGATAGGCAATCGCCGAGTACGCCACGGGAAGAGCCAGTTTGGACGCGGTGGCGTGCAGCGCTGACACACCGGCTGCGATGGTGGACACCAGTGATTGACCGCGCTGTCTCCGCACCGTTCTCGATGCGACGGGCGCGCGATGCGGACTGTCCAGGTAAGTCAGAATTGCGCGCGCACCGTGTGCACCTGCGCCGACACCCACTACCAACACGTTCTCTCCAACCTGAGCGTGGCCCCCGCCACGTTCTCGTGATATTCCATCACGGATCGTTGACGGGGCGTCACTCACCAGGCCGGTGTTGTCCCACCGTCCTCGAAATCACCGGCGGAGCGCCGCAGTTCGGCGAGGATTCGTACCAGTGAAGTCAAACGCTCTTTGGCCAGACCCGGTTTGCCGAAGACCTGGTCATTGAGCTTTTCGGTGGCGTCCACAGCCAGCGTCCGGCCGGAATCGGTGATCTCCACCAGGGTTGTTCGGCGATCGCTCGGGTGCGGAGTGCGGCGGACGTAGCCCGCTGCTTCGAGGCGGTCGACGGCATTGGTCACGCTGGTGGGATGGACTTGAAGACGTGCGCTCGCCTTTGCCATCGGGATCGCGCCGTTCTTCGTGAAGGTCAGCAACGTCAGAAGCTCGTAGCGCGAGAACGTGAGCCCGGTCGGCTTGAGAACCTCCTCGACCCGGGCGAGCATGATCTGTTGCGCACGCATCAGCGAAGTGACAGCGGCCATTCCGTCGGCGACGTCGCCCCACCCATGCTTGGTCCACTGGCGGTGGGCCTCTGCAATGGGATCGAGCGGTAGCGGCGACGATGACGACATGGTCCCCATCATTCCACGGTTTCGTCTCAGGAAAGGGGGACCGTGAGTGGGCCGGAGTTACCGACCCGCTCGGCGCGAGATTCCAGATCGCCTCGGTCGGTCAGTCGACGTAAAGGCGCCTGCCCGAGCAGGTCGTGGACATCCCGGTCACACGCTGCAGCGCGAGCATCGCTCCCCACGGCCCGATCACCCACACCGGCCAGGGATAGAGGAAATTGCCGGTCGCGATCGAAGTGATGGCCCAGATGGACAGGCACAGGACGCCGACGGCTGCCCACGTCAGCAATTCGCGCGCCATCGGCAGCTGTTTCGGCGTCGGCTTTTCGGTGGCGGCACGAGGGGCGGGGTCGGGAAGGTCCCGGAAGATCGACTCGAGGTCTGCCTGGGTTACCGCGGCATAGATATCCCGAGCTCGCGCGTCGAAATCATCGAGGGCAAGTCGTCCCGACGCGACATGACCGGTCAGCCGGTCGATGGCGCTTTCTCGTTGAGCGTCGGACAACCGGGTGTTCGGGGCGCCGCCGCCGGGCATGGGTCGGTAGGTCATGGTGCTCTCCGCTTCGACTTGCCGGATATTCCATTGTGGACTGTCGAACTCCAGCATCGACCTCCCACTGTGGAATGTCAAGGTGTGCCAAGATGGGTCGTGACCGATGAACGATCCTTGAATGCCACGGCCGGCTCGCTCCTGGGGTTCCTCCACCGCGGCCCGATGACCGGTTGGGACCTGCATGCCACAGCGCAGGCGTGCATCGGCGGATTCTGGACCGTGACCCGTAGCCAGGTGTATCGCGAGCTGGCCGCATTGACGACGCGCGGATTGGTCGAAGAAGGGCACGTCGGCGCGCGAGCGCAGAAGCCGTTCACCATCACCGACTCCGGCAGAGCTATTTTCGCGCTGTGGATCGACCGCGAACCCGGTGACGCGACCATCCGCCACCCTTTGCTCCTCACCATGGCGTTCGGGGCGCATCTGGAGCCAGGGCGGCTCGCGGCAATCCTCGTCGACCACCGACGTCGACATGCCGAAACGCTGGCCGGGTATCGAGCGCAGCGAGACGCCGCAGATGGTGCGAGCGTATTCGATTTGGCCACATTGGATTTCGGCATCAGGTACGAGGAAGCGACCCTCGAGTGGTTCGATGCCCTACCTGCCGAACTTCATGCCAACAGCTGAGGAGCCCTCGCGACGGTCACTGCCCAGTCCGCGCCGTCGTGCCACGGCCGCAGATCCCACGTGGCGAAGCGGTGCTCGACGCCGAGGCCGACTGCACGGAGATCGTCGTCGAACCGATCGACTGTGTAATCCCGGTCGGTCGCGAATCCCGCGATGAACAGTCCGCCAGGTCGAAGGTGCAGGGCGATTCGCGCGAGAGCAGAGCGTTCGGTGCCCGGTTCCATGAACACCATGACGTTTCCGGCCGCAACGATCGCGTCGAACGACATCCCGAGATCGAACTCGGTCAGATCGGCTCGATGGACGCTGATGCTCGTGTGTTGCCGGGCCGCCTCGACGAAGACAGGGTCGAGGTCCACTGCGGTGACCTGATGCCCGCGTCGGGCCAGCTCGGCTCCGAGTCGTGCTGTGCCGCAGCCTGCGTCGAGCACAGCGCTGCCTGGAGCCAGCAGCGCATCGACCATTCGAGCTTCGCCGTGCAGGTCGACGCCGCGGGACTCCAGTCGCGCGAATCGCTCGACGTAGCTCTGCGACTGAGCCTCGGTGTTCTCGCTCTGCCAACGTGTCGGAGCCATGCAGCCACCCTAGCGCTGTGCGGCAGCGAACCTTCGATCCACCTCGTCGCCGTCGAGTCCGAAGTCGCCGAGGGTGTATTTGTGCGACGGGCGACGTGCTCCGCTTCGGCTTTCGGCGTGCATGGCTTCCATGGCGATACGGGCGCTATCGGTGAGCGTGAGGCCGAAGTACCGGTACACCTGCTCGACGGTGCCGAGCGGATCGGCGACGAAGTCGTGGTAATCGACGTCGAAGAACTGCGCAGCCGGGGCGCGAGTGCGCGCCGCCGAAAAGTTGTGTAGTCCGCGTTCCCACAGGTCGAGTTGGGTACTTCCGATGACCTCGCCCTCGAACTTGTGGCTCCACCCGGCCGTCGCTTGTTCGGCGAGACTGCACATCGACGGCATGATGGTGCGCGGCTCTCGATGCGTCTGAATGATCAGTGCGTCGGGGTAGACCTGCAGCAGTTCTTCCAGCGCGAACAAATGGCTGGGGTTCTTCAGCACCCATCGTCGATCGACGTCGTGCATGCCGATGAGCTGGAGATTCTTTCGATGTCGTCGGTAGGCCGCGGTCCAGCTCTGTTCGGCCAACCAGGCCGAGTAAGTGGGTACGTATGCCAGGCACTCGTAGGCGATGGACTGCACCGACTGGCGAAGCAATTGCCAGCATTCCTCGACCTCGGCGGCCGACATGTAGTGCACACCCATGAATTCGGGGTGCTCGACATGATGCTGGGCGAACCCCTTCTCGATCTGCGCGAATATGGGGTTGGACTCCCAGGTATCGCGTGGAGGACGAGGGTGCGGCATTTCCGTCAACCACATCTCGAGACCCTGGTGTGCCGGGTCGACGGTCAACAACCGGTGCAGCGCAGTGGTTCCCGTCCGCGGTAGTCCGGTGACGAAGATCGGCCGATCGATCTCGACCTGTTCGTGACCCGGATTGTTCTTCCACGCCTGTTCGCTGAGCAACCTCGCGACCAGCGCGCCTTTGAGGAAGAATCTGTTCATCCGAGATCCGAGCGGCGTCAGTTCTGCCTCGCGCCGGTAGGAGTCGAGAAGCACTTCCAATGCTTCGGCGTAGTCGTCGGCGCCGAAGTCGTCGAGACCGGTGACCTTGGTCGCCGACGCATGCAGGTCGGCCGCAGTGCCGACATCGGTGCGTTCGGTGCTCGTCATCGGTGCTCCTAGTGGTGGTATTCGCCGCAGTTGACGTCGAGGCATTGACCGGTGATCGCGCGGGCGAGCGGGGAGGCGAGAAACACCACCGCGTCGGCGATCTCGTCGGGTTCCGGAAGACGCCGTAGGTCGGTGGCGGCTGCGGTCTGCTGGTAGATCTGTTCACTGGTGGTTCCGTACTTTTCCGCCATGTGGGCGAAGTATCCCTGCAATGTCGAACCCCAGATGTAGCCCGGTGCAATCGTATTGACCCGCACGCCCTGGGGCCCGAGTTCACTGGCCAACGTCTGCGACATCGCGAGCAACGAGGCCTTGGCGATCTTGTAGCTGCCGTATTTCGGTTGTGAATGTCGAATGACCGCCGAGTTGATCATCACGATCGACCCTGCCGAGTCGGCCAGGGCGGGAGTGAAGAGCTGCGAGAGCCGCAACGTGCCGAACAGCGACAACTCGAGCCCACGACGGATGACGGATTCGTCGGTATGCGCCAGGTCCTTCATCGACGGGATCGCGAACGCATTGTTGACGAGAACGTCGACATGCCCGAAGGCATCGACCGAAGACTCGACGAGTGCTGCCGCCGACACCGCGTCGGTGATGTCTGTGGCTACCACCAAGGCCTGTCGTCCAAGCGCTGCAACGTCTTTCGCGACGACCTCCAGGTAGTCCTTCGACCTGGCCGCGACCACAAGATCGGCTCCGGCTGCAGCGCTGCGCAATGCGATGGACCTGCCGAGTGACGGTCCGACGCCGGAGACCACGACGACCTTGCCCTCGAGCATCATCCGAGCATCCGCGTCGCGACGGCGGTACGGCGTTCTTCTATTCGCGCTGCGAAGTCCTGTGGACTGATCTTGTTGGTGTCGTAGTAGGGCAGCGTCGACGCGACCTGGTCGATGTCGACGACCTCCACGCTCGGTCCGTCCGCCGGCGTCATCTCCCGGGACACCCGTTGCCACCGGAACTGAGCGTATCCGCGAAGATGCCCCGTCGTCTCGATCCAGTTGGTCACCTGTGGGTTTCGTTCGCTGACGACGAGTCGAATGCAGCCGTCCGGGTCGATCTGCGCTTGATCCGCTGTCAGCGAAGTCTGATGATTGATGTAGTCGAGCGAGATGTACCACATGCTGCCCAGTTGAAATCCTTGGTACGGCGCATCGGACTTCGGGACGGTGATGATCATGGCTTGGTCGTCGCGTAGGTCGTAGTGCCCGGCTGAGGAGTATTGGGTGCTCAAGCCACCGGGTGTGAGTCTCGGTTCGGTCATCGTGTTTACCTCGAGGTTCAGATAGAACCACTGAGGAAACTGCAGAAACGTTCGGAGCCGGCCGAGCAGCATCTTTCCTGCCGTCGAATACCGCTTTGCGACGGCTTCTTTCGTGCGAACCGTCGGTGCTTCCTCGGTGCTTCCGACGCGGCTGATGGTCAGCGTTCCCCGCGATGCAGACCAGTCGCTGTAGACCTCGCGTACGACGAGCATCGACGATCCCTCGCCCAGCGTGAAGTGGTTTCTCTCCTCGGACGGACGACCGAAGTGCACCTCGAAGGATCCGTCCGGTTCTATGTGAATGGAGCGATCGTCGAAGGCGGTGAGGCTGTCGGGAACATCGACGGGGGAGTAGTCACCCTTCAGGATCTGAAAGCTCAGATCTGTTGTGGTTCCGCGCGTTCCTGACACCACGTACTCGTGTTCGTCGCTGATGTTCGCGTGGAAGTACAGGGTGTCCGGGTTGTCGAGACCCATTTTCGTGTACGGGCCGGTGGAAGAGGCAAAGAATGGAAACAGTGGGTCGTACGCCCATGCCATCTGAAGCGAAGCGCGAATGCTCCCGGCCAGGTAGTCGAACCCCTCGACGAGGTCCAATTCGCTCCGGACGTGTGGCGCATCCTCGATGATCTTCTCGGCGGCAGCCATTGCCTCGGCGAATGAATCGGTGAGCACGCTGAGCTCCTCGCTGCCGGTGTGTAGAACAGGTTGCAGAAATGACAATAGAACGTGCGCCTGTAGCGGTCAATGCTTGTCGCGATAGCCATTGCGGAAACGTTGACCAATGGATAGAACAGGTTCTATTATTTCGCCATCGAGCGTGAACCGAGTCGGTCCAGGTGGGTACCGACCGATCGGAGGGACGCCATGTCGACCATGTACCAATTGACGCATCTCGGTGCGTTGGAGGCCGAAGCTGTTCATATCTTCCGCGAGGTCGCGGCGACGGCGGAACGGCCGGTGCTGCTGTTCTCCGGCGGCAAGGATTCGGTGGTGATGCTGCACGTTGCGGCAAAGGCGTTCTGGCCTGCGCGGATTCCGTTCTCCGTCATGCACATCGACACCGGACACAACTTCGACGAGGTCCTGGCATTCCGTGACGCGACTGCTCAGGCGTCCGGCATCGATCTCATCGTGGCGTCGGTACAGGACGACATCGATGCCGGTCGCACCGTCGAGGAGACCGGTCCGCGTGCAACACGGAACCGGCTGCAGACCGCGACGCTACTGCGCGCTATCGCCGATCGGCGTTTCGATGCGGTGTTCGGCGGGGCGCGACGTGACGAAGAGAAAGCGCGCGCGAAGGAGCGGATTTTCAGCTTCCGCGACGAGCATGGGCAGTGGGATCCGCGCAAGCAGCGCCCGGAGCTGTGGCAGTTGTACAACGGCCGGCACCGGCAGGGCGAGCACTTTCGCGTATTTCCGCTGTCGAACTGGACCGAACTCGACATCTGGCAGTACATCGCCGCCGAGGACATCGCGTTGCCGAGCATCTACTACGCGCACCGACGACAGGTGATCTCGCGAGACGGAATGCTCTTGGCAGCAACACGATTCGTGACTCCTGCAGACGGGGAGGAGCCGTTCGAATCGTTGGTTCGCTTCAGGACGGTCGGCGACGCCACGTGCACCGGTTGTGTTGAGTCCTCGGCTGCCGATGCCGATGCCGTCGTCACCGAGATCGCGACGACCCGGACAACCGAACGAGGGGCGACCCGGGCGGACGACCGCATCTCGGAAACCGGCATGGAAGACCGAAAGAAGGAGGGCTACTTCTGATGTCGCAGCTTCTGAGAGTGGCCACGGCAGGCAGTGTCGACGATGGCAAGTCGACGCTGATCGGGAGATTGCTGTACGACTCGAAGTCGATCTTCGAGGACCAGTTGGACGCCGTGGAACGGACGAGCCGCGAGCGCGGCGGCGACACGGCCGACCTTGCGTTACTGACCGATGGACTGCGAGCCGAACGCGAACAGGGCATCACGATCGACGTCGCACACCGCTACTTCGCAACTGCAGAGCGTAAGTTCATCATCGCGGATACACCTGGGCACGAGCAGTACACGCGCAATATGGTGACTGGTGCCTCGACCGCAGATGTCGCCCTGATACTCGTCGATGCCCGAGCGGGAGTGCTCGAACAAACTAGGCGGCATGCGTTCCTGGCGTCGCTGTTGGGGATCCCGCACCTCGTTCTGTGTATCAACAAGATGGATCTCGTGGACTGGTCCCAGGCCAGGTTCGACGAGGTCAAGGACGAGTTTCGAGACTTCGCGGCCAAACTCGACGTGCGGGATCTGACATTCGTGCCCATGTCGGCGCTCGACGGCGACAACGTGGTCCACCGAACTCAGCGAATGCCCTGGTACGAGGGAAGTTCGTTGCTGCATCATCTCGAAGATGTGCATATTTCCTCGGACCGCAATCTGATCGACGCCAGACTTCCGATCCAGTACGTCATTCGGCCCAAACAGGCTCGCTACCAAGACTTTCGTGGATACGCCGGAACCGTGGCGAGTGGGGTGTTCAAGACTGGCGACGAAGTGGTGGTCCTACCGTCCGGATTCTCGACGCGTATCAAGTCGGTGAGGGGTCCCGGCGGTGTCGAGATGCCGGAGGCATTCGCGCCCTCGGCGATCTGTGTGGAACTCGAGGACGACATCGACGTCGGACGCGGGCACATGCTCGCTCGTCCGAACAACCGCCCCCTCGTCGGGAGCGAGATCGACGCGATGGTGTGCTGGCTGACCGACGAGACGACGCTGCACGTCGGGGAGCGATACCTCGTGATGCATACGACCGCGACAACACCCGCCACTGTGGTCGAGCTGGACTATCGGCTCGACGTCAATACGTTGCACCGTGTCACGCCGACAGACGCGTTGGGGATCAACGAAATTGGCCGAGTTCAAATAAGGACGCACAGTCCGTTGTTGTTCGATCCGTACCGGCGCAACCGAGTCACCGGCAGCTTCCTTCTCGTCGACGAGCGCTCGGGCGCCACGGTGGCGGCGGGCATGATCACCGGTCCGACACCAGCGTCGACCAACGTCGTCTGGAGTACATCTCGCGTCGATCGTGCGCAGCGCGCGACGAAGGGAGCAACGATCTGGATCACCGGGCTGTCCGCCTCGGGCAAATCCACGATCGCCGCCGAGCTGGAACGTCTGCTGGTGGCGTCGGGTCGGCCCGCCTACCGTCTGGACGGCGACAACCTACGCCTCGGGCTCAATTCCGACCTCGGCTTCTCGAAGGCCGATCGCGCCGAGAACGTGCGCAGGGTCGGTGCGGTCGCAGAGTTGATGGCCGACGCCGGGCTGATCACGCTGGCCTGTCTGATCAGCCCGTACCGAAGTGACCGGGACGCTATCCGCAGGTCGCACGAGGCCGCCGGGCTACCGTTCTACGAGGTCTTCGTCGACACTCCCATCGAGGAGTGCGAGAAGCGAGATCCCAAAGGCATGTATGCCCGCGCCCGAGCGGGTGAGATCACCGGCTTCACCGGCGTCGACGATCCTTACGAAGTTCCGGAGCATGCCGAACTGGTGCTGCAACCCGCTGATGGTGACCTTGCCGCGCAGGCGGGGAAGATCATGGAATTGTTGGGCTGGTGACGACACCACCCTCGCCCATGGACGATGCACACTTCGCAGCGGATGTAGCCCACGCTGCCGGGCTGTTGCTGCTCGAGGTTCGGGCGAGAGCCCACGAGACAGGCCGCGAGCTGGGACGGCTCGGCGACGCCGCAGCCAATACCCTGATCCTCGACAGGTTGGCATCGGAGCGGCCCGAGGACGCCGTCCTGTCGGAGGAGTCTGCAGACGACCTGACCCGCCTCGACGCGCAGCGCGTCTGGATCATCGACCCACTCGACGGTTCCCGCGAGTACGGTTTGGCGGGCCGCGAGGACTGGGCCGTGCATGTCGGGCTATGGGAAGCGGGCGTCGGGATGACGGCATCGGCGGTCGCGCAGCCTGCAATCGACGTGGTCTACTCGACGGCGGACGTGAAAGGCCCTGCGCCGCAATCGGGCAGGCCCAGGCTGGTGGTCAGCGACAGTCGACCGCCGTACTACATGGATGCCCTGGCCGCCGACGTCGAAGGAGACGTCGTGACGATGGGCTCCGCCGGCGCGAAGGCGATGGCCGTCGTGCGCGGCGACGTCGACGCCTATGTGCACTCGGGTGGACAGTGGGAATGGGACTCCGCGGCACCCGTCGGTGTTGCGCTCGCGGCCGGTCTGCACTGCTCGCGCATCGACGGATCGCCGTTGCTGTACAACCGGACTCATCCCTATCTGCCCGACTTGCTGATCTGCCGCCCCGAGCTGGCCGAACCGCTGCTCCGCGGCATCGCGACACATGCGACGCGGGAGGCGGATACCGGGCGGGTCGCGATGGCACGGGAGTACATCAAGTCCCTCGTCAGCCACGACGCAACCAAGCTCCGGTTGAGCGATCGCTGCACGCGTATCGAGAACGGAAAAGCTACCGGCGATTCCGGAGCGTTTCTGCGTCGCGAGATCGAGGAGGGGCAGCAATACAAGTCGATCGTCGGGGTGCACGAGCTCGTGTTCAACGAGTGGGACACCAATGTTGTAGCGCGATTCGTCCTCGAATTCGACGGGGGAGCGCGCGTGAACATCACCGAACACTTCGAGATTCCGGCCGGCGAGATCACCGCCATCACTGCGATCATCGAGCCGAGCCCCTAGCAGTCCCAGTCCTAGCCGATAGCGGCCACTACAACGTGTCCCGGATGAACAGCAGCGCGGCGTGCTCCCTCACGTGGGCAGGATCCATCGGCGCGTAGCCGAACCATTCAGACTCGCGGGGTTCGAAGTCGGCGGTCAACTTCCGAGCGTCGACGACGAACCTGTCTCTGCCCACCGAGTACAGAAGCCCTTCGACGGTGGCCGAAGGCGGGACGTCCACTCCGTGATCGCGGATCGTCCCCAGCACAGTCGGAATGAATGCGTACTCCTCCTCCAACTCGCTGCTGACAAGGGCGCCGGCACTCCACCATTCGATCGGCCCATCCCACAACTGCATCGAGCTCAGTTGCCGCTGTAAGTGACTGTTGTGCGCATGGGCGAGGGTCGGGGCGCGTCCGGCGAGAGCCAGCAGATTCTCCGCCATCATCGAATCCCGCAATCCGCAGAGCCGTTCCATGCGGGCAGGGGATGCGTCGGCCATCGCGTGGTGGTACCGCAACAGACCCACGGCAGTGCGTCCGTACATACGTGCGCGGTCCACAGCGTCCCACGAGGACACCGCGAGGAGGTTAGGAACGTGCATGTCGAGAAGTGAGACGAGGTCGTCGGCGAGTATCCGTAGATTCAGTGCCTCGGCGCTTTGGCCGATGGACTGCGACGGGTCCATCATCGCGTTCGGGTTTTGCCACCGTTCGTTCGCTCCCAGCAGCCGAGACAGAGCTTCAGCACCGACAGGCAGACGGCCGGGATCGATCCATTCGGCGAGATACGCATGCAGGCTGGTCAACGCATCCCGTGGACTCGGGGCGGACTGCATCTCCATCGGTCCGTCGAAACCAGCGAAGTGCAGCATCTCGGGTGCGGGGCGGCCGTCGTTGTATTCGCGCATCCACCGCACCAGATCACGGTTGCCCGGGCATTTTCCCCACCCGTGGCTGAATCCCTGTTCCATGACGTCGTCGAATGTGCCTGCGGTGGAGGTGATGTAGTCATCCACTACCAGCCCCATCAAGCAACTGCTTTCCACTGTGATGGTTCGGTATCCCTCGTGCTCGACGAGATGCCGGAAGACCTCGTTGCGGAGGTCGAGCACAGTGTCGACGCCATGGGTGGGTTCACCGATCGCCAGGAGTCGAGGGCGCGTGGGAAGCAGTGCCATGACCGCGGACGCCTCGATGGGATGGATGGCATCGTCGAGCGAAGTAGTCATGCTTCAACCGTATCGTTGAACTCTCCGTTGAGACTTTGGAATGAAATAGGCTGAGAATCGTGGATAACCTTCAACACCGTTGGCGATTGCGGCCGATAGACCTCGCTCGCGAGCATGGGCTGTCCACGCAGGCGATTCGAAACTACGAAGCGGCCGGGATCCTCCCGCCGGCTGAACGCACTCCCCACGGATACCGGACGTACACAACGGTGCACGTACATTCCGTTCGCGCATTTCTCGCGTTGATTCCCGGGCATGGTCACCAGAGGTCGACGTCGATCATGCGTGCAGTGAATCTCGATGCCATCGACGAGGCGTTGCAGCTGATCGATGAGAGCCACGTACAGCTCCTCGACGATCGGCGAACCCTTCGGGCTGTGGAGAATGCTCTTGCAGGACTGGGAACTTCGGCTGTCGAGGCCGCGAAGGCGACGTCCGGTGCGATGTTCATCGGCCCTCTTGCCCACCGGCTGGGCATCACGGCTGCGACGCTACGCAAGTGGGAGAACGCCGGTTTGGTCCAACCGGACCGTGATCCGCAGACTGGATATCGCATCTACTCGGAAGTCGATGTGCGGGACGCACTGCTGACCCGGCAGCTCAGGCGTGGTGGCTATCCCCTCGATCGAATCGCTCCCTTCCTGGCCGAAATACGCACCGCCGGTGGGCTCGATCCGCTCGAAGCTCTGTTGGGCGAGTGGCGAGACCGACTGTCCTACCGTGGTTGTTCACTGCTGGCCGGTGCCGCCGAGTTGGACAGGTACATGCGCGTGCGAGAGGGATCGCCCTAGCTGGACAGATCGTCGACGACGCTCTGGAGTTCGGCAGTTCGATCCTCGGCGTCGGAAAGCACACGGCGTAGTCGACGTGCCTCGCGTCCCGTCGACTTCTCGGCTTCGCGCGCTGTCGCTTCCTCGCCCTCGGCTGCATGCAGTTCGGCCCGTAGCCGTTCGAGCTGCTCCTTGACCTCTGCGAGGTGGTTCTGCGCATCGCGCAGGTCCGATTCGGCAGTCTCCGCGGCACCGCGCGCCGACGCCTCGTCCTCCTTGGCTTCCGCGAGAGCCTCTCTGGCTTCCGCGAGCGCCTTCTCGTCTACTCGGCGGTGTTCACTGGAGCGCTTCAGGGCGGGATCTTCTGGAGCATCCGACTGGGGCGGTGGGTCGTCGGTGTCCGGTACGAGGGAGAGTGCGGCGGGACCGAACCCGCTGTACGACTCGGCTGTCAGTACCCGTCCGGATCGGACCCGCAGTGCGATGTCGGGATCGGCGAGGGCTGCTCCCAACGTCTGGCCGACTTCGCGGGATGCGTTCTCGTCGAATGTTTTTCCCTGACCACGTGCCAGTTCGGCTGCTCGCGAGGTCAACGATTTGATTGCCTTCTGTCGCGCGGTCGACAGTTCGCGGAGATCGCCGGTGTTGGATTTGCGTTGAGCTTCACGCAGGCTGTCGCCGATATCGAACAGCTCGGCGATGTCCTCGGGCTCTTCTCGGACGAGAAGGTTTACCATCCACGCGACGGTGGTGGGCTTACGCAGGCTGCCGATTGCACTCGCGAGTGCACGGTTGCCGGACTTCTTGGCGGCCGCAACAGCGGCTTTACGGGCGGCGACGAACTCTGCCGGGTCGATGGCATACAACTCGGCTGCGATCTCGTCGAGCTCGGACATGGGCTTCATTGTCGCACCGCTGAACAAGAAGAGCCCGAGGTAGTCCCTCGGGCTCCAGTCATGGGTGCCCCCGGCAGGATTCGAACCTGCGGCCTTTCGCTCCGGAGGCGAACGCTCTATCCCCTGAGCTACGGGGGCCCGCCGAGGTTCCGGCGTGCCTGTGGGCGGGTCCAAGACTAGCGCATCGCATTCGTCATCAGAAATCACCCTCGTGTTGACGTGTAGAGAGGAGAGTCGAGGGATGTATGTAAGGAAGGGACGCCTGTGACCGATCACGAGTACTCGACCGAAGCCCTCGATCTCGACCTCGCGTGGTGGGCCGCCGCGAACTACCTGACCGTGGCCCAGATCTACTTGAAGGACAACACCCTGCTGCGCGAGCCTCTGGACGCCTCGCACATCAAGCCTCGGCTGCTCGGCCACTGGGGGACCAGTCCGTGTCTGTCGATGATCTACACGCTGCTGAACAGACACATCAAGGAGACCGACTCCGATTGGTTGTACGTCACCGGGCCAGGCCACGGTGGACCGGCGCTGGTTGCGTCGACGTACCTCGAAGGGACGTATTCCGAGATCTACCCGCACGTCGGGCCGGACGCCGCCGGAGTCCGACGGTTGTGCCGTCAATTCTCCGCTCCTGGCGGTATTCCTAGCCACGTCAGTGTCCAGACGCCAGGAAGTATCCACGAGGGCGGCGAGCTGGGGTACGCGCTGGTTCATGCGGGCGGTGCCGCATTCGATCGCCCCGACCTGACGATCGCCTGCGTCATCGGCGACGGCGAGGCCGAGACCGGACCGCTCGCTGGTTCGTGGAAGCTTCCTGCATTTCTCAACGCACGCCGAGACGGGGCGGTCCTGCCGATCCTCAACCTCAACGGAGCCAAGATCGCCGGGCCGACCGTCTTCGGGCGTAGCAGTGACGAGGACATCGTCGACTTCCTGCACGGTCAAGGATGGGACCCGGTCGTCGTATCGGGAACCGATCCCCGCGTCGTATTTCCCGAGTTGCTGCGGGTCCTGCGCGAATCGCACGAGAAGATTCGGCTCATCCAGACTGCTGCCCGCGACGGTGGCACGTCGGCACAAGCACGCTGGCCCGCGATCGTGCTGCGCACCCCGAAGGGATGGACGGGCCCACATACGGTCGATGGCGTTCTGGTGGAAGGAACCTTCCGAGCCCACCAGGTACCGCTGAGCGGAGTACGAACCAACCCGGAACACCTGGCCCAGCTGGAGGACTGGCTGCGGTCCTACCGTCCGGAAGAGCTGTTCGACGACGACGGAACCCTCGTGGCCGAACTTGCCGCGCTGGCTCCTGCGGGGGACAAGCGCATGGGATCGACGCCCTATGCCAACGGCGGCAGACTCCTTCAGCCGCTACGCATTCCGCCGCTCGAGAAGTATGAGATCCCGATCGAATCGCCGGGCAGTAGCTTCCACGAGACGACGCGGGTTCTCGGCGAACTGATGCGCGACATCTACGCCCAGAACGGTCGCGACGACGGCGGCGGCAACTTCCGACTGTTCTCCCCGGACGAGACGGCCAGCAATCGGCTGGCGGCAGTGTTCGAGCAGACAGATCGGTGCTGGCAGCTTCCTACCGAAGAGTGGGACGACCATCTCTCGCCCGACGGCCGGGTCATGGAGGTACTGAGCGAGCATCTGTGCGAGGGCTGGCTGGAGGGATACGTTCTCGCCGGTGGACACGGACTCTTCGCCAGCTACGAAGCGTTCGCGATGGTGAGCGTGTCCATGATGATCCAGCACGTCAAGTGGCTGCAGCATGCAGCTGATCTGGCGTGGCGCGAACCGGTGGCATCACTCAACGTGCTGCTGACGAGTACGTGCTGGCGAAACGATCACAACGGTTTCAGTCATCAGGGCCCAGGGATGATCGATGCCGCCATTCCGCTGTCGCCGGATGTCGTACGTATCTGGCTGCCGCCGGACTCGAACACGTTGTTGTCCATCTCCGACCATTGCTTCCGGAGTCGAGACCACGTCAATCTCATCGTCGTCGACAAACAGCCGCACCTGCAGTATCTGACTCTCGACGAGGCGAACAAGCACTGCGCCGCAGGGGCGTCGATCTGGCATTGGGCGGGGACCGAGACGGAGTCGGTCGGCAGCCCGACCGAGCCGGACATCGTGCTCGCCGCGGCAGGCGATGTTCCGACCCAGGAGATCCTGGCGGCAGCGCAGATTCTCCAGGAGTGGGTTCCGTACTTGAGGGTGCGAATGGTCAACGTCGTCGACCTGATGGCGTTGGTGACACCTGGCGATCATCCGCACGGCTTCTCGGAATCGACGTTCATCGACCTCTTCACGGCGGATACCGACGTCGTCTTCGCGTTTCACGGATACCCGCGGGCAGTGCACGAACTGTTGCACGGAAGGCCGAAAGTCGACCGCTTCCATGTGCGCGGCTTCAACGAACAGGGAACCACCACCACACCGTTCGACATGGTGGTGCTCAACAGGATGAGTCGATACCACCTCGTACTCGAAGCGCTACGGCGCTCGCGTCGTGTTCCGGAGAAGGGAAGCGAGCTCGTGGACTTCTGCAATTCCCAGCTGAAACGTCATGCGAGCTACGTCGTCGAGCACATGGAGGACATGCCCGAGGTGACCGATTGGACGTACACCCTCCATTAACTCGTCGGGAGGGGTTCGGCGCCCTTCTCGGCCAACATCTGGGTCATCAGTGTCGCCTCGCTCTGCTGGGTCGAGATCATCGACTGGGCGAGGCGCACGAGAGCCGGAGTTTCGGCATGGTCTGCCGCGTACTCCATCATCGACAGACCGCCCTGATGATGACGCAGCATCAACTGCAGGAACATCACGTCGACGTCCGGGCCGGTTGCCTGCCGGAGTGCGGCGAGTTCCTCCGTCGACGCCATCCCCGGCATCGCCGCGACGGATCCCGACTCTGCTGTATCTGCGGACATGGACATGGAATGCCCGTGATCGTCGGCCGACATCCACCCCATGTATCCGTCGGCGCCGACCGGGGCGCGATCCCAGAGCGCGAGCCACCCCTGCATCTGTCCGACTTGATTCTGCTGTGACGTCAGCATGTCGAACGCGAGGTTTCGGACGAGGGGATCCGACGCGTTGGTCAGCGCGATCGAGGACATGTCGATGGCTTGGTTGTGGTGCACCGACATGTCCTGCGCGAAGCCGACATCCACCGAGTCGGCCGCCGGCGTCGAGTCGTCACCGCCGAGAAAGTTGGTTCGGGCGAAGAACCCGAGCGCGAACCCGACCGTGAGCACGGCGATGACGCCGAGTGCGATCAGCGCGATGAGTTGTGGTCGTCCGACTTTCGTCGACCGTGACGGTTCCGACATCAGGGTGCGGGGGCCGGTGCTGCCGGCGCTTCGGCTGGTACCTGGATGTCGCTGGGGAGCTGGAGGCCCGAAGGCAGTCCGCCCATCCCCGACGTTTCACTGGTGTCCGGGGTGATCCCGCCCCCGTCCATCGGGACTGCATCTGCGCCGGGAGCCGACGCGTCGAACAGCGGTGGGTTGTCGGGATCGAATCCGCCGCCGGGCACCGTCGCGCAGCTCGCGCCGACCTCGGGGTACTGGTAGCGGTTGAGGCGAAGGGCGGAGATGAACTGATCGACTCGATCGTCGTCGACACTGTCCACCTTGAGCTGGTGGCCCCATGACTGCAGCGACACCGGAGTGTCCTGACCGGGATACGGCGACATCAACATGTAGGTCTCACCGTCGACCTTGTCGGCCAGTGTGGAAATCTCGTCCTCGGAGAGCTCGTCGGGGTTGTAGGTGATCCATACCGCGCCGTGCTCGAGGGAGTGGACCGCATTTTCGGTGCGGATCGCCTCGGGGTAGACGATGCCGGTGCAGGTGGCCCAGGTCGCGTCGTGCGGTCCACCGAACGGGGGAGTCTGGTCGTAGGCGACGCGCTGCGTCGGCGACACGTGCAGAGCTGCTTCGTAGGGCTGCACGGCGACGTCTGCGATCGACGTCGACGGATCCTGATTGCTCTCGCTCGGCTCCCATCGTTGGGCTTCGACGCGGTCCTGATACTTCGGGACGAGGTTGATGGCGAGGACGGCGATGAGGCCGATGACGATCGCGCCAGCGCCGACGGCGAACCAAGGGATCTGCCGACCCGTGGGCAGGCCGGACTTGCCCCTTGCGGGGACGCCGCCGCTCTTCTTCTTGGTTGCTTTCATTGCTTTGCTGGCTTTGGCTGCCGACTTCTTGTCCGGACCGCCGTTGTTGGAACCCGTAGGCATCGCTGTCGTCGCTCTTTCGGTTGTCGGAGGTGCACCGGGGCGCACACAAACTTCGTTCGGTCCGCGATTCGTGGCGACCTGTGATCGCAGAGCGTCCCTACTGTACGGTCCCGAGCTGAGCGCATCCTTTGAGGTGCCACAGCCGCCGAGACGACGTCAGTGGCAACTGGCTGGGTCCGAGACCATAGGATAGACACCTGTGACTCCCGCCGACCTTGCCGAACTACTACGCGCGACCGCTGCCACGGTGCTCGCCGACCGTAGTCTCGACGCGTCCGTACTGCCTGAAAAGGTGACGGTCGAACGTCCACGTAACCCCGAGCACGGCGATTACGCAACCAACGTCGCTCTGCAGATCGCCAAGAAGGCCGGTGCGAACCCCCGTGATTTCGCCGGCTGGCTTGCCGATGCCTTGACCGCGGACGCCTCGATTGCAAGCGCAGAAGTTGCTGGTCCAGGCTTTCTCAACATTCGCCTCGCCGCGGACGCGCAAGGCGCCATCGTCGCCCAGGCGCTGGCCGCAGGCTCAGCCTACGGATCCGCCGACGCGCTTGCAGGCAAGAAGATCAACCTCGAGTTCGTCTCGGCCAACCCGACCGGACCCATTCACCTCGGCGGTACTCGCTGGGCTGCCGTCGGCGACGCCCTCGGCCGGATCTTGTCGGCACAGGGAGCCGAGGTGGTACGCGAGTACTACTTCAACGATCACGGTGAACAGATCGATCGATTCAGCCGATCCCTGATTGCCGCGGCCAAGGGCGAACCCGCACCGGAGAACGGCTACGCAGGCGCATACATCGAAGAAATCGCGCAGCAGGTCGTTGCGAAGAGCCCGGAAGTTCTCGCCATGGCGCCGGTTCCGCAGGCGGAGACCTTCCGGTCGATCGGCGTCGAGCTCATGTTCGGTCAGATCAAGAAGAACCTTCACGAGTTCGGCGTCGACTTCGACGTCTACTTCCACGAGAATTCGTTGTTCGAATCCGGCGCAGTCGAGAAGAGCGTCGAGTACCTCAAGAACTCCGGAAGCCTCTACTCCGAGGACGGCGCCTGGTGGCTTCGCAGCACCGATTACGGCGACGACAAGGACCGAGTCGTCATCAAGAGCGACGGCAACGCCGCGTACATCGCCGGGGACATCGCCTATTTCCAGAACAAGCGTCAGCGCGGCTTCGACCTGTGCATCTATATGCTCGGCGCCGACCACCACGGGTACATCGGTCGGTTGAAGGCCGCAGCTGCAGCCTTCGGGGACGATCCGGACACGGTCGAGGTGTTGATCGGGCAGATGGTGAACCTGGTGCGCGACGGCGTCGCGGTCAAGATGAGCAAGCGTGCCGGCACCGTCATCACTCTCGACGACCTCGTGGACGCCATCGGCGTCGATGCCGCGCGGTACGTGCTCGTGCGTTCCTCGGTCGACTCGAGTATCGACATCGATCTCGCACTATGGGCGAGCGCGAGCAACGAGAACCCGGTGTACTACGTGCAGTACGCACATGCCCGCCTTGCGTCGTTGGCGCGAAACGCAGCGGAACTCGGCATCAGCGCAGACGACCCCGACCTGAGCTTGCTGGTGCACGAGCAGGAAGGCGAGCTGATCAGAACTATCGGCGACTACCCTCGCGTCGTGGCCAGCGCAGCCAACCTGCGTGAACCTCACCGGATCGCGCGCTATCTGGAAGAGTTGGCCGGTGCCTACCATCGGTTCTACGGCGCTTGCCGAGTACTTCCACAAGGAGACGAGGAGCCAGGTCCTGTGAACACTGCCCGTTTGGCGTTGGGCAACGCGACCCGGCAGGTGCTGGCCAATGGCCTCGCCCTGCTCGGCGTCAGTGCACCGGAGCGCATGTGAGCGCCCATCCGGCGGGTCCGAAACACGCGGACGCGCCTACGAAGGAAGCGACACAGGAACGGCCGAAGTCGGCGTCGGAGATGACGGCGCTACCTGCGCACGTCTTTCCACGTCATGCCCGCCGCGGCGACGACGGTGTGGTGACGTTGGCAGGTGTGCCGGTCACCGAACTGGCAGCCGAGTACGGAACCCCGCTCTTCGTGATCGACGAGGACGATTTCCGCTCACGTGCGCGGGAAATGGCCGAGGCATTCGGCGACCCCGCGCGCGTGCACTACGCATCGAAGGCGTTTCTGTGCGGTGAAATCGCACGCTGGGTCGCCGACGAAGGGCTCTCGCTCGACATCTGTTCCGGCGGCGAACTCGGTATCGCACTCGCTGCCGGGTTCCCGGCCGAGCGAATTGCTATGCACGGCAACAACAAGTCGGTCGACGAGCTGACCGCAGGTGTGCGCGCGGGCGTCGAACACGTCGTGCTCGACTCCATGATCGAGATCGATCGGCTCGACGCCGTCGCCGGTGAACTCAGCGCCGTGCAGGACGTCCTTGTTCGTGTGACGGTCGGCGTCGAAGCGCACACTCACGAATTCATCGCCACCGCACACGAGGATCAGAAGTTCGGGTTCTCGCTTGCCGACGGCTCGGCTCTCGAAGCCATCCGGCGCGTCTTCGCTGCGGGCAACCTGCGTCTGGTCGGGTTGCACAGTCATATCGGTTCGCAGATCTTCGAGGTGGACGGTTTCGAACTGGCGGCGCACAAGCTGATCGGCTTGTTGCGGGACGTCGTCTCGGAGTTCGGTGTCGACAAGACTTCGCAGATTTCCACCATCGACCTCGGTGGCGGGATGGGCATTTCGTATGTGCCGAGCGATGATCCACCGCCGATAGACGAACTGGCGGCGAAGCTGAAGTCCATCGTCGCAACCGAGTCGGCACAGGTCGGCCTTCCGGTGCCGAACGTCGACGTCGAGCCCGGTCGCGCCATCGCCGGGCCGGGCACGGTGACGTTGTACGAGGTGGGCACGATCAAGGACGTGACGGTCGACGCGACGACGCGACGACGGTACGTGAGTGTCGACGGTGGGATGAGCGACAACATTCGCACCTCCCTCTACCAAGCCGAGTACGACTGCCGACTGGTCTCTCGTGACAGTGATGCCGATGCAGTTCTTGCCCGCGTAGTCGGAAAGCACTGTGAGAGTGGCGATATCGTCATCAAGAATACCTGGATGCCGGAAGATGTCGGCCCAGGGGACTTGTTGGCCGTCGCCGCTACCGGTGCGTACTGCTATTCGATGTCCAGTCGCTACAACTTGCTGACCCGTCCGGCGGTCGTAGCGGTGAAAGACGGAAAGTCCCGGCTCGTCCTGCGCCGGGAGACACTGGAAGATTTGCTCAGCTTGGAGGTGCAGCCATGACTACGAAGCCGATAGGAATCGCCGTTCTCGGTCTCGGTAACGTCGGAAGCGAAGTCGTCCGAATCCTCACCGAGAACGCCGAGGATCTCGCTGCGAGAGTCGGTGCGCCGCTGGAAATTCGAGGCATCGCCGTTCGTCGCGTCGACGGCAAGCGCGGCGTCGACGCCGCGCTGCTCACCGACGATCCCGAGTCGCTCGTCAACCGGGACGACGTCGACATCGTCGTCGAGGTTCTCGGCGGAATCGACGTTCCCCGCAAGCTCATCCTCGCTGCCCTCGAAAAGGGCAAGTCCGTCGTGACGGCGAACAAAGCCTTGCTCGCGGAGTACACGGGCGAACTCAACGAGGCAGCCGAGAAGTCCCGCGCGGATCTGTATTTCGAGGCGGCAGTTGCCGGAGCGATCCCGGTCGTCCGTCCACTGATGCAGTCCCTCGCCGGGGACCGGGTGACCAAGGTCGCCGGCATCGTCAACGGCACCACGAACTTCATCCTCTCCGCGATGGACGAAACCGGAGCCGACTACGCGGAAACTCTCGTCGAAGCGGGCCGTCTTGGCTACGCGGAAGCCGACCCGACGGCCGACGTCGAGGGCTACGACGCCGCATCCAAGGCCGCGATCCTCGCGTCCATCGCGTTCCACACCCGTGTCACCGCAGGGGATGTGTACCGCGAGGGCATCAGCAACATCACCTCGGCGGACCTGGAGACTGCACGTTCGCTCGACTGCACGATCAAATTGCTGGCCATCTGCGAACGCATCACGACGCCCAAGGGGAAAGAGCGGATCTCCGCTCGGGTCTACCCGGCCCTCGTGCCGCGCGACCACCCGCTCGCGACGGTCAACGGCGCGTTCAATGCCGTCGTTGTGGAAGCCGAAGCGGCAGGCCGGTTGATGTTCTACGGACAGGGTGCCGGCGGTTCGCCGACGGCTTCTGCCGTACTCGGTGACCTGGTCATGGCCGCCCGCAACAAGTTCTACGGGGGCCGTGGGCCGCTGGAGTCGAAGTACGCCAAGCTCAAGATCGCGCCGATGGGTGACATCTCGACCCGCTACTACGTCAGCATGGAGGTCGCCGACAAGCCGGGAGTTCTTGCGACCGTTGCTGCGGAGTTCTCCAAGCGCGACGTCAGTATCTCCACTGTTCGCCAGTCGGGTGCGGGTGAGGGTGCGCGTCTGGTGGTCGTGACGCACCTTGCTGCGGATTCTGCTCTGTCCGAAACTGTTTCGGCGTTGGACAAGCTCGACGTCGTCACCTCTGTAGCCAGTGTTCTGAGATTGGAAGGCACATAAATGACCGTGCACACCCCATGGCCGGGTCTGATCGAGGCGTATCGTGAGCGTCTTGCGATCGGCCCGAATTGGAAGACTGTCACCCTGCTCGAGGGCGGAACTCCGCTGATCCACGCGGAACGGTTGTCCGAGATCACGGGCTGCGAGGTTCATCTCAAGGTCGAAGGTCTCAACCCGACCGGTTCCTTCAAGGACCGCGGGATGACGATGGCGGTCACCGACGCACTCGCGCGCGGTCAGGAAGCTGTTCTCTGCGCGTCGACGGGCAACACGTCTGCCTCTGCTGCCGCCTATGCCGCCAAAGCGGGTATGGGCTGCGCCGTTCTCGTTCCCCAGGGCAAGATCGCGATGGGCAAGCTGGCTCAGGCGGTCATGCACGGCGCCAAGATCATTCAGGTTCAGGGTAACTTCGACGACTGCCTCGAACTTGCGAGGAAGACAACAGCGGAGTTTCCGACCATCGGGCTGGTCAACTCGGTCAACCCGGTCCGGATCGAAGGGCAGAAGACTGCGGCCTTCGAGATCTGCGACGCTCTCGGAAACGCACCGGACGTGCACGCGCTTCCGGTCGGTAACGCGGGCAACATCACGGCCTACTGGCGCGGCTACTCGGAGTACTTCCGAGATGGGCTGACCACGGTCAAACCGCGGATGCTCGGCGTCCAGGCCGCAGGTGCGGCGCCGCTGGTTCACGGTGCGCCGGTGAAGGACCCGGAGACCATTGCAACTGCCATTCGCATCGGCTCGCCCGCTTCGTGGAATGGCGCAGTAGCGGCCAAGGAGGAGTCGGGCGGCGCGTTCCGTGCTGCAACCGACGAGGAGATACTCGAGGCCTACCGCCTGGTGGCGAAGTCCGAGGGCGTCTTCGTCGAACCTGCGTCGGCTGCCTCCATCGCGGGGCTGCTCGCCGCGCGGAAGGAAGGCTGGCTGGACAGCGGCCTACGCGTCGTGTGCACGGTGACGGGTAACGGTTTGAAGGATCCCGACACCGCCTTGTCCGGAATGCCTGTGGTCGAGCCGATCCCGGTCGACCCCGTTGCCGTGGCATCTGCGCTCGAGTTGGCGTAGTGGCAGAGTCCCAGGCCATGACGACAACACTGCCGCTGGGGTTGACGGTCACTGCGCGTGTTCCTGCGTCGAGCGCCAACCTCGGGCCCGGGTTCGACACACTGGGAATCGCACTCGGTCTCTACGACGAGATTCGAGTCACCACCACAGCGTCCGGACTCAGTATTCACGTCGAAGGCGAGGGCGCCGAGGATGTTCCCTGGGGGCCCTCGCATCTCGTCGTCCGTGCGATCGAGCGCGGCCTGGAGGCGGCTGGAGTGTGGGCGGATGGCCTGGATGTCGTGTGCAGCAACGTAATTCCGCATTCCCGTGGACTCGGGTCGTCTGCGTCCGCGGTGGTCGGCGGCTTGGCCGCCGCCAACGGATTGGCGGCCAAGCTCGATCCGGCGTTTGCCTTGACCGACCAGCAGTTGGTGCAACTGTCCTCGGAATTCGAAGGGCACCCCGACAATGCATCGGCGAGTGTGCTCGGCGGTGCGGTTGTGTCGTGGAGCGAGCCTGCAAGCGACAGCGGCGCGCAGCGAATCTACTCGGCGGTGAGATTGCCGGTTCATCCCGACATTCATGTCGTCGCACTCGTTCCAGCGGAGCGGTCGTCGACCTCGCACACGCGCGGACTGCTACCCGAGTTGGTGCCGCATCGTGATGCTGCATTCAACGTCAGTCGAAGTGCGCTCGCCGTTGTGGCTTTGACCCAGAGGCCGGACCTGCTGATCCCGGCTACCGAGGACATGCTGCATCAGGGGCAGCGGTCGAGCGCCCTACCCGCGGCGACGAAATGGATCACCGCCCTTCGATCGCGAGGAATCGCTGCGGTCCTGTCCGGCGCGGGCCCGACGGTGCTTGCACTCTGCGTAGCGCCATTCCCGGCGGACCTGAAGGAGCAAGCGTCAAGCGAGGGGATTCGCGTCCTCGAACTCGACGTGGCAGACGGTGTCTGCACGTCGTGAGTGACTCCGGTGTGACTCGCCGGTAGCCGGTTCTTGCCGACCGCGATGATCGACGCTATCCTGAGGGTCGTCCGTACAACGTGCGCTTCAGACGCCGGTTTTCACCAGGGCAATCTCGTCATCGTATTCGGGGGAATTCACGTCCGAGTCCACTGACGCTCCTGGCTTCGACCCTCCGTAGCCTTTAATACGGATTCGGGTCGGTCGTCCGTCGGAAGTAATTCGATCGTGAACGGCAATATCCGTGCTCGAAAGAGATTCGAGCTACGGAAACGAACCCTCGACTGCGCAGACTGCGAGTGAGGGAAGGAAAGGACCTCCGTGACCGATACGGAACTGATCTCTGCGCCCGAAAAGACGCGACGCGGAGCTGGCCTGTCCGGAATGGTGCTCACCGAGCTGCGTAGTCTCGCGGGCGAACTCGGCATCAAAAGCATCTCCGGCATGCGTAAAGGCGATCTGATCGCCGCCATTTCTGCACGTCAAGGCGGTGGTGCGGCGGCAACAACCGATGCACCCAAGGCCCCTCGACGTAGTGCAGCCGACAAGACTCGCGCTCAGGAGTCCGTGACTCCGACCGCCGTGACTCCGACCGCCGTGACTCCGACCGCCGTGACTCCGGCGCCCGAGACGAGCTCGAAAGCTACATCTGAATCAAGCGTGGACGATGCGACGGACACACCTCGTCGCACGCGCAGTCGGCGTACCGCAGGTCGTAGGGCAGGCGCTCCCGACCAGCTCCCGCTCGACGAGACCGCAGCCGCTGCCGACTCTGCTGCCGCTGCCGACTCTGCGCCCGCCGCGACTCCTGACTCCCAGCCCACGGGTGCGGACGCAGGAGACGCTGCGTCCAACGAGCGGCCGCGACGTGGCCGTGCCGACCGTGAGAATCGGAATTCGACCGACGGTAACGACGGCGCTCGCGGAAACCGTGGGGACGCTGGAAACCGTGGTGACGCTGGAAACCGGGGCGAGAACTCCGACAACGACGGCAACCGTTCCGAGGGCGGGCGCAACGAGCGCACCCGCGGCGAGCGCAACCGCGACAACCGCGGTGAAGGCAACCGTGGTGAGAGCAACCGGGGTGACGGCAACCGCAACCGGAATCAGAACCAGAACGACTCTCGTGGGGACGACCGCAACAACAACGGTCCCCGAGACAACCGCGACAACCGTGACAACTCCGAGGACGACGGCGATGGCCGTGGCCGCAGGGGACGCAGGTTCCGTGAGCGTCGTCGTGGGCGTGACCGCGGTGAAGGCGGCGGTGGCGGCGGTGGAAACGAGCGCGAGCCCGAGATCCGCGACGACGACGTATTGCAGCCGGTAGCGGGCATTCTCGATGTGCTCGACAACTACGCTTTCGTGCGCACCTCCGGTTACCTCGCGGGATCGAACGACGTATACGTCTCGATGAACCTCGTGCGGAAGAACGGTCTACGCCGCGGCGACGCCGTGACCGGTGCTGTTCGTGTCGCTCGTGAAGGTGAGCAGTCGAATCAGCGACAGAAGTTCAACCCGCTCGTTCGACTGGACACCGTCAACGGTGGTGATGTCGAGACTGCGCGCAAGCGTCCAGAGTTCGGCAAGCTCACCCCGCTGTATCCGAACCAGCGGCTGCGGTTGGAGACGACGCCGAACATTCTGACCACTCGCATCATCGACCTGGTCATGCCGATCGGCAAGGGTCAGCGCGCACTGATCGTCAGCCCGCCGAAGGCCGGTAAGACGAGCGTTCTGCAGGCGATCGCCAACGCGATCTCGGTCAACAATCCCGAGTGCTACCTGATGGTCGTCCTGGTCGACGAGCGTCCGGAAGAGGTCACCGACATGCAGCGCTCGGTGAAGGGCGAGGTCATCGCCTCGACGTTCGACCGTCCGCCAGGTGACCACACGGCAGTCGCCGAACTCGCGATCGAGCGTGCGAAGCGTCTCGTCGAAGCAGGTCAGGACGTCGTCGTGTTGCTCGACTCGATCACTCGATTGGGTCGTGCGTACAACAACAGTTCGCCTGCGTCGGGCCGAATCCTGTCCGGTGGTGTCGATTCGACGGCGCTGTACCCGCCGAAGCGTTTCCTCGGCGCTGCCCGCAACATCGAGAACGGTGGATCGCTCACCATCATCGCGACGGCCATGGTCGAGACCGGTTCCACCGGTGACACCGTGATCTTCGAGGAGTTCAAGGGCACCGGCAACGCCGAGCTCAAGCTCGATCGCAAGATCGCCGAGCGGCGTGTGTTCCCGGCTGTGGACATCAACCCGTCGAGCACCCGTCACGACGAGTTGCTGCTGAGTCCCGACGAGATGGCCGTGGTGCACAAACTCCGCCGCGTTCTGTCGGGTCTCGACTCGCATCAGGCAATCGATCTGTTGGTCGATCGCTTGAAGAAGACCAAGAGCAACGTCGAGTTCCTGATCCAGGTGTCGAAGACCGCGCCCGGCGCGCTCGACGACTGACCATCTGGTTTCCAGCGCGGGAACAAGCCGACAGGTGCGGGTGTTGAGGCACCTGTCGGTGAGGGAATGAAGACGATTAGCAGGTCGGAAGACCTCTCTGGCATACTGAACGGCCGAGTCCGGTTCCGGTTCACGCTCTCGATTGGCGAGGGCGACCCGGCGACCATCTGAAAGGGACACCATGAAGGCAGGAATTCACCCCGACTACACACTGACCACGGTTGTGTGCGGTTGCGGCAATACTTTCGAGACCCACAGCACCACCGACAAAGACCGGATCAACGTCGAGGTCTGCTCGCAGTGCCACCCGTTCTACACGGGCAAGCAGAAGATTCTCGACACCGGTGGTCGCGTTGCGCGCTTCGAGGCTCGCTACGGAAAGCGTGCCGGCAAGAAGGCTGACGCCGACAGCTAGCTTTTCTCCCGACGCCCGTCCTGTGATGTCTACAGGGCGGGCGTCGGCTTTTGTATATATGGACTTCTCGAGCACTAGAGCGGAGCGCACCAATGGCGAGGACGACGAAGCCTTCGGCCATCGACGACATTCTGGCCGAGCATTCGGGCCTGGAACAGCAGCTCGCCGACCCTGCCTTGCACAACGATCCGGCGGCGGCGCGGCGTGCAGGCAAGCGATTCGCCGAACTCGCCCCGATCATGTCGGTTCACGGGAAACTCACGTCCGCTCAGGACGATCTCGCCGCAGCGCGCGAGTTGGGCGCCGACGATGCGTCCTTCGCCGCGGAGGTTCCTGAACTCGAAGCGACTGTGGTGGCACTCGAACAGACGCTCGCCGACCTTCTTGCTCCGCGTGATCCGCACGATGGTGACGACATCGTGATGGAGGTCAAATCCGGTGAGGGCGGCGAGGAATCGGCGCTGTTCGCCGCCGACCTTGCCAGAATGTATGTGCGCTACGCCGAGCGTCGCGGGTGGCGAGTCGAAATCCTCGACGCCAATGTCTCCGATCTCGGCGGCTACAAGGACGCGACCTTGTCCATCAAGGCAAAAGGTAGTTCGCTCGACGGTGTCTGGGCCCGACTGAAGTTCGAGGGGGGCGTGCACCGCGTCCAGCGAGTGCCCGTGACCGAATCACAGGGTCGAGTGCACACGTCCGCAGCCGGAATTCTGGTCTACCCAGAGCCCGACGAGGTCGAGGAAGTACAGATCGACGAGACCGACCTCCGGATCGATGTCTATCGGTCGTCCGGCAAGGGCGGGCAGGGCGTCAACACGACCGACTCCGCAGTGCGGATCACCCACTTGCCCACAGGGATCGTCGTCACCTGTCAGAACGAGCGCTCGCAGCTGCAGAACAAGGCGCGTGCGATGCAGGTCCTCGCAGCGCGACTGCAAGCTGCGGCCGAGGAAGCTGCCGACGAAGAAGCGGCAGCCGGGCGAGCGAGTCAGGTTCGCACCGTCGACCGCTCCGAGCGCATTCGCACTTACAACTATCCGGAGAACCGCATCACCGATCATCGGATCGGCTACAAGTCGCATAACCTGGACGCCGTACTCGATGGTGAGCTCGATGCGTTGCTCGACGCCCTTGCCAAGGCTGACCGAGACGCGCGGATGCAAGCCGAATAATCCGCTCCACGCACGGGCCTAAGCGCACAGGAAAGGTGCCGATGTACCAGGAACTGACACCCGCGGGTGAGAACGCAGTTGCGGAGTTGGCCGGCCGGTACGGCGTCTCCACCGCAGCAGTGCGCACGATGCTCGATGCCGTCAACGCCGGTCGTGGAACGATGGCACAGTTCAACGTCCCCGAGCTCGGCGGCGGGGGACAGTGGATGCGCGGGGGGATGACAATGGTCGGCAACATGTTCGACCACGGACTCAAAGCACGCGTCGACGGATTGTGCCGCGACCTGTCCGAGTTGCTGGCGAACCAGCAGGTCTATCCGCCAGCGCAATCGAGTTCGGGATTCGGCTCGAGCTGGTGGCCGAGCGATCTCGGCAGTCCCAGTTCCAGCGGCGGGCAGAACGGTTCGCAGTACGCCTATTTCCCTGGTTCGCGACGTCTCGCGGTGCTGGCCAACGGTCGCCTGTCGATCTACGACACACTGGATCACTCGATCGGTGGCGTACAACAACAGCAGGGTGGCGGCCCGGGCTCGTTGGAATTCACCAGTCAGTACGGCACGTTCACCGCTGCGAGCCTGCCCTTGGTCGATCCTTCGCAGTCGGCACAAGGCCCATCTCGAACACCCGAACAAGCTCCGGCGCCCTCACCGGCGCCATCCAATTTTCAGCCGCGGCCGTCCGCTGTCTCCGAGCCGGGTTCCCCCGGTGGCATGAACATCGACGAGGTCACCTCGGCCATCGAGTCGCTCGCATCTCTGCACAACAAGGGCATCCTGACCGACGACGAGTTCTTCACCAAGAAGGCCGAGCTTCTGAAGCGAATCTGACGCATGCACGGCGCGTCGGTACGGCATGGCACGCTGTAGTGGTGACTCGGAAACCGCTTCGCTTGGCCATTCTGGAAGCAACCGCGACCCTGGAGGCGGCTGGTGTGCCCAGCGCCAGGGTCGACGCCGAATTGCTCGCCTCGCACATCGTCGGCGTCGAGCGCGGACGTCTCGGACTCGTTCCCCTCGTCGAACCCGAGGTGATCGAGGCGTACTACCGGACCGTCGAGCAGCGCGCCAAGCGAATTCCGTTGCAGTACATCACCGGAACGACGGCACTGGGCAACATCGACGTCGAAGTAGGGCCGGGAGTGTTCGTTCCGCGCCCTGAGACCGAACTTCTGCTCGGCTGGGCACTTGCATTCGTGGAAGGTGTCGATCGGAAGCCGCCGGTCATCCTCGATCTGTGTACCGGCTCGGGTGCTCTCGCGCTCGCGTTGGCCAACGCGAGGCCCGACGCACAGGTCCACGCCGTCGAGCTCGATCCGTCTGCGTTGGCGTGGGCTCGCCGCAACGCGGACCTCCGCGCCGAACTCGGTGACACTCCGATCACGCTGCACCACGGGGATGTCACGGACCGCGACCTACTGACCGAGCTCGACGGTCGGGTGGATGTCATCGTCGCCAACCCGCCGTACATTCCCGAGGGCGCCGAGTTGGAGCCGGAGGTGTTCGAGCACGATCCGCATCTGGCTCTTTTCGGCGGCTCCGACGGACTCTCGGTCATCGAGCCGATGATTGGCAACATCGCGCGGTGGCTCGCCGTCGGTGGGGGAGTGGGTGTCGAACACGATGATTCACACGGCGAGCGGGTTGCAGCGTTGTTCGAACGGCGACGTGTGTTCACCGATGTCGTCGAGCATCCCGATTTGTCCGGCCGTCCGCGGTTCGTCGTCGCGTCACGGGCGGTCTCCGCGGACAGTTAGTCCGATCGTCTGTGCAGTCGATCCGGTCGACATGCGACGCACTGGGCCAACCTTGACGTCGTCGGCGATGGAACGAGTGACAGGATAGGGGGGTGAGTACCGTCTACGACTGCCAGCACGCCGATTCTCGAGCAGCCGGGTTGTCCGCAGCCCGGGGCGCACTCAAGTCCGGACGTCTCGTGGTCATGCCGACCGACACCCTGTACGGCCTCGCGGCCGACGCGTTCGACGGTAGCGCTGTCACCGATTTACTCCGGGCAAAAGGTCGCGGCCGAGACATGCCGGTGCCGGTGCTGGTCGGTTCTTGGAACACGATCGACGGTCTCGTGGGTAGCGTCAGGCCGCGTACGCGAGATCTGATCAGGGCATTCTGGCCCGGCGCGCTGAGTCTCGTCGTGCAGCAGGCACCGTCACTCGCGTGGGATCTGGGCGACGCGCACGGCACCGTGATGCTCCGTATGCCATTGCATCCGGTCGCGCTGGAACTATTGCGTGAGGTCGGTCCGCTCGCGGTCTCCAGTGCGAACATCTCGGGACAGCCTCCTGCGACGACGGTGACCGAGGCGAGGGACCAGCTCGGCGGTTCGGCTGCGGTCTACCTCGATGGTGGTCCTGCCGAGCATGCAGTCGCATCGACGATCGTCGATCTGACATCGGAACAGCCGAAGATACTGCGTGCAGGTGCAATTTCGACCGATGCCATCGCCGAGGTACTCGGGGTCACCGCGGACAGTCTCGTGCAGGGGAGTGTGGCGCAGTGACGGAACCCCGATTCTCCGGTCCGGATTTCGCCGAGCTCGAGGCAGTCGATCCCGAGATCGCCGACATCGTCACCGGTGAACTCGACCGATTGCGTGGAGGCCTACAGCTCATCGCCAGCGAGAATCTCACTTCGGCTGCCGTGCTGGCAGCGCAGGGAAGTGTCCTGACGAACAAGTACGCCGAGGGGTACCCGGGCAACCGCTACTACGGTGGATGCGAGGTGGTGGACCGCGCCGAAACTCTCGCGATCGAGCGCGCCAAATCCCTGTTCGGTGCCGACCACGTCAACGTGCAACCGCATTCGGGGGCAAATGCGAACCTGGCCGTATACGCGGCTTTCGCGCAACCGGGCGACGCCGTACTCGCGATGAGCCTGCCGCACGGAGGCCACCTGACTCATGGCTCCAAGGTCAATTTCTCCGGCAGGTGGTTCACCGCCGTTCCGTATCACGTGCGCCGCGACACCGAGCTCATCGACTACGACGAGGTACGCGAGCTGGCGCTAGTGCACCGACCCCGGATCATCGTCGCGGGAGCGACGGCCTACTCGCGTGAGATCGACTTCGCAGCGTTCCGATCCATCGCCGACGAGGTGGGTGCGATCCTGTGGGTGGACGCGGCACATTTCATCGGACTGGTTGCCGGACAAGCCATTCCGTCGCCCGTCCCGTATGCCGACGTTGTGTCTGCCACCACGCACAAAGTGTTGAGGGGGCCGCGCGGGGGCATGCTGATGTGCCGTCAGGAGCACGCACGAGCCATCGACAAAGCTGTCTTCCCGTTCAGCCAAGGCGGCCCGATGATGCACACCATCGCAGCCAAGGCGGTGGCGTTCCGCGAAGCACAGACCGAAAACTACCGCCGGTATGCGGCTCAGGTGGTCGCCAACGCACAAGCGCTGTCTCAGTCGCTGACCGATGCTGGGATGCGTGCGGTCTCGGGCGGCACCGACACCCACCTTGCGTTGTTCGATCTGCAGCATCTCGGCGTCGACGGCCGCACCGCAGAAGCACGGTGCGCAGCGGCCGCGATCGTCCTCAACAAGAACGCGATTCCCTTCGATCCGGCTCCACCTGCTGTGGCGTCGGGCATTCGGGTCGGGTCTGCAGCGGTGACGAGCCAAGGATTCGATGCCTCCGATATGAACACCGTCGGTGTTCTGCTCTCGCGTGCCGTCCGAGCCGAGGCAGGCACCGTAGGCGGTGACCGTGAGCTGGCTTCCGTGAAGAACGACGTGACGGCTCTCGTGACGCGCAAGCCGGCCTACCCCGACGCATGACGGTCGAGATCCTCGCGCAATCCGGGCAAGGCGCGGGCGTCCCGATCCGGGAGCTCCTGCTCGTCTTTCTCACCGCGGCTGTCGTGACGTTCCTGGCCACCGGGGGTGTTCGAGTTCTTGCCATCAAGTTCGGGGCGGTCGCTGCTCCACGTGAGCGAGACGTCCACGTGACTCCGACGCCGCGTCTCGGCGGCACTGGGATGTACCTCGGAATGCTGGTGGCGCTGCTGTTCGCGTCGCAACTGCCTGCTCTCGCCCGAGGATTCAACCCCGAGTACAACCAGGACGTCCCGGCGGCGATGGTAGCCGGATTCGTCATCGTGGCGGTCGGCATCATCGACGACCGGTGGGGTCTCGATGCCCTCACGAAATTCGTCGGCCAGGTGACAGCCGCTGGAGTCCTGGTCGTCATGGGCGTCAGCTGGTATCTGCTCTATCTGCCGTGGGGGCCGGACGGTGGCAGCACTCTCGTCCTGGACCAACTACAGGCCGGTCTTGTCACCGTGTTGATCACCGTCGTGATGGTGAACGCGATGAACTTCGTCGACGGTCTCGATGGCCTGGCAGCCGGGCTCGGGCTCATCGCGTCGCTCGCCATCTGTGTGTTCTCGGTTGGTTTGCTTCACGAACAGGGCGGCGACGTGAGCATCTACCCGCCTGCGGTCATTGCCGCGGCGCTCGCCGGTGCCTGCCTCGGGTTTCTCCCGCACAACTTTCAGCCCGCCCGCATCTTCATGGGCGATTCGGGATCCATGCTGATCGGACTGATGCTCGCGACGGTGGCGACCAGCGCATCGGGCCGAATCCCGCTCGTGGCGTACGGTCCACGGGATTTGCTCGGCCTCCTGTCGCCGCTCCTACTTGTCGGCGCGGTCATGTTCATTCCGATACTCGACCTTCTGCTGGCGGTCATCAGGCGTACCCGGGCGGGCCGTAGCCCCTTCAGCCCCGACAAGATGCATCTGCATCACCGATTGCTTCAGATCGGACATTCGCATCGTCGAGTCGTCCTGGTCATCTACTTGTGGGTCGGAGTGCTCGCATTCGGTGCCGTCGGATCATCTTTGATCGATCGACGAATCGTCGTGCTGCTGGTTGCAGCCGGTCTGGTGTTCGCACTGGTGGTGACTGCAGTACCGACTATTCGCCTCGACATGGCTCGGCAGAATCGACGCACGCGGAAAGCCGGCCGACGAGGCCGTCGGGGCTGACGTCCGGCGCGGCTGGGTAGTCTGTGCGTCTGTGAGCTTCTCTCCTACGCCGGTGCCCGATCAATCCGACTCGATGCGTGCTGCAGTTCGCTACGGCATCATCGGTCTGGCGGTGTTGACCGTACTCGGTGCCGTCATCGCGACGCTGGTCGCTGGAATTCCCGGACTGTGGGGAGCTCTCATCGGTGCGGCACTCGGTGGCGGGTTCATTCTGACCACGGCGTTGTCCATTGCACTGACCTCGAAGATTCCGCCGACGATGGCCGGTGCAGTGCTGCTGGGTGGCTGGATCGTCAAGATGCTGCTCGCCGTTGTGGTCTTGGCGGTATTGAAGGACATGGATTTCTACAGCAAGAAGTCGTTGGCGCTCGTCGTGGTAGCTGCTCTGGTTCTCGTTCTCGGTGCGGAGGTCTACGGCGTCGTGCGCACCAAGGCTCCGTACGTGGACGACAAACCAGACAACACCGAGTCCGACGGTGCGTAGTACGACGAACGGTCGTAATCGGTCAAGAAACAGCCCCACCTACACAACGTCGTAGTTGTGTTGATAAAGTTCCGACCAAGGGAGGGTTCGACTGCCGCGAACAGGACATATCGCGTGGCAAGAAGATCCTCACAGGTAGCCGACGTCGCGTGACTTTACTTACAGACGCGCCCGAAGAGTTACCGAGTCGACGTGAGTCGCCGACACCCGACAGACGCTGGCCAGTGAAGACCAGGCCTCAGCTGCTGACGACCTCGAGCCGATATCGTCGACTTGATAGATCGTCAATGTCCGATCGAACCGCAGTCGTTTGGCGTCTGCGGCCCGAACACGGGAGAGACCGCTGAGCGTCACCAACCTGGCTGCGGAGTTCCACCCGCCGTCACTATCCGACTTCTTTCCTCCCGCTGTGTTGTTCGAAGGCACCCCCTTCGAACTCGACCGGCTGATGCTGATTCGCATTCTCATGACCCTCGTGTTGGTCGTGCTGTTCGCTGTCGCGATGCGCGGGCCGAAGGTTGTACCGCGGGGTCTGCAGAACGTCGTCGAGTACATGCTCGACTTCGTCAAGGTGCAGATCGCCGACGAGATTCTCGGCAAGGAACAGGGCAAGAGGTTCCTACCGATCATCATGACGATCTTCTTCGCCGTGTTGTTCATGAATCTCTCCGGAATCATCCCGTTCCTGAACATCTCGCCGAACGCTCGTATCGGTATGCCGATCGTGCTCGCGTTGATCGCCTACGTGACGTTCAACTACGTTGGAATCAAGAAGTACGGCTTCTTCAAATACGTCAAGAGCAGCGTCGTTGTCCCGGATGTGCCGCCAGCGCTGCACATCATCCTGATCCCGATCGAGTTCATCTCGACGTTCATCCTTCGACCGTTCACGCTCACCGTGCGTCTCATGGCCAACATGCTGGCCGGTCACCTCATGCTCGTGCTGTTCTTCAGCGCGACCCAGTTCTTCTTCTTCCAGGCTGCGGCGGGAATGAAGATCTTCGGCCTGTTCTCGCTTGCAGCAGGTTTCGGCTTCACGCTGTTCGAGATGCTCGTCATCGGACTGCAGGCGTACGTGTTCGCACTGCTCACCGCGGTGTACATCGACCTCGCCCTGCACGCAGACTCGCACTAGTACTGCACGCCGACTCTCACTAGACCGCACGACGACAAGATCTACCTGACCCACGCACCGACCGGTGATGGGCAACAGAAAGGGAACGGAATTCAAATGAGCCTCGCGTACCTGGCACAGGAAACGACCAGCACGGTGACCGGCGCTGGATACGGTGCAATCGGTTACGGCCTCGCTGCCATCGGACCTGGCATCGGTGTAGGCATCGTGGTCGGCAAGGCCATCGAGGGCATCGCCCGTCAGCCTGAGCTCCAGGGCACCATCCGTACCAACATGTTCCTCGGCATCGCGTTCACCGAAGCGCTCGCGCTGATCGGTATCGTCGCCGGCTTCCTGTTCGGTTAATCCGACATGGCAACCGACATCGCGTTCTTGGCCGCGGCGGAAGGCGAGGACATCAATCCTCTTCTCCCCGCGACTTACGACATCGTTTGGTCTGCGGTCTGCATCGCTGTCATCGGCTTCGTCTTCTGGAAGTACATCCTCCCGAAGTTCCAAGAAGTCCTGACGCAGCGTAGCGAGCTGATCGAAGGCGGCATCAAGAAGGCCGAAGAGGCTCAGGCGGAGGCTAAGGCTGCTCTCGAGCAGTACCAGAAGCAGCTCGCCGACGCTCGTCACGAAGCCGCGCAAATCCGTGAGGACGCGCGTGCTCAGGGACAGGCCATCCTCGCCGAGTTGAAGACGAAGGCGCAGGAGGAAAGCGACCGGATCGTGGCCGCAGGTCACAGCCAGCTCGTTGCTCAGCGTCAGCAGATCGTTACGGAACTCCGTAGCGACCTCGGACGCACGGCAGTGGAACTCGCGGAGAAGGTCATCGGCGAGCAGCTGTCCGATGAGGCGAAGCGTGCTGGATCCATCGACCGCTTCCTGAGCGAACTCGACTCCGTTACCGCTGATTCTGCAGCGGGAAAGTGAGATAACCATGTACGCAACTTCTCGTGAGGCTCTGGCCCGCACGCGTTCGGTTGCGAACGATGCGCTTGGGTCCGCGTCGGCAGGGCAAGCAACTGCTGCTGCCGCGCAGACCGGTGCAGAGCTCTTCGCTGTCGTGGAGACCCTCGACGGACAGCGCACGTTGCGTACCGCGCTGTCCGACGCCTCGGTTTCCGCGGAACGTCGCAGCGCGCTGGCGGAGGAACTCTTCGCCGGACAGGTTTCGGAGACTACCTCGAAAATCCTGAAGACCGCTGTCACGGAGAGCTGGTCCAAGGCATCGGATTTGCTGAACTCACTGGTCGTGCTGGGCCGCGAAGCTCTGCTTCGTGCCGCGGCCGACCAGGATCAGCTCGATACCGTCGAGGACGAGCTGTTCCGTCTCGGCCGGATCGTTGCAGCCAACCCGCAGCTCGAGCAGGCCCTGTCGGATCTCGGCAAGCCTGTTGCGGCCAAGCGTGAGCTGCTCGGACGTCTGCTGTACGGCAAGGTGACTGCGGTTACCGAGGCGTTGGCGATCCAGACGGTCAGTCGTCTCCGTAAAGCGGCACCCGCCGACGCACTGGACGAGCTGGCAGGACTGGCAGCGCAGGTCCGCGACCGAGCTGTGGCGCACGTGCGCAGTGCGGCACCCCTCAGTGACAGCCAGCTCGAGAAGCTGACTGCGACATTGACGCGTACCTACGGCAAGCCCGTCACCGTACATGTCGAGGTCGATGCCGAACTGCTCAGCGGACTTGTGGTCCGAATCGGCGACGAGGTCATCGACGGTAGTGGGGCAGGCCGCCTCGCTGCATTGCGAAAGACGCTCAAGTAGTACGAGTACGGCACCACAGTCTGGACGAAGAGGCGTTTCGAAATTTCGAAAGCCTTTAATACCGCGATCATTGAAGGAAGAGCAGGAAAAAATATGGCGGAGCTGACGATCTCCTCCGACGAGATCCGTAGCGCGATCGAGAACTTCACCGCGAGCTACTCACCGGAGTCCTCCCGCGAGGAGGTCGGCACGGTTACCGACACGAGCGATGGAATTGCGCACGTGTCCGGTCTTCCGTCGGCGATGTCCAACGAGCTGCTGGAATTCCCCGGCGGCGTTCTCGGTGTTGCGCTCAACCTGGATGCCACCGAAATCGGTGCCGTCATCCTCGGTGACTACGAGCACATCGAAGAAGGCCAGGAAGTCAAGCGCACCGGCGACGTTCTGTCCGTGCCGGTCGGCGACGGCTACCTCGGCCGCGTCGTCAACCCCCTCGGTCAGCCGATCGACGGTCTGGGCGACATCGAGTCCAGCGAGCACCGTGCTCTCGAACTGCAGGCTGCCTCGGTACTCGAGCGCCAGCCGGTCGAAGAGCCGCTGCAGACCGGCATCAAGGCCATCGACGCCATGACGCCGATCGGCCGCGGACAGCGTCAGCTCATCATCGGCGACCGCAAGACCGGCAAGACTGCCGTCTGCATCGACGCCATCCTGAACCAGAAGGCCAACTGGGAGTCCGGCGACGAGAAGAAGCAGGTTCGCTGCATCTACGTCGCCATCGGTCAGAAGGGCTCCACGATCGCAGGCGTCAAGGCTGCGCTCGAAGAGCAGGGTGCCCTCGAGTACACGACGATCGTCGCGGCTCCGGCATCCGATTCGGCCGGCTTCAAGTGGCTCGCTCCGTACACCGGCTCGGCCATCGGCCAGCACTGGATGTACCAGGGCAAGCATGTCCTCATCGTGTTCGACGACCTGACCAAGCAGGCCGAGGCGTACCGCGCCATCTCGCTGCTGCTGCGCCGTCCGCCGGGCCGCGAGGCATACCCGGGTGACGTCTTCTACTTGCACTCCCGTCTGCTGGAGCGGTCGGCGAAGCTGTCCGACGAGCTCGGTGGCGGATCGTTGACGGCGCTGCCGATCATCGAGACCAAGGCCAACGACGTCTCGGCGTACATCCCGACCAACGTCATCTCGATCACCGACGGTCAGGTCTTCCTCGAATCGGACCTCTTCAACAAGGGTGTTCGTCCCGCGATCAACGTCGGCATCTCGGTATCCCGAGTCGGTGGCGCCGCGCAGACCAAGGGCATGAAGAAGGTCTCTGGCTCACTCCGTCTCGAGCTGGCTCAGTTCCGTGAGCTCGAAGCCTTCTCCGCGTTCGCATCCGACCTCGACGCTGCATCCAAGGCTCAGCTCGAGCGCGGTGCGCGACTGGTCGAGCTGCTCAAGCAGGATCAGTACTCGCCGGTTGCCGTCGAAGATCAGATCGTGTCGATCTGGCTCGCCGGTCAGGGCACCTACGACTCGGTTCCCGTCGGCGACGTTCGTCGCTTCGAGAGCGAGTTGCTCGAGGATCTGCACCGCAACGCCAGCGGCGTGTACGACAACATTGCCGGCGGCAAGGCACTGGACGACGACACGCAGAAGGCGCTCCTCGAAGCCACCGAGAAGTTCAAGGCAGGCTTCCTCGACTCCGAAGGCAACACCGTCGTCAACGAGGCCGAGGCAGACACGCTGAACCCGGACGAGGTCAGCCAGGAGCAGGTCAACGTCACCCGCAAGACAGTCAGCAAGTAGGCCGGCGATGACAGGTGACAAGACGAGCAAAGAAGGGAGCGTGAACAGCTGATGGCAAGCATTCTCGAGCTGCGTTCCCGGATCAAGTCGGTCAACTCGACGAAGAAGATCACCAAGGCGCAAGAACTGATCGCCACGTCGCGAATCACCAAGGCGCAGGCCCGTGTTGCAGCCTCCAAGCCGTACGCGGAAGAGATCACCAAAGTGCTCTCGGCTCTGGCCAGTGCGTCGGGTTCGCTCGATCACCCATTGCTGAACGAGCGCGCCGAACCCAAGCGTGCGGCTGTCCTGGTCGTGACCAGCGACCGTGGCATGTGCGGTGGCTACAACTCCAACGTCCTCAAGGAAGCGGAGGAGCTGTTTCAGCTTCTGCGCAAGGAGGGCAAGGACCCGGTCATCTACGTGCTCGGCGCGAAGGGGCTCGGTTACTACACCTTCCGCGAACGCGACGTGAAGGGTGCATGGACGGGCTTCTCACAGGAGCCCGGCTACGCCGACGCGGCGAAGGCCAGTAGGCATCTGGTCGAGCTGTTCATGGCGGGATCAGGCTCCGAGGTGGACGCCCCCAACGGTGAAGGCACCATCGAGGGCGTCGACGAACTGCACATCGTCTACACACGTTTCGTGTCGATGCTGACGCAGAAGCCCGAAGTTCGCCGGATGGCACCGCTGGAGATCTCGTACACCGACGAAGAGATTCAGATGGGCGCAGATGCGCTCACCGATTCGCCTTCGGCGGCGGATGCGCAGGCCCAGTACGACTTCGAGCCCGAGGCCGGAACGCTTCTGTCGGCTCTGCTGCCGAAGTACATCAGCACGAGGATCTACTCCTCGTTGCTCGATGCGGCTGCGTCCGAGTCGGCTGCGCGCCGTACCGCAATGAAGGCGGCAACGGACAACGCGAACGAATTGGTCGAGAACCTGAGCCGTCAGGCCAACCAGGCTCGGCAAGCCCAGATCACCCAGGAAATCAGCGAAATCGTTGGTGGCGCAAACGCGTTGGCTGACAGCGCAGGAAGTGACTAAGCAATGACCGCAGCAGTAGCCCAAGAGAACGCGAGCGGAGCGGACACACAGTCCGGCCGTGTCGTTCGGGTCATCGGCCCCGTTGTGGACGTCGAGTTCCCGCGCGGCTCCATCCCCGCCCTGTTCAACGCCCTCCACGCAGAGATCACTCTGCCGACCGTGGCCAAGACCCTGACGCTCGAGGTCGCACAGCACCTCGGTGACAACTTGGTCCGCACCATTTCCATGCAGCCGACCGACGGACTCGTCCGCGGCACGGACGTCGTGGACAGTGGCAAGCCGATCTCGGTTCCCGTCGGCGACGTCGTCAAGGGCCACGTCTTCAACGCCCTCGGTGACTGCCTCGACACCCCGGGCCTCGGTCGCGACGGCGAGCAGTGGGGCATCCACCGCAAGCCACCAGCCTTCGATCAGCTCGAAGGCAAGACCGAGATCCTCGAGACCGGTATCAAGGTCATCGACCTTCTCACCCCGTACGTCAAGGGCGGAAAGATCGGACTGTTCGGTGGTGCCGGTGTCGGTAAGACCGTTCTGATCCAGGAAATGATCACCCGTATCGCCCGCGAGTTCTCCGGTACCTCGGTGTTCGCAGGCGTCGGTGAGCGCACTCGTGAGGGCACCGACCTTCACCTCGAGATGGAAGAGATGGGCGTCCTTCAGGACACCGCCCTTGTCTTCGGCCAGATGGACGAGCCGCCCGGCACGCGTATGCGCGTCGCGCTGTCGGCACTGACAATGGCGGAGTACTTCCGCGATGTGCAGGGCCAGGACGTGTTGCTCTTCATCGACAACATCTTCCGCTTCACGCAGGCAGGTTCCGAGGTATCGACCCTGCTGGGACGTATGCCTTCTGCCGTGGGTTACCAGCCGACGCTGGCGGACGAGATGGGTGAGCTCCAGGAGCGCATCACCTCGACCCGTGGACGCTCGATCACCTCGCTGCAGGCGATCTACGTTCCCGCCGACGACTACACCGACCCGGCGCCTGCGACGACGTTCGCCCACCTCGACGCAACGACCGAGCTGTCGCGTCCGATTTCGCAGATGGGTATCTACCCCGCTGTGGACCCGCTCAGCTCGACATCGCGAATCCTCGAGCCCGGCATCGTCGGTGCAGAGCACTTCCGCGTTGCCAACGAGGTGAAGCGCATTCTGCAGAAGTACAAGGAACTGCAGGACATCATCGCCATCCTCGGTATGGACGAGCTTCAGGAAGAGGACAAGGTTCTGGTCGGCCGTGCACGCCGCCTCCAGAAGTTCCTCGGCCAGAACTTCATCGTCGCGGAGAAGTTCACCGGTGAGCCAGGCTCGGTCGTGTCGCTGTCCGACACCATCGAGGCGTTCGACAAGGTCACCAAGGGCGAGTACGACCACCTCCCTGAGCAGGCATTCAACAGCTGTGGTGGTCTCGACGACGTCGAGGCAGCAGCCAAGAAGATCGCCGGAAAGTAGCCCGACGTGACTTCTTCGGAAACGAACGGCATGGAGGTCTCCCTCGTCGCGGTCGAGCAGAAGCTATGGTCCGGCAACGCGACCTTGGTGAGTGCTCAGACCACAGAGGGCGAGATCGGCATCATGGCCGGTCACGAGCCGGTCCTCGGCCAGCTGGTCGAGGCAGGCACGGTCTCCATCACCACGGTCGACGGCGAGCGAATCGTCGCGGCTGTACACGGTGGATTCCTGTCGGTGACGGGTAAAGCCGTCACTGTCCTCGCGGAGTCTGCGGACTTCGCCAAGGACATCGACGTCGATGCAGCTCGAGCGGTACTGGACGCGGGCGGTGACGACAAGGAGGCACTCGCGATGGCGAAGGGCCGAATTCGCGCCGCCGAGCGGGCCTAGGTTTCACGAGAAAGCCGCGACGGGGCCAGCGAGATGCACATCGGAGTGATTGTTCTGATCACCCTGGTTGTGCTGCTCGCAGGCCTCGTCGCGGCTTTTCTGTATCGTCTGACCATTCTTCGCCGTGGCGGTACCGCGGCGATCATGCGGGTTACTCCGTCGGCTGGCGGCAGCGGCTGGCGGCACGGTGTCATCCGATACGGCGACAACACCCTCGTCTTCTTCAAACTGTCGAGCCTTCGGCCGGGGCCGGATCACCGGATGACACGTCAAGGCATCGAAGTGGGTGAGCGCCGCAAGCCTCGGGCAGACGAGTTCGACATCATGACCGACGAGATCGCGGTTCTCGAGCTCACCGACCACGGTCGACACTTCGAGATTGCTCTGGACAGGGGAGCGCTGACGGCGTTCCTGTCCTGGCTCGAATCTCGCCCGTCGGGCCGCTCACGGCGCGGTCGCCCGGCCGCTTAGATCTATCCGTCGGTGGAGCGAGATGCTCCCGGCACCCATTGGACGTCACCCTCGGGGTTCGCATGTCTACTGAGGATGAACAGCAGGTCAGACAGTCTGTTCAAGTATTTCGCCGGCAATGTGCTCGTATCCTCCGGGCTCGCATCGACGGCCGCCCACGCCGCGCGTTCAGCGCGACGGGCCACCGTGCGCGCGGAGTGCAGCAGAGCGCCCAGTGGCGTTCCACCCGGCAGAATGAAGGACGTCAAGGGCTCGAGGTCCTCGTTGAACTCGTCGCACCATCCTTCGAGTCGGTCGATGTAGGTCTGGTCGATGCGTAGCGGAGGATACTTGGGCTCATGAACCACCGGTGTGGACAGATCAGCACCGGCGTCGAACAGATCGCTCTGGACGGTACGGATGACCTGGACGACCTTCTTCGACGGATTGCCCAGTGCCAGAACGACTCCGAGGCTGGCGTTCGTCTCGTCGCAGTCGGCGTAGGCGACGACGCGCGGGTCGGTCTTCGGTACGCGGGAGAAGTCACTCAACCCGGTCGTGCCGTCGTCGCCGGTGCGGGTGTAGATCCGAGTCAAGTGCACAGCCATGGCGCTACGGTACCGCTCGGCCCTGACCGGCGGGGCGTGGCTACGCTGTCGAACTGTGAGTGAACGCTTTTTGGTCTCCGGTGGTAACCGACTTGTCGGCGAGGTGTCGGTCGGCGGTGCGAAGAACAGCGTCCTCAAGCTGATGGCAGCGGCGCTTCTGGCAGAGGGTACGAGCACGATCACCAACTGCCCCGATATTCTCGATGTGCCGTTGATGGCCGAGGTCTTACGCGGACTCGGGTGTGAGGTCGTGCTCGAAGGCTCGGTCGTGCACATCACGACGCCCGCCGAACCGACCCATCGTGCAGATTTTCCGGCGGTGACGCAGTTCAGGGCGTCGGTCTGCGTGCTTGGTCCGTTGGTCGCTCGCTGCAAGCGTGCGGTGGTCGCGCTGCCGGGTGGGGATGCCATCGGCTCGCGCCCTCTCGACATGCATCAATCCGGACTGCGGTTGCTCGGTGCGCACAGCGAGATACAGCACGGGTGCGTCGTTGCCGAGGCAGAAGAACTGCGCGGAGCCAATATTCGGCTTGCGTTTCCGTCTGTCGGAGCGACCGAGAACATTCTGATGGCAGCGGTCCTCGCCAAGGGTGAGACCGTCATCGACAACGCGGCGCGCGAACCCGACATCGTCGATGTGTGCAACATGCTCAACAAGATGGGCGCTCAAGTCAGTGGTGCCGGTACTTCGACACTGACCATCAAGGGTGTCGAATCGCTGAAGCCCACCACGCACAAGGTGATCGGTGATCGCATCGTGGCGGCCACTTGGGGAATCGCAGCAGCGATGACTCGTGGTGATGTCCGTGTTCGCGGCGTCAATCCGAAGCATCTGTCGTTGGTTCTCGACAAGCTGCGGGCGGCCGGTTCGGAGGTTACGTCCGAAGCCGATGGTTTCCGGGTCGTACAGCACGAGCGCCCGACAGCTGTGAACTTCGCGACGCTTCCGTTCCCCGGTTTCCCGACCGATCTGCAGCCGATGGCGATCGGACTCGCTTCGGTTGCGAACGGAACTGCGATGATCACCGAGAACGTGTTCGAAGCTCGATTCCGATTCGTGGAGGAGATGATTCGGCTGGGTGCGGATGCTCGAACCGACGGACACCACGCTGTTGTGCGTGGGGTTCCGCAGCTATCGAGCGCTCCCGTGTGGTCTTCGGACATCAGGGCCGGTGCGGGTCTGGTCCTGGCGGGGCTGTGCGCCGACGGGGTCACCGAGGTTCACGACGTCTATCACATCGACCGTGGTTATCCCCGGTTCGTCGAGAACTTGACCGATCTCGGCGGCAGCATCGAGCGAGTGAACTGACACGGATCAGGTCAACTGCGTCAGCGCGTCGACGAGCATGTCGAGGGCGTAGTTGAGTTCGTCGTCGGACACCGACCCGTACCCGACGATCAAGCCGGCAACCGGGGAGATGCTTCTTGTCGACCGCGCGAGGGTTTCGACGTCGACCCCCGCTGCTGCGACCTCCAGTGCCACCGACGTTGCAACTTTCGGGTCGAGTAACAGAGTTGTGTGCATTCCGGCGCCGACCCCACGGAGTTCGCCGAACCGCTCGAGGGCCGCTGCGACACGTCGGTCTCGCTCGCGGTAGAGCCGGCGAGCCGCACGGACAGTTCGGTCCCATTCGCCGTCGCGCAGCAACGAGGTCATCGCGTGTTGAACTGGCAGCGACGGGTAGTCGCCCAGATCGATACGCAACTCGGCGATCTGCTCGACGATGTTCGGCGGTGCTACGAGCCAGCCGATCCTGATGCCACCGCCGAGTGTCTTGGCGACCGTGCCCAGGTAGATTGTCCTGTCCGGTGCGAACTCGGCCACAGTCGGTAAAGGTGCTACGTCGTAACGGAATTCGGAATCGTAGTCGTCCTCGACGATCATGATGTCGCGAGAACGTGCGAAGTCAGCAAGTTCGCGTCGTCGGCCGACAGTGAGCAATCCACCGGTCGGGTACTGGTGGGATGGAGTCACGTAGACGGCACGGGTGCGATTGGGTGCTCGGTCGAGCTCGGCGGTGACGAGCCCGTCGCCGTCGACAGCGACGTCGTGTATCGACCAGCCCCAGCGGCGAGCAGTGGAGGTGGCGACGTGGTACCCGGGATTTTCGTGGGCGAGCACAGGTGGGGAGGCGGAGAGACCCTGACCCAGGACGGGCAGCGACAGGCTCATCCCGTGCATGCTGCCGGTCGTGATGACGATGGAATCAGCGTCGGTGTGCAGTCCGCGTGCACGGCCCAGCAGGTCGGCGACCGCCGAGCGGAGGTGCGCCTCGCCGCGCGGATCCGGATAGGCCTGTGGCGGCTGGGCGTTGCCGACGTCTCGCCACGCGCGTTTCCATGCCGCAGACATCTGCGGGATCCATGGTGTCCCGGTGGCCAGTCGTATTCTGCGGCCGCGCGATGAAGGTGTTTCTGCGGTTGTAGCGCGACTGGATACGGCCACGGCTCGAGCCTGCCCGTCGGCTGGAAGGCGTCGAACGAAGGTCCCGGATCCGCGCCGTGCGTGCAACCAGCCCTCGGCAGTCAACTGGTCGTATGCACTCTCTATGACCGCACGAGCGACACCGATTTCGGTGGAAAGTGCTCTGCTGCTGGGTAATCGAACGTCTGGTCCTACTTGTCCGTCACTGATCGCCGTGCGAATTCTGTCAGCAATCTGGACAGGCAGGGTCCGGGGATCCGAGCGGTCCACCGAAATGATCAACGACGACGGAAGCATGACCCACCTTCGAGTGGCCTATGAGTTTCTTGCATCAATGGACCGTGACACTAAGCCAATTATCGAGAACCATCAAGCGCATGAGCATCGACGACATGGCACTTTCTCCCACTCAGCGCTCGACTGTCAGGCGGGGCCGCGCGCGGGCGCGTCTCGTTCGCGCCGAATTGGCCGATGTCCTCGCCTCAGCCCGAATCTGCCACCTCGGTGTCGTGATCGACGGCGCACCCAGGGTTCTTCCTACGGTCTACGGAGTGGACCTCGAAGGTCCTGATCGCGGCGGAACGCTGTACCTCCACGGGTCCGTCGCTGCCCGGAGTCTGGTGGTGGCTCCGGATGCGGACATCTGCGTGACCGTCACGACTGTGGACGGCTTGGTACTCGCGAGATCCGGGTTTCATCACTCCATGAACTACCGAAGTGCAGTTGTCCTGGGTCGGCCCAGGCTGGTGACCGACGCCGCCGAACGGGGACGCGCCCTCGATGCGATCGTCGATCAGGTGATCCCGGGGCGGAGTCAGCACCTGCGCGCTCACACCAAGAAGGAGTTGGCCGCCACGGTCGTGCTGGCGCTCGCGTTGTACGAGGCGTCGGTGAAAACGCGGGACGGCGGACCGGTCGACGACGACGTCGACATAGAGGCCGACAGAGTGTGGGCGGGAGTCGTGCCGATAGGGGAGTGGGTGGGGGTAGCCGAGCCGGCAGACAACCTCGGCAGCTGCGTGAACCAGCCGGCTCACGTCTCTGCGCTCTGCAGCGCATCGCCCGGCCGCGGGTAGAAGTGAATCGTCTCAGACGGGGGTGCTCCGGAAAGCTTTGTGCCACAGGGTTTTTGTTCGACCGTACCCAGGCTTTTGCGGGGTGCCGCCGACGCGGGCGTGGTCGGGGCGCAATGCCTCCGTTGCGAGTTGGTCGCCGGTATGGTCAGCGTCACAGTGGCCAGAAGTCAGCACAGGCTCGATGACACTGCGGCCGTTTGGCCGCCCAGCTGCGGCGATGCGGTCGAAGCGAGCGTCCACCTGCCGATTTGCGCGACGGCATCCGCTCGCGTAACTTTTGTCGAGTCAGAGCGACGGACACCGACCAGGTCTTCACGGATGTGGCAACGAGGTTGTACGGGTTCTGGCGATGGAAGTGTAGTGTTGGTTTGTCCCCCAAGAGTCGGGCCTTGTGTCCGAGACCAAGCTGGGATAGGCTGGAACAGTTGCCCTCGATGCTTGCAGACGGTGTGTCTGTGGGTGTTGGGTGTGTGCGTGTTCTTTGAGAACTCAACAGTGTGTCGATGAATGTCAGTGCCGAAATTTTTTGTTTTGGTGAATGCATTCGATGTATCAGTCATCCGCTTGTGGTGGTTGTTGTCGGGTGTTGTTTTGAATTTGCTAGTTGAGTTTTTTTGCTAGTGATTTGACTCTTTTGTCTATGACTGATTTGTGGTTTCGACCATTGATCGAGAGTCTTTTACGGAGAGTTTGATCCTGGCTCAGGACGAACGCTGGCGGCGTGCTTAACACATGCAAGTCGAGCGGTAAGGCCTTTCGGGGTACACGAGCGGCGAACGGGTGAGTAACACGTGGGTGATCTGCCCTGCACTCTGGGATAAGCCTGGGAAACTGGGTCTAATACTGGATATGACCACAGCATGCATGTGTTGTGGTGGAAAGATTTATCGGTGCAGGATGGGCCCGCGGCCTATCAGCTTGTTGGTGGGGTAATGGCCTACCAAGGCGACGACGGGTAGCCGACCTGAGAGGGTGACCGGCCACACTGGGACTGAGACACGGCCCAGACTCCTACGGGAGGCAGCAGTGGGGAATATTGCACAATGGGCGGAAGCCTGATGCAGCGACGCCGCGTGAGGGATGAAGGCCTTCGGGTTGTAAACCTCTTTCAGCAGGGACGAAGCGTGAGTGACGGTACCTGCAGAAGAAGCACCGGCTAACTACGTGCCAGCAGCCGCGGTAATACGTAGGGTGCGAGCGTTGTCCGGAATTACTGGGCGTAAAGAGTTCGTAGGCGGTTTGTCGCGTCGTTTGTGAAAACCCGGGGCTCAACTTCGGGCTTGCAGGCGATACGGGCAGACTTGAGTGTTTCAGGGGAGACTGGAATTCCTGGTGTAGCGGTGAAATGCGCAGATATCAGGAGGAACACCGGTGGCGAAGGCGGGTCTCTGGGAAACAACTGACGCTGAGGAACGAAAGCGTGGGTAGCAAACAGGATTAGATACCCTGGTAGTCCACGCCGTAAACGGTGGGCGCTAGGTGTGGGTTCCTTCCACGGGATCTGTGCCGTAGCTAACGCATTAAGCGCCCCGCCTGGGGAGTACGGCCGCAAGGCTAAAACTCAAAGGAATTGACGGGGGCCCGCACAAGCGGCGGAGCATGTGGATTAATTCGATGCAACGCGAAGAACCTTACCTGGGTTTGACATACACCGGAAAACCGTAGAGATACGGTCCCCCTTGTGGTCGGTGTACAGGTGGTGCATGGCTGTCGTCAGCTCGTGTCGTGAGATGTTGGGTTAAGTCCCGCAACGAGCGCAACCCTTGTCTTATGTTGCCAGCGCGTTATGGCGGGGACTCGTAAGAGACTGCCGGGGTCAACTCGGAGGAAGGTGGGGACGACGTCAAGTCATCATGCCCCTTATGTCCAGGGCTTCACACATGCTACAATGGCCAGTACAGAGGGCTGCGAGACCGTGAGGTGGAGCGAATCCCTTAAAGCTGGTCTCAGTTCGGATCGGGGTCTGCAACTCGACCCCGTGAAGTCGGAGTCGCTAGTAATCGCAGATCAGCAACGCTGCGGTGAATACGTTCCCGGGCCTTGTACACACCGCCCGTCACGTCATGAAAGTCGGTAACACCCGAAGCCGGTGGCCTAACCCCTTGTGGGAGGGAGCCGTCGAAGGTGGGATCGGCGATTGGGACGAAGTCGTAACAAGGTAGCCGTACCGGAAGGTGCGGCTGGATCACCTCCTTTCTAAGGAGCATTCTCCAGGCCGTGCACTGCTGAACAGTCAGTAGATGATGGTGTGGCAGAGCCCGTTTCGTTCCCACATGTGGAACGGCGGGAGCTCACGGGTGGAACACTGACAATCAGACATCGCGTATCGGGGAGTCTTCAATGACTGTCCGGCGGTGGCTATATCGATGCACTGTTGGGTCCTGAGAGAACACGTGAGTGTTTCTTTCTAGGCAAGACATATACAGGCTTTCGCTTTCTAGCAGACCGCATCACTTCGGTGGTGGTCATGGTGTGGAGTGTGGGTGGGAGTGTGTGTGTTGTTTGAGAATTGCACAGTGGACGCGAGCATCTTTATTGTAAGTAGTTTAGAGCGTACGGTGGATGCCTTGGCACCAGGAGCCGATGAAGGACGTAGGAGGCTGCGATAAGCCTCGGGGAGCTGTCAACCGAGCTGTGATCCGAGGGTGTCCGAATGGGGAAACCCAGCACGAGTGATGTCGTGTTACCTGCACCTGAATATATAGGGTGTGTGGAGGGAACGTGGGGAAGTGAAACATCTCAGTACCCACAGGAAGAGAAAACAATTGTGATTCCGTGAGTAGTGGCGAGCGAAAGCGGAGGAGGCCAAACTTTGTGCGTGTGATACCCGGCAGGGGTTGCGTATGGAGGGTTGTGGGGTTTGCTTTGTCGATTCTGCCGGATCGGCCGACAGTGAGAAATCATGGTGTTAGTCGAAGTGGTCTGGAACGGCCTGTCGTAGAGGGTGAGAGTCCCGTAGACGAAAATACTGTGACTGTTGTAGTGGATACCCAAGTAGCAGCGGGCCCGTGAAATCTGCTGTGAATCTGTCGGGACCACCCGATAAGCCTGAATACTCCCTGGTGACCGATAGCGGACTAGTACCGTGAGGGAAAGGTGAAAAGTACCCCGGGAGGGGAGTGAAATAGTACCTGAAACCGTGCGCTTACAATCCGTCAGAGCCTTCGAGTGACTTGTTCGCTGGGGGTGATGGCGTGCCTTTTGAAGAATGAGCCTGCGAGTTAGTGGCATGTCGCGAGGTTAACCCGTGTGGGGTAGCCGTAGCGAAAGCGAGTCCGAATAGGGCGTATCCATGTTATGTGGTGTAGTGGCGTGTTCTAGACCCGAAGCGGAGTGATCTACCCATGGCCAGGTTGAAGCGACGGTAAGACGTCGTGGAGGACCGAACCCACTTAGGTTGAAAACTGAGGGGATGAGTTGTGGGTAGGGGTGAAAGGCCAATCAAACTCCGTGATAGCTGGTTCTCCCCGAAATGCATTTAGGTGCAGCGTCACGTGTTTCTCATCGGAGGTAGAGCTACTGGATGGTCTAGGGGGCTTACCGGCTTACCGAAATCAGCCAAACTCCGAATGCCGATGAGTGAGAGCGTGGCAGTGAGACTGCGGGCGATAAGGTTCGTAGTCGAGAGGGAAACAGCCCAGATCGCCAGCTAAGGTCCCTAAGCGTGTACTAAGTGGAAAAGGATGTGGGGTCGCGAAGACAACCAGGAGGTTGGCTTAGAAGCAGCCACCCTTGAAAGAGTGCGTAATAGCTCACTGGTCAAGTGATCCTGCGCCGACAATGTAGCGGGGCTCAAGTACACCACCGAAGCTGCGGCACTCACACAATAGCCCGCATATCCCTTACGGGGGGTGTGCCAGGTGTGTGGGTGGGTAGGGGAGCGTCGTGCAGCCGTGGAAGCATCGGAGTGATCCAGGTGTGGAGGCTGCGCGAGTGAGAATGCAGGCATGAGTAGCGAAAGACGAGTGAGAAACTCGTCCGCCGAATGACCAAGGGTTCCTGGGCCAGGTTAATCCGCCCAGGGTGAGTCGGGACCTAAGACGAGGCCGACAGGCGTAGCCGATGGACAACGGGTTGATATTCCCGTACCCGTGTGAACGCGCCCATGGTGAATCAGTGACACTAACCACCCTGAATCCACGTTACCGATCTCTTTCGAGAGTGAGGGGTGTGGTGGATGCGTGGGACCTGATCTGGTAGTAGCCAAGCGATGGGGTGACGCAGGAAGGTAGCTGGGCCAGTCAGTGGTAGTACTGGTGTAAGCCTGTAGGGCGAACGGTAGGCAAATCCGCCGTTCATTCGAGCCTGAGAGGTGATGCGTAGCCGATTGAGGCGAATTCAGTGATCCTATGCTGCCGAGAAAAGCCTCTAGCGAGCTTTCACACGGCCCGTACCCCAAACCGACACAGGTGGTCAGGTAGAGAATACTAAGGCGATCGAGATAACTATGGTTAAGGAACTCGGCAAAATGCCCCCGTAACTTCGGGAGAAGGGGGACCTCGTTCGGTGATCACTCTTGCAGTGTGAGCTGGGTGGGGTCGCAGAGACCAGTGAGAAGCGACTGTTTACTAAAAACACAGGTCCGTGCGAAGTCGTAAGACGATGTATACGGACTGACGCCTGCCCGGTGCTGGAAGGTTAAGAGGACCGGTTAACTGCCCTTGTGGTGGTGAAGCTGAGAATTTAAGCCCCAGTAAACGGCGGTGGTAACTATAACCATCCTAAGGTAGCGAAATTCCTTGTCGGGTAAGTTCCGACCTGCACGAATGGCGTAACGACTTCTCAGCTGTCTCAACCATAGACTCGGCGAAATTGCAGTACGAGTAAAGATGCTCGTTACGCGCGGCAGGACGAAAAGACCCCGGGACCTTCACTATAGCTTGGTATTGGTGTTCGGTTCGGTTTGTGTAGGATAGGTGGGAGACTGTGAAGCGGTGACGCTAGTTACTGTGGAGTCGTTGTTGAAATACCACTCTGATCGTATTGGATACCTCAACCTCGGACCATGATCTGGTTCAGGGACAGTGCCTGGTGGGTAGTTTAACTGGGGCGGTTGCCTCCTAAAATGTAACGGAGGCGCCCAAAGGTTCCCTCAGCCTGGTTGGCAATCAGGTGTCGAGTGCAAGTGCACAAGGGAGCTTGACTGTGAGACTGACAAGTCGAGCAGGGACGAAAGTCGGGACTAGTGATCCGGCACCGGCATGTGGAAGCGGTGTCGCTCAACGGATAAAAGGTACCCCGGGGATAACAGGCTGATCTTCCCCAAGAGTCCATATCGACGGGATGGTTTGGCACCTCGATGTCGGCTCGTCGCATCCTGGGGCTGGAGTAGGTCCCAAGGGTTGGGCTGTTCGCCCATTAAAGCGGCACGCGAGCTGGGTTTAGAACGTCGTGAGACAGTTCGGTCTCTATCCGCCGCGCGCGTTAGAAACTTGAGGAAGGCTGTCCCTAGTACGAGAGGACCGGGACGGACGAACCTCTGGTGTGCCAGTTGTTCCACCAGGAGCACCGCTGGTTAGCTACGTTCGGAAGGGATAACCGCTGAAAGCATCTAAGCGGGAAGCCTGTTCCAAGATGAGGTTTCTCACCCCCTCGAGGGGGTAAGGCCCCCGGCAGACCACCGGGTTGATAGGCCAGAACTGGAAGTCGGGTAACCGATGCAGGTGACTGGTACTAATAGGCCGAGGACTTACCATAAAAACATATGCAAGCGCGTCCACTGTGCAATATCTGAAACAACACACGAGTAGTTGTTCAGTAACACAATCGAATACACGAACCCGCATCCACCCGTATGGGTTGGATACACGGTTCGCTCGTGACACTGTTTCGCAGAGTTACGGCGGCCATAGCGGAGGGGAAACGCCCGGTCCCATTCCGAACCCGGAAGCTAAGCCCTCCAGCGCCGATGGTACTGCACTCGACAGGGTGTGGGAGAGTAGGACACCGCCGAACACAACTTCACAACCAGAACACCCCCGACCACACCACACCGTGGCCGGGGGTGTTCTGCATTCCCCCCCACACCCCATCACGAAGCTGGCACCACTTTTACGAACCTGGCACACCCATTCACCTCCGAGAACCCGTCCCAGGTCGCCAAAAACAGTTCCAACTCCCCAGCACGCAGAACCCGAACGCGAACAACAGGGGATTGGATCACCCGAACCCGGGCTCATTCCAGCAGAGCGCGGATGTCGTCGACCGTTGTCAATGGCCAAGATGAAGTCCCCACTGGTGGCCAAGTAAAAGTCCCCACCCCGTGTTGATGTTTCCGGTTGGTCAGGGGCGGTCCTTTCGGTGTTGTGCGTCTTTCATGCGGTAGGACTCGCCGTCGGTGACGACGATGGTTGCGTGGTGGAGCAGTCGGTCGAGAATCGACGCTGCGGTGGTGTGCTCGGGCAGGAACCGACCCCACTGCTCGAACGGCCAGTGCGAGGCGATCGCCAACGACCGTCGTTCGTAAGCGCCGGCGACGAGCCGGAATAGCAGTTGCGTTCCGGTGTCGTCGAGCGGGGCGAACCCCATTTTGACGGCGCTCGCTGAAATTCCCTAGTTTCGCTTATCGAAATTCCCTACCCGTGTGGCATCGCCAACGAGGGCGGGTCTCCACCGAAGCTGATGGTCTCTGACCACACACCAGCTATCGAAGGAGACCCGCTCCTCATGCTTACACAGGAGGAAGATGTGGAAATACAGGCCCTGAAGAAACGCGGGTGGACGACCGCTGCGATCGCCCGACACACCGGCCGAGACCCGAAGACGATCCGGTCGTATCTGAACGGCACCACCACCCCCGGAGTGCGCAAACGCAGCATCCCGGACCCGTTCGAGGTGTTCCTCGCCTACGTCACCGCACGGCTACTCGACGACCCCCACTTGTGGGTGCGCACGCTCTGCGACGAGCTCGAGGACCTTGGCTACGCGATGTCGTATCAAACGCTCTCCCGCAAGATCCGCGAGTTGGGACTACGCCCGATCTGCCAAGCCTGCCTGACCGCCACCGAAAGACCCAACGCTGTCATCGAACACCCGCCGGGTGAAGAGACACAATGGGATTGGGTCGATCTGCCCAACCCACCTGCCTCGTGGGGATGGGGATCGATGGCACATCTGTTCGTCGGGACCTTGGCGTGCTCGGGGAAATGGCGCGGAATCCTTGCACCCGAGATGACTCAGCCGCGTGTCGTCGACGGGCTCGACCGGATCTGCCGGGGCCTCGGCGGGGTGAGCAGGGTGTGGCGGTTCGACCGAATGGCGACCGTGTGTCTTCCCGAATCGGGTCGGATCACCGCCAGCTTCGCCGGCGTCGCCAAACATTACGGTGTGTCCGTCGCGATCTGCCCACCGAGGCGCGGGAACCGCAAAGGTGCAGTAGAGAAGTCCAATCACACTGCAGCACAGCGTTGGTGGAGAACACTGGCCGACGATCTGACGGTCGAGCAAGCCCAAGCCAGCCTCGATCGGTTCTGTAGTCTCCGCGGCGATACCCGTCTGCGAGCGACGAAAGACGGCAAAACATCGGTAGCAACGCTCGCCACCTCCGAAGGACTGCACCCGATGCCAGCGACCACCTATCCGGCGATCGTGACCACCGAACGAGTGGTCTCCCGGCAGGCGTTGGTGTCCTATCGCGGCAACCGCTACTCCGTCCCTCCCGAGCTCGCATCGGCCACCGTGACGGTCACCCAAGTCCTCGGAACCGATGTCATCGACATCGTCACCCCCTCGAACATCACCATCGCCAGACACCGGCTGGCAGCAGACGGAACCGGTGCGATGGTCCGCGATCACGGCCACATCTACGCCCTCGAACAAGCGGCGATGGCCGGCGCCAACACCGGTCGCCCGCACCGCCGCAAGGAACGCATCCCACCCGGACCCGAGTCTCTCGCTGCAGCGGACATCCTGCGAACCGCCACCGGAACAGCACACCCCACGCACGCAGAGTTGAACGAGGCCGGCAGTGGTGCAACTGAATCCGACACGAGCGATGCAATCGTCTACGACCTCTCGATCTACGAACGCGCCGCGCACGGAAGGAACACCCTGTCATGACCGACAACAAATCCACCGACCGGATACCGGCACCGAACACCGCCGAAGCAGCGAGCCTCTACCAACGCTTGCGCGGACATCTCGCAGTGCTGAAACTGCACGACGCGGCCGAAGCGCTACCGTCGGTCCTCGACCAAGCCGCAGCCGAGGAACTGTCGATGACCGCGGCGCTGGACCGGTTGCTCTCGATCGAGGTCGAGGCCACCGAAGCCCGCCGGTTGACCGGAAGACTTCGGTTCGCATGCCTACCGACACCAGCCTCGCTCGAGGACTTCGACTACGACGCCGCTGCCGGTGTCGACCGCAAGCTCATCGAGGAGCTAGCGACCTGCCGATACCTCGAAACAGCGACGAACGTGCTGCTCATCGGACCGCCCGGGGTCGGGAAGACGCACCTGTCCGTCGGGTTGGCGAGAGCCGCAGCACACGCTGGGTATCGGACGTATTTCACCACCGCAGCCGATCTCGCCGCCCGCTGCCACCGAGCTGCGTTGGAGGGCCGGTGGGCCACGACGATGCGGTTCTATGCCGGACCGACACTTCTCGTCGTCGACGAACTCGGATACCTACCGCTACCCGGTGAGGCAGCATCAGCGCTGTTTCAAGTTGTCTCGCAACGGTATATGAAGACATCGATCGTGATGACCACCAACCGTGGCGTCGGATCCTGGGGTGAAGTGCTCGGAGACAACACCGTCGCCGCAGCCATGCTCGACCGACTTCTACATCGATCGGTCGTGCTCAACCTCGACGGCGATTCCTACCGCCTACGAGACCACAACGCCAGATCGGAGAAGCTCCGCAAAGCCACCACCGGAACCCGCCAACCACTACAGTGAAGACCGCTCACGGGTAGGGAATTTCATTGAGCACGATCAGGGAAATTCGATGAGCGCCGTCAATTTCGTCGACGATGATCAGATCGACCCGTAGCAGCGATTCGATGATCTTGCCGACGGTGTTGTCGGCCAGACCGCGATACAACGTTTCGACCAGATCCGCGGCGGTGAAGTAACGGACCTTGTGCCCGGCGTGGACTGCGGCGACTCCGAGCCCGATCAGGGTGTGCGACTTCCCGGTCCCCGCGGGCCCGATGAGCGCTAGATTCGATTGCGTCCGAACCCATTCCAAGCTGGAGAGATAGTCGAAGACTTTCGGCTGGATCGATGACGCAGCGACGTCGAACGATTCCAATGTCTTCGTCACCGGAAACGCAGCTACCTTGAGTCGGTTGACGATGTTCGAGGCGTCTCGGGCTGCGAGCTCGGATTCGACCAGCGTCCGCAGCACTTCCTCCGGTGTCCAGCGCTGGGTTTTGGCGGTGAGCAGCACTTCGGGTGCGGTCCTGCGGATCGCAGCGAGTTTGAGTCGCCGCAACCCTGCATCGAGATCGGCTGCCAGTTCGGGAACCTGTTGCGGTGCCGCGGTGGTCGGCTTACCTGCTGTGGCGTTAGCGACGGTGGTGTCGGTCATGACGGCACCTGCTGCCCGCTGGACGGCGGCCTGACCGCGTAGGCATCCAACGACCGAGTCGGAGCGGTCGGCAGATCCAGGATCAGCGCATCACCGGCAGGGCGCGGCTGGGGTGTGCCGGCTCCTGCGGCGAGGATCGAGCGGACATCGGCAGCTCTGAACCGCCGGAACGCCACTGCACGTGTCAACGCCCCGACCAACGCCTCATGGCCGTGCGCGGCGCCGAGCGCAAGAAGCACCTCGAGCTCGGAGGACAACCGGGTGTTACCGATTGCCGCGGCACCGACCAGGAACCGCTCGGCGCTGTCACCGAGTGCACAGAACTGTTGCTCGACAGTGGTTCTCGGACGCGGACCCCTGTTCGGTGCAGGCCGGGCGCCGTCGTAGTGCTCGTCGAGCACCGACGCGGTTCCCGGCTGCGTGAGATCATGTTCGGCCAAGACCTCGCCGGAGGACGAATCGATGATCATCAGCCGTCCGTCGACTTGTCTGAGCATGACCGTGGCCCCGATGAACTTCACCGGCACCGAGTACCGGGCCGAGGCGAACCGCACGCAGGAGAGGCGGTCGACTTTCCTGGTGACCGGCGGTGGCCCGATCTCCAAACGCAAAGATGGCAACGCGAACAGCAGTTCTCGCTCCAAATCGAGTTGTTCGTCGGGGACGGCGCAGGTTTCCGAGTGCACCCGTGCGTTGACTTCTGCGCACCAGATCTTCGCGGCCGCGTTCGCGGCGTGGACATCGACGGTGGTGCCGGCAACGGCCGCTTCGGTGAGCAACGGGACGGCGAGATCTCGTTGGGCGTAGCCGACGAGGTTCTCCACCACACCTTTCGATTGTGGATCGTTGGCGTGGCAGAAGTCCGGCGCGAACCCATAATGGGTGGCGAACCGGACGTAGTCCGGGGTTGGAATGACGACGTTCGCGACGACACCGCCCTTGAGGCATGCCATGCGGTCGGCGAGGACTTTCGCCGGGACACCGCCGACCGCGGCGAGCGCTTCTGCGATCAATGCCATTGTCGTGGTTGCTCTCTCGTCGGTCGCGAACGCTACGAACCGCCAGCGGGAGTAGGCCATGACAGCGCAGAACAGGTGCAGACCGCCGATGGTGGCCCAGTCGATGACCAGGTAATCGCCCGGCGCCCACACCGCGGGGCGGCGGCCGCGGTGATGCGCGGCCTTCCATTTCGCTTTCTCCTCGGCGACCAGGCGGCGGAAGTTGCGGTCCGAGCCGTCGTAGCCGGCAGTGCGGGCGATCGGCAGAATCCGTTTCGCGGAGATCCTGCCTTGGGATTTTTCGACGCGTTCGGTGACCAACTCGGTCACGGCGTCGTAGTTGTGTTCACGTTCGACGCGGGCGGCAGGAGTCTGGCCTGCGTGTTCGGCTTCGAATCGTTCGACGGTGCGTCTGACGGTCTTGTGGGTGGTGCCGCACAGTTCGGCGGTTGCGCGGTACGACCCGACTTGGTTGTAGGTGGAAATGATGTCCATACGGTCCCTCGCAGACTTCAATGGAACTCCCCGGGTGGTGCGGTGTGTGGTTGGCACCTTCACCGTCACCGCTCGGGCCAAAAGTTCCTGATCGACACGACGAACACGGGGTGGGGACTTTTAGTTGGCCACCAGTGGGGACCTCGACCTGGCCACCAGTGGGTACTTTTTCATGGCCACGGACAACCGTCAGCCTCCCGAAAACGCGCTGCCTTCGTCTATGACGCTGGTGAGTAGCTTCCGTTGGTGTCCGCTCGGACGTCGGTATGTTGACTTTCCGGGCCCCGACGTACGGCTCCGCGGACGAAAGATGGGCCGCACCGACAGTGGAAGCCGCCGAAAAACACGTGTGTGGTCTCTCTAGCTGAGGAAGAATCAGCGAAATCCTTTGTTGGACAGGCACTGTGGACGAGCCCCGTGCTCACGGGATTAGCTCGCGGCGAATCTCGCATGGACTTCCGTGCGCATCGTGATGTCCTGAGGCTTCAACTCGAACCCGTCGTCCGCGCTCTTGTAGGCGCGAGTGGCCATGGCGTACTCCTGATGTGCGGCAGCAACTCCAAGCAGTCCAGGGTCGGCGATCGCCAGGGCCGTGATTGCAGTCCGCCCGACGCTCTGTGCGTACGCCTCGGCCTTTGCAACGGCATCTTGAACGGCAAGCGTGCGTACATGCCGTCTCTTCTCCGCTGCGCTGTCCTCCGTCAACGTCCAATCGAAATGTTCGATGTCCACCCCGTCGAGAGCGGAGACGGCGTACACGAAGGCGTCGACTACATCGATCTGGCTGAATTTCACCTCGATCGTGGCTTGGGCTTGGTAGACGTAGGGGAGTTGGTCACCGTCGTGATTGAACGGCCTATTACGCGAGTGCCGAACCTGATCCAGCGACCAGGCGTCGATCGGGCCGTCGGACGGGTTGTACAGCGGGTCGATCAACCCGGAGAGCTCCTTCACGAGTCGGTGCGCCGGTTCGGCCGCTGCCTCTGCTGATCGGCCATCCGATCGGACGGCGAGCGATACCGCGCACCGCTCGGGTGGGTACGCGGCCCAGCCTTGACCGACGACGGTGATCTCGACGGGGTTCGAATCCATGGTCTCGAGTGTGGCACAGACGTCGACCGATTCGCGCTCGTTCCGGTGTCGGTCGACGGTGGTCGACCTAGGCGCGTGGGTCGATCGGCCGGTGCGCCAGCTCGATCACTTCCTCCGATGTGAGGGGGCTCTTCGGATGGTAGCTCAGACACAGCGGCGCCTGGATCTTGTTGAACCCTTCGCCCTCGACTGCTGCGTAGAATTGGCCGGTCTTCAGTCGCCCGATGTCGGTTGCGGAGCTCCCCTTGGCCTGCGCCATCTCCTTCGCGGCATCGATTTGCACTGGGCTGTTGAGGAACCCGAAGAACTGGGTCGCCGCGTTGCCTGGGATCCGATTGTTCAACCCCTTGGGAGCCTGGGTTGCGAAGACCAGTCCGAGCCCGTACTTGCGAGCCTGAGATGCGAGCGCAAGCGTGCTCTGCGTGCACGCGGTCATTGCGCCGGACGGCGCCAGGGTCTGCGCTTCGTCCATGACGAACAGTCCGCCCAGTGGCTTCTCGCCTGCCGGGTTCTTCTTGATCCACGCGAACAGTGCCATCTGCAGTTGATTGACGAAACTCTGTCGCTGCTCGTCCGAGGGCAGACCGACCATACTGATGACCGAGATTCGTGCACGCTTTCCTGCCGAGGGGGTTAGGAGCAGGCCCGGGTCGACCGGTGTTCCCTCTCCTCCGAACATGGGATCGTTCACCATCGAAGCGCGCAGATTCTGCGCTATGTCGGCTGCGATCTTCTCGGAGTTCTCGAGATCGCTTATGTAGTCCGGCAACTCGGACAGGAGATCGATGAACTGGACGAGACTGCTGCCGGGGTTTCGGCCGAAGTGCTCGAGTGCTTGACGTAGGACCGCGGTTGCCTGACTGGCCTTGGCAGTCTTGCCGGATATGAGCGCTCGTGGCGCGAGTGTCGCGACAGCTGAGTCGATTGCTTCGCTGAACTCGTCGGGAAAGTCCACCACGCTGGCGAAGTCGGGTAGTGGTTGGAAGCTGATGGGTCGACCGGCGGATCGTCTAGGAGTCCACACCACGACCTCGGTGTTCGCGTGGTAGTCCGCGGCCCTGTTCACCTCCGCGCTGTCCCAATGTGGAGGAGGAGTAGGCCATGCGATTCCGAGGCGAGCCAGATCATTGTTGGGGTCCAGCACGATTGCGGACACCCCGCGCAGTGCGCACTCCTCTACAAGGCGTCGAATCAAGACAGTCTTACCTGAGCCCGAGCCGGCAAAGATTGCGGTGTGTTTGCGCAACGCTTCGAGGTCGATGTGGAGTTTGCCTTCGCTGTCGAGCCGGTTTCCGAGCGGGATGGAACGTGGATCGATATCGGGCTGGCGATCTGCCGAAGGTGCGGTGTCCTGTTGCGTACCGGCCGTCTCGGGCCCTGCGGGGGTCTTGTCTGGCTGGGGACCAGGAACCGGGAATAGTCCCGAGCCAAGGTCGGTCTCGTCACTCAGTGCGTCGACGAGAACCTTGATCTTGTGAGCCGGACGTCGCGACGCCAGCCATGCATCGAGCTGCGGTGAGCCGTCCACCAACATACTGTTCAGCGCTGACAGAGATGCCAATTCATCCTCGGTGATGCTCAGGGTGCGCCCACCGGCCTGCTCGAATTCGTTGACCGCCTGTGCGGTCTTCGGCCCCTTCGACCATGCAACGTTCCGGATGACGAAGAGCTTGCGACGCGAAATCCCGGTGTGGAGCCCAGCAGTCGTACATGCGGCCCGAAGTCGATTCAGTACTGCAACTGCGCTTTCCGACGCGATGGCTCGAAACGCCCAATGCTGCTCATCCTCCGTTGCAGGATCGAGCTTCTGGCGCAGTCGAGCATGGAGGGCAGGCTTCGCGCTCGGCAGATTGTCGAGCGAAAAGGCGTCACCGATGCCACCGAGTTCCTTTATCCACGCAGTGAGACCAGCTGAGAGCAGGGGCGGAATGAGCTTGTCCTCGAACTTGTGGCTCGTAGGGAGGTTCGTGTTCGCCTCCTTTTTCAACTCTTCGAATCTGGTGTCGAGAACAATGAGCTCTGATTCGTCTTCTCGAACATCAGTGATTTCTCCGTGATCGCCCACGAGATCGGTGAGCTCCGAGACTTTGCCTGTCTCCAGACAGCGGCGGATGTGCTTGTCCACATTGATCATCAGTTGCCGCGGAGTTATTCCTTCGGCAGCGGCGAATGCGCTCGTCGATATAGGCCAGGTCGGATGAGGTGGCTCGAAGCCGACGGAAGCGTACTTGGCTTGAAAGCGCCTGGTAAGGATGTCCTCGGCGATCGACCCCTTGGGAAGGCCTTTCAGGACAGGAGTGAGTCGAAAGCGGTCGCTGACGGTACGGCTCGCACGATCTTGAATCAACTCCCACACGATCGGCAGGCACGCGACGACCGATGCTGTACGTCCTAAATTCTCGCGAAGAGACATCAAGCCGTGGGCGACCTGTTCGATGACGAGATTGTCCGAGGATTCGATGTCGCCTTGGGCACCGGTTGCGGAACGGGACTGCGCCAGCAGGGTATCGATCTGGTCCACGGCAAGTACCGACGGTCCCGTAGCTGCGAGCAGCCGCGAAATATCTCTTACCACCTGCTGGGGCGTTAGCACCGCCTGCTGGATTCCCCACTGCTCCCGGGATCCGGGCTGTGCTTCATCGATCGATTGAAGGAACGCATTGCCGATATCCAGCACACTCAAATCGGTTGTGGCATAGAGTGTCAGCGCACGCAGGGTTGACTGGCTTTGGTTGATCAGCCGCGGATGTACCGCATGGACTGCGCTGACGAACTTGTCGAGCGTTTCGGGGGTGAGCTTGTCTTCGCCGATTATGGCTCGACGTTCTGCTCTGGTGATACGCGTAATCGACGCCAAGCGCCACAGGAACAGCTTGAGCTGCGTGTCCTGTTCGGGTGCAGGACGGGTGAGATCATCCAGCATCCCGACCAGTGTCGTCTGCCAGAAGGTCGTCGCGTCGAGCAAGCCGATCAGGAAGAAGTACCCGCCGCTCGCTTGAACTCGTTCACGTACTTGACCGAGCAAGTGCGTCTTGCCGGACCCGGCGGTGCCGCGAAGTGCGACACCGATCGGACTTGCGTCAGCGCTGACTTCTGCGTCGTCGAATGCCTCGAGAATCAGGTTGAATGCGGTGTCGTGGAGCGAGTGCGCATGGAGTTCGGATTGCGAACGCCAGACGTCGTCGGGCGTAGGCGCCCAGTTGAGTCTTACTGACCGCAGTGCCTTGCGTTCGAGTTCCCTCATCATCCCTCGATTGCGATCAGGTGGACCGGCTGGCCGGCGATCGTGATTGCAGCGCTTTTCACCGAGTCCTTCAGGGCCTTCTGGTTCTCCTCCGCTATCAGGCTGACGTCATCGATCCTGTACATCTCGCCGAGCGCTCTGTCCAGCTTCGGTTTAGGTACGTCGGGTAGGGCTGCACGAATGTCTCGGATGGTGACCCAGGCGCCCTTTTTGGGAGCAAGATCGGCGTACGCGGTACGAACGAGGGTTTCGATGTTCGTGCCTACGGGGGCGGCCACGGTTTGAGTGGGAGTCTCGATCTCTGTGATTTCAGGGGCTGGTTCGTCGACGCGGAAGACGTCCGACGGGCGCAGATCCTCACGGTTGAGGTAACGCTGGAGACCCGCCAGAATTGTGTAGAAGCCTTTGGCCTGTGGTTTGGCGCCTGGAGGTGGTCCACCCTTGAGTTCGCGCGCGGCCTCGGCCCACCCCTTGTCGGTGAGGGAGTGGACCATCGGCTTCCTGCTGAAATCTGTTTCGATGAGCTTCAGCCTCAAGAGCTTCTCACGTGGTTTCGCATCCAATTTTGGACCGAGTTCGGCCAGACGAGTGTTCGACGTCTCCTCGGCCTGAGCCATGAGCACCAGGAGTACGAGTCTCTCGGTGCCGTTCAGTTCGTCGTCACTCGCCACGGGGTGTCCCTTCGATCTGTGCAGTGCGGGACGCCGAGTCCCGCTTGTTCCTGATGTACGTCTCGATAGCGGAGACTACAGCCGCTACGTCGTCGATGATCTGTGCGTTGGTGAAGCGCAGAACGGCGTACCCGTCCAGCTGCAGTACGACGTCTCGTTGCCGGTCACGCGCGAATTTGATCGGATGACGGTGATCGTCACCATCGACCTCGACGACGCACTTCTCCGCCGGCCATCTCAGATCCACCACGATGGCCTCGTGCAGAGGGGAGGCCTGGAACCGTCGATTCCACTCCCTGCCGAATGCCCACTCGCAGCTCGCGAGCGCGCGTTCGAGTTTCTTCTCCGCGGTGCTTCCTGGATGGGGTCGACCTGCCAGTGTGGGAATGTGGATGCGACGGACGCTCGGACGTGCGGTCGTGTACGGCCCGACGATCGATATGTCGACAGAACGGATGTGATCCGAGTCGAAGTCGTCGGGACTGACGATCCACACCGCGAACCCGCCATGAGTGGCCAGCCAGACGCACCCCGCGACCAACTGTGACTGCTGGTAGCGACTCTGACCGGCGTCCATACTCACCACCAGGGCGACCGATCGACGGTGGTAGGTCTCGGCAAGTAGCCGTTTCAGACCTTCAGCTCGAGTCTGATCGATGAACCTACGACCGATCGGCCTTCCGAGCAGCGCGGCCTGCGACATCGCGGTCACGAAAGGCCCGAAATGGTCCGATGTGGATGCGAGGTCGAGCGACAACTTCTGCGCTGCGAGAAGGTCCAGTCGGTTGGATCCTTCCACATGCTCACCGCCGGGAAGCCACGCGGGAAACGCTGCGAGGACTGCAGTTTCGATTCCGTCGAGGATAGTCGTGACCACGCCACTCTGCGAATCCACATCGGCGATGTGGATTGTCGCCATGGCTGGCGCATCGTCCGGAAGAGGATCGAGGGATGCTGCGATTCTGTGTGCATCGACCCCGCGCAGGTGCGTTGCGCGACTACCAGGCAGACGGGCGTACCACGATGTGTCGTCCTGCGCTCTCAACGAGCCCCCTGCTCAGGATCGGACGTCGATGCGCCGGAATGCTCTCGGGCCCACACCGCGGGCGAATGGCGTGGGTCGCGCATCCCGTTCATCTTGGCACGCTCAGTGGGTGCGCGCAGGAAGCCGAATGCTGATTCGGAAGCTCAACTGCACCTTTGCTGAGGGAATTCGATCGAATTCATTCAACCGAACGACCTCGATCTCGACGGCTCTGTGGCGCAGAATGGCCACATGACCGCACCGCCGCGCCGACGGTGGGTGCTCCATGTCGACATGGACCAGTTCATCGCTGCGGTCGAGGTGCAGCGCAATCCAGACCTGGCAGGTAAACACGTCGTGGTCGGCGGACGCGGTGACCCGACGGAACGTGGGGTTGTGTCGACAGCGTCGTACGAGGCACGGGCCTTCGGGGTTGGGTCGGGTATGCCGCTGCGTGTGGCAGCCAAGAAACTCCCCGACGCAATATTCCTGCCGGTCGACGGAGAGGCGTACACCGCGGCGTCGAACATCGTCATGGAAGCGCTTCGGAGCCTGGGCGTCGTCGTCGAGGTGATGGGTTGGGACGAGGCGTTCCTCGGTGTCGAGACCGAGGACCCGGTCCAGTTTGCGCGAGGAGTGCACGACACCGTCTTCGACGCGTCGGGCCTGCATTGCTCGGTTGGCATCGGAGACAACAAGTTACGGGCCAAGATTGCGACCGACTTCGGGAAGCCTCAGGGGATTTACACGCTCACCGCGGAGAACTGGTTCGAAGTGATGGGGGAGCGATCGACCGCGGCGCTCTGGGGAATCGGCAAGAAGACCGCGAAAAAGCTTGCCACGCTGGGTATCACGACGGTATCCGAGCTTGCGGCCGCAGACGACTCCACGCTTGCCGTCGCATTCGGGCCGAAGACCGGACCCTGGATCGGTACCAAGGGGCGCGGTGTCGACCTCTCGCCCGTGTCGTCGGAACCATGGATCCCGCGTTCGCATAGCCGCGAGACGACCTTCCAGCAGGATCTCGAGAACTGGGACGCGATCACCGAGGAAGTCCGACGGCTGTCGCTGAAGGTGCGCGAAGATCTTCTCGCCGATGGCAGGAAAGCGGTTCGCGTCACGTTGAAAGTCAGATACGCACCGTTCGAAACTCACACCACGACAGCACCGCTCATCGCCCCGACGTTCGACCCCGACGTCATCTCCGATGCCGCTGCCGCGCTGATCGACCGCCTCGACCGATCGCGGAAAGTCAGGCTGATGGGCGTGCGATTGGAGATGACTCCACCGGCCGATCAGACCCGAGCAAACAATGCGGGTGAAGAACCCGGAACCTGAGCAACCTGATTTCGCGTGACTAGAGCGTGTCTCTTAAATTGGGTCCGTTTTCGTTTTCATCGCCGGGCGGTGGTTGTGGTTGCGGGAGTGCAGAACTGCCGCGCACAGGACAACGCCCCCGAGGAATGTCATGGCGTACTTGTCATATCGAGTGGCCACACCACGCCACTGTTTGAGCCGCCCGAAGCCACGCTCGACGGTGTTGCGGTGCTTGTACATCGTCGGATCGAAACCCGGTGGACGACCACCGGCGGACCCCTTGTCGGCCCGTCGCTGCTTCTGGTCGCTGCGCTCGGGAATGGTGTGTTTGATCTTGCGGCGACGCAGTTCGGTGCGGGTACTGGGATGGGTGTACGCCTTGTCGGCGAGCAATCGGTAGTCCTGGTCCCCACCGGCAGCTCGGTGGGCATCGAGCAACGGCACCAACTGTGGATTGTCCCCGGCTTGCCCACCGGTCAGCAGCATCGTCACCGGCGAGCACGTCAGGTCGGTCAGTGCATGGATCTTCGTGGTGAATCCTCCGCGAGATCGACCCAACGCGTGGTCAGCGGGTTCGTCGACGGATTTCTTGTAATTCGACAAGGCCCCCTGTGAGAGTGTCGGCTCGCGCACCGGCCGCATGCTGATGCGCCCGGACGCTGGTCGAGTCGATCGAGAGCACCGCCCCGATATCGCCGTCGAGTTCTTCCGGGTCGAGACCGAACACCTCGGCCACCGCGGCAAGCATCTCGTCGTAGGTGCCATCGAAGGACCATCGGTGGTGGCGTTTCCACACCGTCTGCCACGGACCGAAGTCCTCCGGCAGATCTCGCCACGGACACCCGGTACGGAATCGGTATGCGATGCCCTCCAGAATTCGCCGGTGCTCGGCGAACCGCCGCCCACGTTTTCCCACGTCGGTGGGTATCACTGGCTCGACGATCTCCCAGAACTCGTCACTGATCACTCCCACGCGCGTCATCGAAATATCATCGCTGACAGCACCTCTCAAATTTGGGAGACACGCTCTAGTCCCTGACATCGGTGACGAAATGCTCTGTATCGGTGACCCGACCGCAGCATCCAATGGACGGAGCATCCACACCGGATGCCTCAACGGCGGACGCCGACATGACGTCGGCAGCTGGCTGTGCCGAAGACAGGGAGAGATCATGGTTCTGGCAAATCATCAGAGGGTCGTCGTGGGTGTCGATGGTTCACCGAACAGTGCATCGGCCGCGCGCTGGGCAGCGAACGTGGCTGAGCTATTGAACGCGCCGCTGCACATCGTCAGTGCCGTTCAAGAGCCGACCTTCTACATGGCCGAGTCGGCAATGGTCATTCCTGCCGAAGTGTGGGAGGAGCAACGGCACAGTGCCGACAAACTTGTCGCGGACTTGTCCACGGCCATTCGCGAAGCGCATCCGTCTCTGTCGGTGACCACAGGAGTGGACACAGCGTCGGCAGCAGTGATGTTGGTCGAACATTCACGTTCGTCACGTGTGGTGGTAGTCGGCAACTCCGGTACCGGACTGTTGATCTCGACCCTGCTCGGAAGTACGGCGAAGCGAACGGTGGACAAAGTCGACTGCCCTGTTGTCGTGTGGCGAGCGGGAGATGCAGCGGTCGACGCGCCGATCGTGGTCGGCGTCGACGGCAGTGCGACGAGTGCCGCGGCGGTCGAGTACGCCTTCGAGCTTGCGTCCAGTCTTGGGATCCCGCTCATCGCTGCGCACACCTGGAATGCGTTCTCGCTCGGCGGTGGTGTTGCTCTACCTGGCTTGGTCGACTTGACCACATTGGAGAACGAGGAGTCTGCTCTGTTGTCGGAGAGCCTCGCAGGGTGGTCGGAGAAGTTCCCCGACGTCGCTGTCGAGCATGTATTGAGGCAGGGGAGCGCGGCCCAGACGCTGGTCGACCTGTCGAAGCGGGCGCAACTGGTGGTGGTCGGCAGTCGAGGACGAGGTTCAGCAGCACAAGCCTTGCTGGGCTCGACGAGCAGCAACCTTGCGCACCACGCGCACTGCCCGGTGATGATCTGCCGAAACAGGTGAAGGTGACGGCCTCCGTCACGAGGTCGGGGCAGACACGACACGAATCGAGGAAGAAGCGATGAACGGTACAGGCGAACGGGTACGACCGGTGGTCGTAGGCATCGACAGTTCCGATGGATCGCGGGCCGCCGCGCGATGGGCGGCAATGTACGCACGGTCGATCGGCGCTCCTCTGCGTCTGATTCACGTAGTCCCAGAGGGTGATTGGTACGGATCGGCCGCGTTCGTCGACGGTGGGGCGCTGGAAGACGATCTTCGACGCGTCGGCAAGGAGTACTTGTCACGCGCGTCAGCGGAGGCGACGGACGCCGCGCCCGGCGTCGTTGTCGAGGCAGTCTGCGCGGACGGGAGCCTGGCTGGAGTACTCGCGACCGTGCCCGCGGAGTTGGTGGTGCTCGGGACTCCGCGAACGAATGTTGCGCGAGACCTACTGCTCGGGAGTAACACAATTCGCGTAGTCAACCACGTGCAGAGCCCGGTACTGGTCTGGCGGTCGGCTGCCGAATCGGGCGAGGAGGTGCGCCCCATCGTGGTGGGTGTGGACGGCAGCAGCGAGTCCGATCGGGCCTTTTCCATCGCACTCGACATGGCGCACACACTCGGTGTGCCGCTTGTCGGCGCCAATTTTTGGGGGGTCGCCGCGCACGTCGGCCTCGGTCTCGGGGCCGGCTACATCGACTGGGACAAGGTTCGTGCCGACGAAAAGCTGTGGCTCGACACACATGTGTCCGTCATGCGCGAAAAGTTCCCCGACGTGAAGTTGTCGACTGTGAGCGCGGATTCGTCACCTGCGCGAGGGCTACGGGCGCTGTCGTCGGGAGCCTTGATCGTTGCGGTCGGGTCCCGCGGACGGGGCACCCTGCGTGGTGCGGCGTTGGGGTCGGTGAGCCAAAACCTGCTGCATCACGCTGAATCTGCTGTATTGATCGTTCGATGATCCCGCGCGCGGCGGCGAGCTATGCGGTCGGCTAACTCGTCCGCGACAGTCTTTCCCGCGAGGACACTGGTGACCACGACAGTCGCACACACGGCTGTCACGATCACGCCGACCGGGGTTTCCGCGATTCGGGTCGCCACAGCCTTGATCATGACCCGCGACCAAGGACGGCTGGTACCACGATGACGGGTATGTCGACATGATGAAGCACGGCGCGGCTGGTCGATCCTATGACTAGCGGTGGGATGGCCCTCCGGCTACGGGTGCCGACAACGATCAGTCGGGCATCACGTGCGTTGTTCAGCAATGCATGGGACGGGCGCTCCGTCGAAATGTGTGTCGTGTAGTCGACAGCGGCGTACTTTTCTCCCCACGTCGCGACGAGCCGGTCGATCCATCGTTTGGGTCCGCTCGCGGGGTCCAGATGGGGACCGTACTCGACATATTCACTGAAGAGCGCAGCTGGATCGGTTTTTTCGCAAGCATGCACTGCACGCAGAGGTGCGCCCAGGTGTGATGCGTGATCGAATGCCGCCCCGAGCACAGCATCGTCGTTCGATGAATGATCGAGGCCCACCACGACTGGACCTGCACCTGGCCCGGATGATCGGTCCGTGTAGTCCTCCGGAATCACTGCAATGGGGCACCTGGCGTGAGCGGCGACGACGCTGCTGACCGAACCGAGCACTGCGCGAGCCAGCACGCCGTGGCGCCTCGATCCCAGGACGAGCATTCGCGCAGTTTCAGCGTAGTGGATGAGTGTTTCGGCTGGGGGTGCGGACTCGAGAACGATCTGGACGTCGATGTCATCATCCACAGCGGAGCGGGCGATGACCCGTGCGGTCGCGAGAGCATCTCTGGCGCGTGCGCGTGCGCTCGTCGTCGTGCCGGAGCGGAGATTGACTGCGGAAGAAAGTGACGTGGCGCTCTTCCCGATGCCCGCGAAGACCAGCAGCATAGGAGTCTTTCGTGCGGCAGCGTCGGCCGCTGCCCACCGGACTGCGCTGTGCGCGGAAGTCGAGCCGTCGACGCCTACGACAGTCATGGTCCCGAGGTCGAAATCAAGATCGATCATGGTTCCATCGTGAATTGCCGGGCGAAGCGAGAATAGGGACTTTTGGCACTGACCGATCACGGCAGCTCGGTCCACACTCGAAGTCATAGTTCGACAACAGGAGGATCGACATGAACGGATACATCACATCCCATAGATCTACGATCACCGAACTCGAGAATGTGCTCACCGAGATACTGATCGTGGCAGGTATCGCGGCCGTCGGGATCTGTCTCACCGTCCTCGCCTCGGGCATGACCGGGTGGGGCGTCGTTGTAGGCGGGTGTGCCCTTGCGATGTTCGTTCTCGCCGTCGTTACCTTCCGCGCAGCACGGCACGGCCGAACAGGATCCTCCTAGTGCTGTCGGTCCACGACGTCCACACCGAACGAGAAGGTCGGGAATATCGGGTGCTGTTGACCGCGCTCACCGCGGTCAACAGCACCCGATCGCTGTCCCGACAGTTCGCCACGAGTTGAGTTGCCAACGCCTTACGTGGATTTACATCGTCACAACTGCAGCCCCAGCGAACCGTCCGTGTCGAAGGTCTCGAAGCGCGGTGGGAATCTGGTCGAACGTGTACGAGGTGGTTGCGATCTGGATCCTGTCTTTCTCGCATCGCGCAAGGAATTCGCGGGCGTCGTCACGGGTGTTGGACTCGACGCTACGTAGTCGCTTCTCGTGAAAGAGATGCTGTTGGTAGTTCAGAGCAGGAATGTCCGACATGTGAATTCCGGCCAGGACTGCGGTTCCGCCGGATTCGAGTGCTTCGAGCGCACGCGGCACCAACTCTCCGACGGGTGCGAACACGATTGCTGAATCGAGGTGCTCGGGTGGGGAGTAGTATGCTCCCTGCACGGACGCCGCCCCCAACGCTTCTGCCAGGATCTGGGCAGCGGGGTCGCGGGTCATGACGTGCACACGGGCACCATCCGCCACGGCGAGCTGTGCAACGATGTGTGCGCTCGCTCCGAAGCCGTACAACCCGAGGCTGCCACCACCAGGGACCAAGGCGGCCGCGAGAGCGCGATAACCGATGATTCCCGCGCACAAGAGCGGTGCCAGTTCGATCGTGCTGTACCCACGTGGCAGTGTCAGAGCGTAGTCCGCGGGCACCAGGGTGAAGTCGGCGAAGCCCCCATCTCGGTCCCACCCGGTGTACAACGAAGCGCGACAGAGGTTCTCGCGTCCGCTGCAACAGTAGATACACGAACCGCAGGTCGATCGCAGCCACGCAGCGCCCACTACGTCACCCACGCGATGACGCGTGACTGTTCCGGGGCCGACAGCAACGATGGTGCCCACTATCTCGTGTCCCGGCACGACGTTGGAGCGGTGAACCGGCAGATCGCCCTCGATCACGTGTAGGTCGGTACGGCACACCGCGCACGCGTTCACTGCAAGGAGTAGCTGGCCGGTGCCAGGTCGGGGTATCGGTTCGACGGACCGCGTGAGCGGGCCGTCGTCCACCGGACACGGTTGCGTCACCCGCCAGGCTTTCATCTGTGCAGCTTTCATCTAAGTAGCCTCGGAGAGTTTCGGCCGCGGTACCAGGGTCGAAGGTCACCGCGAATCCGGTTCCCTGCGAGCCCTTCTCCTCTGGTAGGGCGCCCGCGGAGGGGCGACACTGAAGTCACGGTGAGCATTGTCGAGTGGTCACCATCGTGAACGGGAGGACGACGATGACGGTGCTGGCCAATCATCGAAGGATCGTAGTGGGTGTGGACGGTTCGGCGAATTCCCTCGGTGCAACTCGGTGGGCTGCCTCGGTGGCATCACAGCTGAATCTGCCTCTGCACATCTTGTGCGCGATGGAATTTGCGCTCTCCGCATACCGCGAGTTCGACCTGTCGAGCGCAGGTGACTGGGACGGACAGATGCTTGCCGCATCGGGTGCGATCGCCAACGAGGCGGAGAAGGCCGCGTTGGCCTGGTGCCCCGATATCGAGGTAAGCACCGAGATATCTGGCGACTTCGTGGCTCGTGCTCTGTTGACCGCGTCCGATCACGCTCGGATGCTGGTCGTAGGCCAGTCGGGGTTGGGGTCGGTGGGTGGCGCCTTGGTCGGGTCGACGACCCAGTACGTGGTCGACCAAGCGGGTTGCTCCGTGGTCGTATGGAGAGGTGGGGGTGGCGACGAACCAGGGCGTGGTCCGGTCGTCGTCGGGGTCGACGGCAGCGAGCTGAGCACCCGCGCTGTCGACGAGGCTTTCGGCTTCGCAGCGGCCTTCGGAGCGCCGGTCATTGCGGTACACACGTGGAGCGGTGTACTGACCGCGGGAGTATTCAAGATTCCGTTGATGCTCGACTGGGATGCGGTGAAGGCAGCAGAAGCTGCCGTGCTGTCCGAGGGTCTGGCTGGAAAAAGCGAGCAATATCCCGAGGTGGCCGTACAACGGATACTCCGCGATGCGAACCCGGCCGGAACGTTGATGCACGTCTCTGATGCCGCGCAACTGATCGTCGTCGGCAGCAGGGGCCACACCGGGCTTCTCGGCGCACTTGCTGGTTCGACCAGTCGGAACCTGCTCTACCACGCAAAGACTCCGGTCATGATATGCCGCGCGCCGCGAATCTGAGGAGGGTGGCGACGATGAGTGGAACAATCATTCAATTATGGTTGGCCCGCGCGCCGTGGAGCAAGCACCCACTGGTGCGGCACAGCGACCGTCGAGACAGCGTCGTAGCTGTCCTCGCGGTGGTCTTCTCGCTGCTTCTTCTTCCAGTGGCGGCGACCTTCGGCTCCGTGACGTATACAGACATGAACACGCGCGCGGCGCAGGAACGGGCGACTGCGTCACAAACCATGGCAACCGTGACCGCCCCACCGATACAGCGGGATTCGATGCAGGAACCAGCCGTGCCTGTGCGTGCGTCGGCACCTGCGACATGGACGGCACCGGATGGAAGCCAACGGGCACAGAACGTCCAGGTCGATTCCGATGCCGTGGTCGGTGACACTGTGCTGATCTGGATCGACCCTCGAGGCGAGCAGATTGCGGCGCCGAAGACCGGCGTAGAGGCCGCTGGCATCGGAGTGGTTGTCTCGCTGGCCCTCTGGTTCACAGGATCGTTGATCGCGTTGGCGGGTGTGGTTGCGATGCGGAGCCTGGGAAACCGGCAGCGAATGCGCAAGTGGGAAACAGATTGGTCCACGTTCGACGAGCACCATGGTCGAAACATCGAATGGTAATGCAGCGCTGGAGAGATCGAGGAAAAGGAGTGCGAAATGTTTCATCGAAATCCAGGTAGCTGGAACGAGATGAGTCGACGTGATCGAAGCACGGTGCTCGTGCTGGCAGCGGTTCAGTTCGCGCTGGCGGCTGCGGCATGGGTCGACCTCGCACGGCGTGCGCGCGATGAGGTATTGGGAAGCAAGCGAACCTGGGCGCTGGTGATCTGCGTCAACTTCATCGGACCGCTCGCATACTTCGTGTTCGGCCGCAGGCGTACGCCGTTGCCGCCTTCCGTCGGCGAACTGCCCGGTGGCGAAACCTCCGATTCTCGGGTTCAGATTCAGTCGAAGACGATCACGATCGATGTTCCCGACAGCGAGTCGCCCATCGTGTTTCCGGTGACGACGGCATCGGTGCTCGGGACAGTGCAGGCTGCGGTGATCGGCGAGTACGGCCCCGTCGGAGGAACTGCGCCCGAGGGAATCGCTCTGCGGTCGGCCGTGGTTGCGCGGTGGCCGGGTGCGCGCGTGTTCGAGCGTCGGAGTACGGGCGACCGGGGTGCAGATCCGCGAGGCTACGAACCCTTTTACGTCGAATTGGACGCAGACGGGTGCCGACACGAGGTGAATTCGGGTGAGGTGTCGGACTTGTTGGGCCGCCACTGAGCTTTCCAGTGCGACGCTGTTCTGTTGTCGAGACCACTCCTTCAGTGAACAGCGGATTCCAACAGCGGAATACGAACCACTGCTCTCCACTGTGCGTACGCAGCGTCCAACGACTCCGGGACGGTGTGGGAGCAATCGATATCGGTAGCGGTGGGCCATGCTTTCCTGGTTCGCGCCATTGCTTCGTAGACCTCGCGGGTAGCGTCGGACACGCGCGATGCACGGGTTTCGATCCGGTGCAGAGAGGCCGCGGCCGGTGCCGAACATTCCAATTCGACCAGTTCGGCGCAGCTCATCGCCGCTACCAGTCGAGCGCGATCTCGCATGCTGGGGTCGGACCACGACGCATCGACGATCACCGAACGGCCCGCCGCCAGTTCGGTCCGTGCCCGGCGCATCAGTTCGGCGTAGGCATGGTCGGTCATGCTGGGTGTGTACAGGCCTTGTCCCACTGCCTCGGGATGAGGATCGGACGGCTCGAGCCCAGCGAGTTCCTTGCGGACGATATCGCTGGAAAGAACAACTGCGGCAACTTTTTCCGCCAGCGCAGACGCAAGGGACGATTTTCCTGTGCCCGGAAGCCCACCGATCAAGGTCAAGGTCACCGTCGCCGACTCCAGATGCTGCAACGCCAATTGCGCATGGTGCGATGCGTCGATTCTCGACTCGGTGCACCCCTGAAGGGCACGGATGCATGCGACTTTTGCTCGCATCGTCGCTCGGTACGCGATGTAGTGATGCACGAGTGATGCAGGTGGAGCGTCGCACGCGGCTTCGAGGTAGGCGTCGAGGAAGTCGTGTGCCGCGTCGGGTCGATGGTGATATTCAAGATCCATTGCAAGGCAAGCAGCGTCATCGATTCCATCCAGGTAGCGAAGGGAGTCGTCGAAGTCGAGGCAGTCGAGTATTCGGGGGCCGTCGGGCATGCAGAATACATCGTCGGCAAGTAGGTCTCCGTGGCCGTCCACCACACGCCCACTGGCGATTCGAGCGTCGAACAGAGCACCGCGCCCGTCGATGTACCGTGCGCTTCGCGCCTCGATAGCGTCGACAACAGTGTCATCGATGATGCCGGGTGCCAGCGCCCGGAGTTCGTGCAGGTTCGCCTGCCAGCGACCGCGAAGAGCTTCGCGGGTGCCTTCATGGCTGATCGTGTGGTTACGGGGGCTACGCAAATGGACGGAGGCGACTATGCGCGCGATATCGGACAGATTGTCGGTCAGGTCGGTCCCAGCGGCGGCAAGGGTCGACAATTTTGCGCTGTCCGGGAGTCTGCGCATCTTCAGAAGAGGTTCAGCGGGGCCACCGGTGGGATCGGTCAGTTCGGCGATACCCAAGTAGACGTCCGGCGCGAATCGACAGTTCAAGGTGTACTCGCGATCGAGAGCCGACCATCGAGAGTCCACGGAGCTGAAGTCCAGAAAATCGGTCCGAATCGACTTCTTCTTCTTGTACGCAACTGTGTCGAGTAGGAACACATATGCCGAATGTGTTTCACGTACCAGTGCCGAACCTGTTGTCTTGTAGCGTGACTCGGTGTCTACTGGACTTGGCGGGTCGAGTTCGGTCATTGAAAAGCCTCCGTACGGGTCGCCGACTGTTGCTCGCACACGCTACGACGGTCGAGCCGAGGGCACAGCTGACATAGGTCACCTGTATCGGGGACGTAAGTCAGGCATTGGGAGGCGGTCGGTAGGCCTCCTCAGTGCAGCATCGGTGACTCGATGACGCCCCATCTCGACGGCGGCAGGACGATCAGACGTGCTTTGCCGACTACGTCACCGACTGGGACTGTTCCTGAGAACTCATCTGTGACATGAGCTCGCGAATCCGCTGAGCCACTCCGATTGTCGCCCATGACCCACAGGTTTCCGGTCGGGACCGTCACCGGGCCGAAGCAGCGTCCCGACGCCGGAACCGTCGTGCAGTCGAGGGCGTTGTCCACGAATGGAAAGTCCATTGCGATGTATTGCTCGTCGAGTGGTTGTCCGTCGACCTCGACGCGGCCTTGCGCATCGCAGCACTGCACCGTCTGCCCGCCGGTGGCGACGACACGTTTGACGAGATTGTTCTCGTCCGGCTCAACGAGGCCTGTCCACGCACCCGCGTCCTGCAGCGCGTGGACGATCGGGTCGGTCGAACGGGAAGAGGAGTACCCGACGTTCCAGGAGGCGGTGGGCGCACGAAAGACCACGACATCGCCGGGCCGGGGGTCGGAGAAGCGGTAGCCGATCTTCTCCACGGCAATGCGGTCGCCGGTACAACCCGTGCACCCGTGTAGCGTCGGTTCCATCGATTCGGACGGAATGAGGTAGACCCGTCCGACGAACGTCTGCAGCAGCACACTCAGAATCAGCGCGATTACGACGAGCACCGCAGTCTCGCGTAGCCAGGACGGCACCCTCCTGCGTGTGGTGGCATCGGCCCGGGGGTTCTCTACCTCGCTCATCTCATCAGAGTAAAGATCACCTTCCTGTCATGGCCTGGCTTGCTCCTCACGTTGCGTGAGGTCATACCGTGGTGACCATGAACAGCACCGATCCCGGCAGTTGGGGAATCGGCGACGTCGCCCGACGAACCGGCGTCACCGAGCGCACGCTGCGGTACTACGAAGAGCTCGGTCTCCTGACCCCGGACCGCGACAGTGGTGGCAGGCGTCGCTACGACAGCAGCACCCTGGACCGGCTTTACCGAATTCGGTTGCTTCGCGAGTTGGGGACGCCGGTGGCCGAGGTCGACCCCGATGCTGACGATCTGCACCAGTTGACCCGCCGGCACCTCGCCGATCTCGACGCTCGCCTGGCTGACCTTGCACGTGTGCGAGAACGGGTCCGCGCTGTCGAGGACCGACTACTCCACGGCACCCGACCCGGGGATGAGGCCTTGCTGGACCTGCTGTCAGGTCTGTCGTCCGATGAGCCCGCATTGACTCGGCGAATCACGTTGTTGGTGTACCGCGACATCGCGGCTGGGCATTCCTACCTCGTGGATGTGCTGGGTTTGGCCCCGGGGCCGATCGCGTACGACGGTGACCATGCGGTGCACGGAGAGGTCCACGCGGGTGACGGTGTTGTCTGGCTGCACCGGGAGGCGCCCGAACACCGAATGGTCTCCCCGCTGACAACCGGGTCCGTCACGGCCTCGCTCGCCGTCCTCGTCGACGATGTCGACGCCCACTACGACCGCGTTGCAGCGACCGGCGCCGCGATCGATTACGAACCGACCGACATGCCCTACGGCGTCCGTGAATACAGCGTCCGCGATCCAGAGGGGCACCTCTGGTCGTTCCAGACGCCGCTCACCGAACTCGACGAACAGGAGAACTCGTGAACCCCCTGACTCCCTACCTCTGTGTCGCAGACTGCCGAGCCGCGATCGACTGGTACATCGCCGCGCTGGGCGCCGAGGTGACCTACGAGCCGATCGTCATGGACGACGGTCGAATCGGCCACTGCGAGCTTGCGATCGGAGAGGCCCGCTGGATGATGTCGGATCAGTTCGACTCCGCCGGAGTGGCTGCCCCAGACCCGACACGTGGGTCGGCGGTGTCACTACATCTGATGGTCGCAGACGTCGATGCATCTGCGGCACGCATATCCGCGACCGGGACCACGATGGCACGCGGCCCCGAGGACAGTCCGCCTGCCGGCCGGGTAGCCGTGTTCGTCGATCCGTTCGGCCACCGCTGGTTTCTGAACCAGACGGTTCCGTGAAATCAGGCGCGCCTGAACAGGCTTCACTCGACCCACAGCCCAGCGCGTAACCGCGCACATCGCTCGAATGTGTGACCGGAATGGGCGTGCCCGCAAGTCGGAACTAGCCTTGGAGTGCGGCGAGACCGTTGACCAGGACGACAGCGCCCAAAGTAACGACGAGCAGCGATGCGACTACGCCGACGGCGCGGGTCGTCCTCAGACTCACCGACGTGCCGAAGAGTGAACCCAATCCTGCTAGAAGGAGTTGCCAGGCGAGGGAAGAACCCCCGACTGCAACGACGAAGACGGCCGCTCCGACCCACGAGGCACTGGAGACCGACACAGCGCCCGATAGCGCGACGAAATACACCAGGGTGATCGGATTGATCGCGGTGAGGCCGACGAAGCGTGCGAACGCCTTTGTCGCAGGGGCTCGAACGACCTCCGGTGCCAATGGGTTTCGTTGTTCGAACTCCTGACACAGCTGCCGAATTCCGATGGTGACGATCAAAACCCCCGAGGCGAGTAGAAAGGCTCCGCGATGATCTTCGATTGCACGACTGAATGTCGCGCCGGTGAGGGTCGCGACGGTGCAATAGCAGACATCGACCGTTGCTACTCCCGCCGCCGCCGAGGCTCCCACCCGGAACCCGTTGACCAGCCCCTCGCGCAGGAGTAGCGCCGCGATTGCGCCCATCGGCATGGCAACGCCGAGTCCCGCAAGGATGCCTGCGGCTGCCGGGGTCCATATGTCATCCACCATGTGACCACTGTGCGGAGTCGATTTCGAGAGTACCGACAGAATCTCGGTACAACAGCTAATCTAATGGCCATGGACGGCGTAGACAAGCATATTCTCGGCCTATTGCGGGAGAATGCCCGGTGTTCGTTCAGTGAGCTCGGCCGTCTGGTCGGGCTCAGCACCAACGCCACGGCAGCGCGAGTTCGAAAACTGGAGACCGAGGGTGTGATTCTCGGTTACACCCTTCTCGAGGGGCAGAACGCAGCTGGTCCTCGCGGCGGCCTCGAGGTATTCATCGACGTACGCCTCGATCCGGCAGTCGACTACGACACGTTCACCAGGCGGATCGAGCTCGTGCGACAGGTCGTCGAGGCAATCCACATGACCGGACCGTACGACTACTTGTTGCGGGCGTACGTCCCTGATACCGGTGCGTTGGATCTGCTTCTGCGCCGACTCAAGAGTGAGTGTGGGGCCGCACAGACACAGACGCGAGTTGCGCTGCGCGCCCGCTGACCGCAGATTGTGCCGATCCCGCCAACTCGAGCAGGAATGGTGTGAGTCGGCTCGTATGGGGTAGTCGACATGTGTCGGGTTCGGAGGAGCGATCAACGGACTCCAGACGTACCCCCACATTCGTACCCACTTCGAGGAGAGAGTCGCATGAGAGCAGTAACGTGGCACGGCAAGCGAGACGTTCGGGTCGATACAGTGCCTGATCCGGTCATCCAAAAACCGACCGATGCAATCATCGAGGTGACGTCGACCAACATCTGCGGATCGGATCTGCATCTGTACGAGGTGCTCGGGGCATTCATGAACCCCGGGGACATTTTAGGACACGAACCGATGGGAATCGTCCGCGAAGTCGGCGCACAGGTTGGGGATTTGGCCGTCGGTGACAGAGTTGTGGTTCCGTTCCAAATCTCCTGCGGCAGCTGCTATATGTGCAACAAGGCGCTGTACACCCAGTGTGAGACCACGCAGGTTCGAGATCAGGGAATGGGTGCTGCTCTGTTCGGCTACTCGGAATTGTACGGAAGCGTTCCTGGTGGTCAGGCCGAGTTGCTACGTATACCGCAAGCCCAGTTCACTCACATCAAAGTGCCGGACGGCCCGGCGGATTCGCGGTTCGTGTATCTCTCGGACGTCCTCCCGACTGCTTGGCAGGCAGTGGCGTACGCCGCGATTCCCGAAGGCGGGTCGGTGACGGTGCTCGGGCTCGGTCCGATCGGCGACATGGCGGCCCGTATCGCAACGCATCTCGGATACGACGTCATTGCAGTGGATCGCGTACCGGAGCGGCTGGCTCGCGCGCAGGCGCGGGGGATCAGGATTGTCGATTTGGGCCAGCATGCCGGTGAGCTCGGCGACGTCATTCGTGACATGACAGACGGTCGTGGCACCGATTCCGTCATCGACGCGGTGGGCATGGAAGCACACGGCTCACCCGTGGCGAAGGCTGCCCAGCAGATCACCGGTACGTTGCCCGACTTCATGGGCAAAGTGATGATGCAGAAGGCGGGAGTCGACCGGCTCGGTGCGCTCTACGCCGCGATCGACATCGTTCGCCGCGGCGGCACGATCTCGCTGAGCGGCGTGTATGGAGGGATGGCCGATCCACTTCCGATGTTGACGATGTTCGACAAGCAGATTCAGCTCCGTATGGGTCAGGCGAATGTGAAGAAATGGGTCGACGAGATCATGCCGTTACTGACCGGTGAGGATCCTCTCGGTGTCGACACCTTCGCCACCCATGAGCTTCCCCTCGATCAAGCTCCGCATGCATACGAGATCTTTCAGAAGAAGCAGGATGGCGCGGTGAAGGTGATTTTGAAGCCGTAACGCGGGCTTCGGTACTAGTGCATCTCCAGCCGTTCGCGAACGACTGCAAGGCGCTGCCGCAACTCCGCTTCGTCGATGACTCCACGTGCGATCAGTGAGTGTGCGAGCGCGACCAGTTGGTTCTCTGGATAGGGAAGGTCGGCATACGTCGACGCGGACAAGTCGTCTTCCTCGTTCCGGCGCTGCGAGAAATCGGGGATGTCGGCGTCGCACGAGGCCCGATCGAGAACGTCACACAGAGCGTCCAGGCTCGATTTCCACGGCGGTAGCGGGTTGGTGACGCCGTGTTTGGCGGCCATTCGGGGCCAGACATGGTCGCGGGCAACTATGTCGCTCAGTACTGCGATCTGGGTGTCGCTCATGACGCGCCCTCGGCCGCAGCGCTACTCGCAGGATGAATGGCAGGCCTGGTGTCGGTGATCACGTTGGTGGTCACTCCCGGCGTGGGTAGTGCGACCCCGATCAAGCAGTCGCGCGTGATGATCTCCGCCAGCTGATCCTCGGTCCATCCTTCGGTTCCGTCCGGGCGAACAGGCATCACCATGAAACGATGCTTCTGATTCGAATCCTGCACTCGGACAGCGATGTCCTCGGGTACAACGAGTCCGAACTCGGCAAGAACTTGCCGGGGCCAGCGCACGAGGCGGCGCCGGTAGTTCGGCGTCCGGTACCACTCCGGTGAGTTCCCGAGAATCGGCCGGGGATAGCATGAGCAGAGGGTACAGACGATGACGTGGTGAAGGGTCGGTGTGTCTTCGAGAATCTCGAAGGCAGTGAAGTCACTCGGTGTTCCGAAACCTGTCGGCTCCATCCAGTCCACGCCGACCTCGCGGCTGGCCGCCATCGCGTCGGTGACAGCGAGTTGACGAAAGGTGGGGTCGAGCCACGCGCGTGCGACCAGGCGGGCAGCGGGCGTCGGACCGATCTGCTCCGCGAATTCGGTGAAGTGGCGATGCTCTTCGGCGGTGAAAATTCCCTTTTCGATGCACAGTTCGCGAAGGGCGATCTCGAGCACCTCGAAGTCGGTGATTTCGTCGACCATGGGTGCCACAGTGCGGGTGTGGTCGTGATCGTGATCGTGATCGGACACGCTGCCTCCAGGGGGTGTGGACCGAGAATGTCGATGTGGTCAGCTCGATCGGAGCCAGCGCTCCGGTAGTTCTGTTTGCAGAGAGTCGGATGACGATCCTCTGTAGCCGTCCCACAGGTGCGCGAGATCGAATCGAACGACGTAGAACCACTCCGGCGTAGCGTCGGGCCGATCCCAGGTTTCGTCCTCGGGGGCCGGACTTTCGTACGCCACCGCGGCTATCTCGCCGGTGGCGCCGCGGACGTATTCAGGAGTGCGGGTGTAGAAGAGAACAGGGAAGTCCCGAACCACCACAGAATCGCCCACGGCGAACCTCGGGGTGCCTGCTCGGCCTGCGAACACCTGCGGATCGCCCTTGCCGAGGGCATGAATGTGATGAGAGTTGCGCTCGATCTGTGACCCGTCGCCTTCGAACGCCGGGTGTGCGTCTGGCGTCTCGCCCTTCAGCCCGCCCTCGTAGCGCAGCTGGACCCTCTCCATGCGGTCGCTGAGTTCGCCGGAACTTATGTACCGCTTCTCCGTGAGAATCCGAGCGACGGCCAGTAGCCATCGGCCGTAGTAGGGAATGCCGAGATAGACCGCTCGGCCCACGTCGACATTTCCTATTCGTCGACGTTCCTCGGAGACCCACACTCCTCGCCACGCCAGCACCTCGCAGATGACGTAGGTCAAGTGTTCCCAGTGTTCGTATTCCTTGTTCTCGTACTTGATCGGCGCGTCGGGTTCACCGCCCACATCATGGGACGGTTTCATGTACGCCGCGTACCGAGAATGATCGATCAGATCAGGGGTGGGTGCGTCAGGAAGCTCGGGATAGGCCGATTTCAGACGCGATACGAGGTCGAGCTGCGCTGCACGTTCTGCCGAGTTGGTCATCGAAGATGCCTTCGTGTTTCGGACACACTCACTTACAACCACTGGTCGCGGCAGTCGCCTCCGTGCGAGCTATCCGCTTTCTCCGAACTCGATCGTGGGGCACAGTCGGATGCCGCACGCCGACCTGGATCGTGAAATCCAAGATCTCACATCCAGGCTCGACGCGTCGGCAAAATCGACGATCGAAGGCTCGAGAATAATTACCCGATGTGGACCGGGGTGTCGCTGACCTTGACGTCGTCCTTCTTCGCGCGGACGAGCAACACCACGACGGGGCTGACGAGGGCGACCATGATCGCGGCGGTGCCGAAGGCCCATGCGTAACCGGAGACCTCGGCCGAGAATGCGTGATCGATGGTGTCTGCGACGAAGTCCCTGATGGGCTCCGGCATCGATGCGAGGACCTCGTCGGACGGAATTACCTGCGTTGCAAGCGTTTCCGCGGGGACACCCGCCGGGGGAGTCGGGGCGGGATTGTCGGCGAGGTACGAGGATTTGCTGGAGGTGTAGACGGTGGTGAATACGGCAGCGCCGAGTGCGCCACCGACCTGCAGTGTCGCATTGATGAGCGCGCTCGCCGCTCCTGCGTCGTGATCGGGCACGCCTATCAGAGCCACGTTCTGCATGGGAACCATCAGCAATCCGAGGCCGAGGCCGAGGAGTACGACGCCGGGGAGGACATGGGTCCAGTACGAGGTGTGCACACCGATCTGCGTCAGCAATGCCAGACCGATCGCCGAGACGAGTGGCCCCACAGCCATCATCGGCTTCGGTCCGATTCTCGGCATCAGTGCCGATGCAATGGCAGCGGTGACCAGAATGCCTGCGGTCATCGGCAACGATGCGACGCCGGCAACGACCGGACTCATCTCCAGCACGATCTGGAAGTAGAACGTCAGGTACAACGTGCCGCCCAGCAGGGCGGCGCCGATCACGGCGGATCCGATGTAGGCCGCACCGCGGTCGCGGTCGAGCAAGACACTCAGAGGGAGTAGCGGATGGTCCGACTTCGCCTCCACCACGACGAAGGCGGCCAGTAGCAGCAGTCCGATTGCGATGAACGAGATGGTGGACGCTGTCGCCCAGCCGTCTTCGGCCTCGGTGAAGCCGTAGACCAGCGAGGCAAGACCGAGTGCGACGAGAATGGCGCCAGGCAGGTCGTATCGTGTGTTTCCGTCCGCCTTGCTCTCGTTGACGAAAGGCACGGCGGCGGCAATGGCGAAGACGGCGACCGGGATGTTCACGAGCAGGCACCACCGCCAGTTCGCATACTCGGTGAGCACGCCACCGAGTAGGAGACCGACCGCAGCGCCACCACCGGCAATGGCACCGAACACACCGAATGCCTTCGCGCGTTCCTTGGGTTCGGTGAACGTGACGGTGAGGATGGCCAGTGCGGCAGGCGCGAGTAGGGCAGCAAAGACGCCCTGGCCGGCGCGGGCAACGAACAGCTGCCAACCTTCCTGCGCCAAACCGCCCACAGCGGAGGCAACCGCGAAACCGGCCATACCGACGATGAACGAACGCTTGCGTCCCCAGTAGTCGGCGATGCGCCCGCCGAGTAGCAGCAACGCGCCGAAAGCCAGTGCGTATGCGGTGATGACCCAGGCGCGGGCGCCATCGCTGATGCCGAGATCCAGCTGCGCCTGTGGCAGAGCGATATTGACGATGGTGCCGTCCAGCACGATCGTGAGCTGTGTGATGGCGACGATGCACAGCACCAGCCATCGGCGCTCGTAGTTCGGGTTCGCGGCGGGCGCGTGCCCGTCGAGTTGCTGGTCCATGATCGTTTCCCCACTGAAGTTCGCTGAAGAGTCTCGGGCGCAGAAGACCCTGTCGAAACTTATGGGGCAGCGAGGCAAGAGTCAAACGAACTAGTTGGTTGGCGCATAGTAAGGTCGGTCACATGAGAGCTGACTCTGGAGCCACGCGGGCGCGTATCGTGGCCGCTGCCCGGACGGAGTTCGCAGCCTACGGACTCGCCGGCGCACGCGTCGACCGTATTTCTGCAAACGCGAGCGCAAGCAAGGAACGGTTGTACGCGTACTTCGGGGACAAGGAGTCGCTGTTCGCCGCGGCGGTAGCCGACGGTTTTGCGCGCTTCGTCGGCGCCGTGCCGTTCACCGTGGATGATCTCGGGCAATTTGCTGTACGTGTGTATCGGCATCTGTGCTCGGAACCCGAAGAGCATCGAATCCTGTTGTGGGCGCAACTACAGCATGCCTCGGGCCTGCGCGGCGATGACGCAATCGGAGGAGTCCTGGACGCCCGAGCGGCCGAGGTGGCTCAGGCGCAGCGGAAGGGCGCTCTCAACGCGGATATTGCCGCCGAGGACCTGCTGACCTTGATATTCGGCATCGTGTCGGCTTGGTTGACCACGCCGGGACAGGTGGGGGTTATCTCCGACGCCGAGCTGGATCGGCGATGCCACGTGATCGAGTCGGCTGTTCGACGCCTGTGCGAGGTCCGGAGGGACTGATCTGGTGGAGGCCGCGACGGACGGTTGCATAGCTGTGTGCTCAACCACGCACCCGTCCGCGGGAGTCGCACACAAGCTACGGCGCCCTCTCTCGGCATTCCTCGGCAAGCCCGACTCGAAACCCCCGGTGACAAAGCGAGGTTCACCGCGCAGAACTTGGAGACGGTCGGATGGTCGGCATCGGAACGGACTCCTAGGTCGTCTACGATTCGGAGCGAAGTTTCGACCCTCATGACGGAAGGCGTCAGAAGCGTGATCACCGGCAGCATCGTTGCAATTGTCACCCCTATGGCCGAGACCGGAGAGGTCGACTACGCCGCCCTCGACAGACTGGTGGAGCGTCAAGTCCTCGGAGGTACGTCGGCGATCGTGTCCGTCGGGACCAGCGGTGAGTCCTCCACACTGTCGGTCACCGAACATACCGAGGTCATTCGACGCACTATCGACGCAGTGGCAGGGAGAGTGCCGGTCATCGCCGGCACCGGTGCCAACTCGACGTCCGAGGCGATCGAACTCACCCGCGCTGCGCTGAAAGCGGGAGCAGATGGCGCCCTCCTCGTTACCCCGTACTACGTCAAGCCTCCGCAGGAAGGTCTGTACCGACACTTCCGTGCGATCGCCGAAGCCGTCGACATTCCGCAGTACCTGTACAACGTCCCGGCACGAACCGGTTGCGACATGCTGCCGTCGACCGTCGCGCGGCTGGCCGAGATTCCCAACATCGTCGGATTGAAGGAAGCACTCGGTGACCTCGATCGAGTTCGCGAGCTGGTGGCACTCGAACTTGCGGATTTCGCGCTCTACTCCGGCGACGACAGTACGGCTCGGGCCAGCATGCTGGCGGGATTCCACGGAAACATCTCGGTGACCGCCAACGTGGCGCCCGATGCGATGGCGCGAATGTGCGAGGCGGCGATGGCAGGCGACGCGGAAACGGCGTCGGAGATCGATACCACTCTTGCTGGCTTGCACAGTGCTCTGTTCGCGGAGCCGAACCCAATTCCGGTGAAGTGGGCGCTCGCAGAAATGGGACTCATGCCGGGGGGCATCAGGCTGCCGCTCGTCGAACTCGACGCCTGGCACCACGAAGATGTCCGCGCTGCCTTGCGTACTGCGGGGCTGCTCGACTGCCCCTAGGAAAGCCCTCCCTGCAAGTTTGCGCAAGCCGTTGACAATATTGCGCAAGCTGTGTCAATGTTGTGTCTGTAATCACAACGAGCAGACAGGGTGAGGCATGGCACCGACATTGACCCAGGTTGCGGAGAGGGCGGGAGTATCGCTCTCCACCGCGTCGCGGGCCTTCAGCGCACCCGACCGAATCGGCGCCGACACTCTCGCGCGCATCATCGCTGCAGCCGACGAGATCGGCTACAGCGCGGCGTCGGGACGCACGTTCGATGTGCGGCGTGCGGCCAGCACTGTCGCTGTCGTGGTACCCGATATCGGTCACACCGTCTTCGCCAGCTTCGTCAAATCGGCTCAGGCGCAGGGTTGGCATCGTCGACAGACCGTCGTGCTGACCGACACCGATGGCAGTGCCGACCGCGAACGGGAGGTGATCGGTGAGCTGCAGTCGCGTGTCGATGCTCTCGTAGTATGCGCACCGCGTCTGCCTGCCGAGGACATCGTGCAGTTGGCGGGGGACACACCGCTGGTGTTGGTGAACCGCTTGTCCGACCAATGCGATTGTGTCGTAGCGGATTCGGAGGACGGGATCCGGCAGGCCGTCGACTATCTCGTGGCGCTCGGGCATTCGCACATCGCATACGTTCAAGGGTCGCCACAGTCCTGGTCCAACTCTCGCCGAGTCGAGGCAATCCAGAAGTTCGGCGCAGAGCGAGACATCGAAATCGAGATACTCGGCTGGCAGCAGGAAACCCTCGCCGGTGGACATGCGGCAGCGGCAAGTGTCATCGCGACCGGGGCATCCGCGGTCATGACCCACAACGACCCTATGGCGATCGGCGTCATGAATGGTGTTCGCTCGATGGGCTTTTCGGTGCCGGGCGATCTCAGCGTCATCGGTATCGACGATTCACCCCTGGCCGAGCTTGCACACCCGGCGCTGACGAGCATCAGTGTCCCGATGGGCCGCGCCGGGCTCGTCAGTTCCGACCTCGTCTTCCAGCGCGCTGCCGAACCGGATTCGGAACCTCGTGTGGTGCATCTTCCCACTCAATTGGTCGTACGCGCGTCGTCCGGGCCATCCCGTGACCGCACCGGACGTTTACGAAAGGACGAGTCCTAGATGAAGATCGTCGTAGCAGATTCCAATCTCCTCCCGCATCGAGACCGCTTCGAGAGCCAGCTTCCATCGGACTTCGAAGTTTTGTGGCACAACAACTTCGACGAGCAGGCGCTTGTTGCCGACATAGCAGACGCCGAGGTGTACGTCGGTGGCAAATTCACATCGGCATTGGCGTCGGCCGCCCAGGGGCTGCGCCTCGTTCATGTCGCAGGAGCCGGTACCGACGGCATCGCATTCGACGCACTGTCCGGGGATACTCTCGTCGCCAACACGTTCCATCACGAACGTTCGATCGCCGAATACGTGACGTCGACCGCGGTTGTTCTCCGACGTGGATTTCTCGGGCAGGACCGCGCACTGCGACATGGCCGGTGGGCGTCCCCCGTGTACGACAAGACACTGAACCAACCGGCAACCTTCGGCTCTGCAACTGTCGGCTTCGTAGGGTTCGGTCACATCGGCGCGCAATCGTGGTCCCTGATGCGTGGATTCGGATGCTCCGGAATCGCTGTCACGGGAAGCGGATCCGTCGACGCGCACGCGCATGGACTTTCCTGGGCAGGGACGATCGATCGACTGGACGAGCTGATGGCGGAGGCCGACATCGTCGTGGTATCGGCACCGCTGAACGACGGCACGGCCGGAATGATCGGTGCCCCGCAACTTGCAAAGCTCGGTGGCGCGGGAGTGCTCATCAATGTCGGGCGCGGACCGCTGGTGCAGCAGGAAGCGCTGTACGAGGCCTTGGCTTCGGGCGCACTCGGCAGCGCTGCGATCGATGTCTGGTACGACTATCCGAGCTCGGACGGTCTCGGCGCGCCGTCGGCTCATCCGTTCCACACGTTGGACAACCTCGTGATGACGCCGCACTCGTCCGGTATCACCAGCGAGACCTTCGAAGGCCGAGTGGATGACATCACCGCAAACATCGGTCGCCTGGTTCGGGTCGAACCGCTTTCCAATCTGGTTGCAGGACAGCATGTTGCGGGACGGAAGGTGTCCGCATCGTGACCGATCGCATCGTGTCCGCAGAGGTCATCGTCTGCAGCCCGACTCGTAACTTCGTCACGCTCAAGGTGACCACGACGGACGGGGTCGTCGGCTACGGCGACGCCACTCTCAATGGCCGTGAGTTGGCTGTGGCGTCGTACCTGCGCGACCACGTCGCACCGCTTCTGCTCGGACGAGATCCGGCGCGCATCGAGGACACCTGGCAGTACCTCTACCGCGGTGTGTACTGGCGCCGTGGACCGGTGACCATGTCTGCAATCGGCGCAGTCGACCTGGCGCTGTGGGACATCAAGGGCAAGACCCTCGGACAGCCGGTGTACCAGCTGCTCGGCGGCGCGGTTCGCGACCGCATCCTGTCCTACACCCACGCGACCGGTTGGGACGTACCGCAGCTCCTCGATTCCGTCGATCAGCGACGTGAACAGGGATTTCGAGCGGTTCGCGCGCAGTCCGGCGTGCCGGGACTCGAGTCGGTATACGGCGTGCACAAGGGCGCAGCAGGGTACGAGCCAGCTGGGCGCGGCGCACACCCGGTGGAAGAGGTGTGGGATACCGACGCGTACCTCAACCATGTTCCGGGGGTATTGACCGCCGTGCGTGAACATGTCGGCTCCGAACTCAAATTGCTGCACGACGCTCACCACAGACTCACTCCGCAGCAGGCCGCCCGGTTGGGTAAGTCACTCGAAGCGGTGGATCTCTTCTGGCTCGAGGATGTGACCCCGGCCGAGGACCAACATGCGCTTCGACTTGTACGCAATCACACCACGACGCCGCTCGCGATCGGCGAAGTGTTCAACACGATCTGGGACTGCCAGCAGCTGATCTCGGAGAACTTGATCGACTTCATCCGCGTCGCGATCGCCCACGCCGGTGGAATCAGCCATGTGCGAAAGATATTCGCGCTCGCCGAGATTCATCAGGTCCGGTGCGGACCGCACGGCCCGTCCGACGTCTCGCCCATCACAATGGCGGCCAGCGTTCATCTGGGCATGTCCACTCCGAATTTCGGAATTCAGGAGTTCATGGGCTACGGACCACTGGTCGACGAGGTGTTCCCACACGCGTGGTCGTTCGCCGACGGCTACCTGACGCCGGGGGAGGCGCCTGGCCTCGGAGTCGACTTCGACGAAGCGCTCGCTTCGCAATATCCCTACGAGCCCGCGTACCTTCCGGTCGCGCGTCGGCTCGACGGCTCCATGACGGATTGGTGAGCACGATGACTATCCGAAAGCTCTCGCGCAGTACTGCTCCCGCAGGATCGCTCACCATGCCCGATCGGCCTGAGGGGACGGCGATCGTCCATCTCGGTCTCGGCAACTTCCATCGAGCCCACCAGGCCGTCTATACGGCGCGTGCCATGGCCGAACACGGCGGCCCGTGGGGCATCCTCGGGGTCGCCAATCGCTCTCGTTCGGTCGTCGACGCCATGCTCGGGCAGGATCTGCTCTACGGCGTCGTGGAGATCTCGCCGACGGGGTCGAAGGTCGGTGTGCCTGGATCTCACACCGGTGTGATGGTGGCCGCCGAAGACCCCGAGGGCGTCGTGGCGGCAATCGCGGACCCACAGGTCAAGATCGTGACCGTCACGGTCACCGAACACGGTTACACGTTCTCCCCCGAGACCGGGACGTTGGACGTCCAGTCCACCTCGGTGCAGCGTGATCTGGCGGACGAGCGGGCTCCTCTGACGACGATCGGGCAGATCGCGCGGGGGATCGCGCTGCGTGCCCGGACCCACGGAGCGCCGATCACGATCGCCAGCTGCGACAACGTGCTGTCCAACGGTCGGCGAACAGGCGCGCTCGTGCACGAGTTTCTCGAACGAGCCGGTGCGACCGACGTTCTCGACTGGCTGGCGCTCTCGGTGCAGTTCCCCAACTCGATGGTCGATCGCATCGTCCCCGCGAGTGGTGATCTGTACAACGAAGCGTCGAGTTCGGCACTCTCGGCAACGGATTCCATCGCGGTACCTGCCGAGCCTTTCACGATGTGGGTCATGGAGGACCTCTTCGCGGCCGGACGCCCCAGCTGGGAGGTCGCCGGTGCCAGATTCACTTCCGACGTCGAACCGTTCGAGTTGATGAAGGTTCGACTGCTCAACGGAACCCATTCGCTCATAGCCTATCTGGGCGCACTCGATGGAAAAGGGACCATACCCGATTCGACAGCCGAGTCCTTCGTCGAGGGAGCCGCCAGAGCCGTACTGGTCGACGAGTACCTACCGACCGTCCCCGTTCCCGAGTCTGTCGACATCGATGACTACATCGCACAACTCTTCGTGCGGTGGTCGAATTCGGCACTCGGACATAGGACGTCGCAGGTAGGATCCGATGGTTCCGTCAAGTTGGCACAGCGAATTCCTGCTCCGGCGCTGGCGCACCTTCGCAACGGCGTTGTGCCACAGCATCTGTCCCTCACTGTTGCGGCGTACCTGTGCTGTATCGCGCCGCCGCAGAATTTCGATCCCGGTCCGCACGCCCGTGCCATGGCCGACCCCGCACGACCGCGACTGGCAGGACTTGCCGATTCGGCAGCGTCCATCGAAGACTTCGTCGAGAGAGTATTCACCGACGGAGACATCTTCCCGAGCGAGATCGGCGAATTCGTCGAATTCGTATCACGCACAGCCGAATACGTGGATATGATCGTACGGCACGGTCCACGTGCAGCAGCCGCAGAAGCGGCGACATCGAGCGCACGATACGCGGCCGTTCATTCCCCAGCCGTTCCTGCAGCTCTTCACTGATCGATACCCCACCCTCTCTTTTTCCGCCGGTCGACCCGGCCAGAACGAGGACATTGACATGGACACAACGACAGGCGCTTCGCCGACCCATAAAGAGTCCGGGCCGGCTCACGATCCCTCGGCCGTGCGCCGAGCCGCATGGGCAGGTCTCATCGGCACAACCCTCGAACAGTACGACTTCGTCATCTACGGGACGGCGTCTGCACTGATCTTCAACAAGCTGTTCTTCCCAAACATCTCGCCTGCAGCCGGCATCATCGCCAGCTTCAGTGCATACGCGGTCGGCTTCCTGGCTCGTCCGCTCGGTGGCTTGTTCTTCTCCAGATACGGTGACCGACTGGGGCGCAAGTGGGTATTGGTGGCCACGTTGATGCTCATGGGTGGTGCCACGATGGCAATCGGCATGCTTCCCACGTTCGAGCAAGTGGGTCTGTTGGCCCCCGTCCTTCTTGTCGCGTGCCGCTTCCTTCAGGGCTTCGGAGCGGGAGCCGAACAATCGGGCGGTGCAACGCTACTCACCGAGACTGCGGCAATCGGCAGACGTGGTCGACTCGCCGCGCTCGTCATGACCGGTGCGGCGTTGGGAACCGCTCTGGGCGCGATTGCCTGGATCCTCGCGCAGCTGCTTCCAGACGAGCAGTTGATGTCGTGGGGTTGGCGCCTGGTCTTCCTCAGCAGCATTCTGGTGACCATCGCAGCGTTCATCATCCGTCGCAAGCTGACCGAATCTCCCGTGTTCCAGGAACTCAAGGCGGCGCAGGAGCGCCCGAAGGCTCCGGTCAAGGAAGTTTTCAAGAACGGCAAGAAGCCACTGTTCATCGTCATGTTCATGACGGTCGGTATCAGCGCGCAGTCCTACACGTATCAGGTCTTCATGGCGTCGTACATGAAGAACGACCTTGCGATCGACCCGACCTTCATCCCCAAAGTTCTCCTCGTCGGCGCAATTTGCGGTGGTATAGCGGCGTACGGGTTCGGTCGACTGTCGGATGCGGTTGGGCGCAAGCCGGTCTACATCGGCATAGTCAGCCTGTTGGTGATCCTGCCCATTCCGACCTTCATGGCGCTGAACACCGGCTCGCACCTGTTGATCACGGTCGCGATGATCATCGGATTCATCCTGGCGTGCCAGGGCGCGGTAGGCGTCACGATGAGCTACTTCCCGGAGATCTTCGGAGCGCGTTACCGGTATGCAGGAGTGACTCTCGGTCGTGAATTCGCGTCGGTGTTCGGAGGTGGCGTCGCCCCACTGATCTGCGCTGGGCTGATCACCGCCTTCTCCGGATCCTGGGTCCCGGTCGCGGTGTACATGATGATCATGGCGGTCTCGGTGCTCGTTGCGTCGATGTTCGCGCCCGAGACGCGTGACCGCGATCTGACCGACCTCGCGAATGCAACCGATCCTGTCCTCGAGAAGGTCTGACCGCATGTCTGTTGCCGAGTACACAGACTCGAGCACACCTGCCGTCGTGACGCCGTCCATCATCGCGGTGCTGCGGGCCGAGGATGCATCGGCGTACGGCCCGGTCGTTCGAACCCTCGCAGACAACGGAATCGGCGGCATCGAGCTGACGATGAGTACACCGGGCACTCTCGAGCAGTTCGAGCGCGTCCGCGCCGAAGCACCAGAGGGCGCACGGATCGGTCTCGGTACGGTGACGGCCGCGGAACAGGTGTGGCGAGCGGATGCACTCGAAGTGGATTTCATCGTCACTCCTACAACCGATCCCGACATCATCGCAGCTGCTGTCGAGGCGCGGATTCCGATCTATCCCGGTGGCCTGACGCCAACTGAGTTGTGGAGCGGATGGAACGCAGGCGCGACCGCCGTGAAGATCTTCCCCGCGTCGCTGTTCGGACCCGATTACCTCGCACATCTACGTGGACCGTTTCCCGACATCGAGGTGGTCCCATCCGGAGGAGTCGGCCTGGCCGAAGCACAGGCGTGGATACGCGCGGGTGCGAAGTCCGTGAGCGTCGGTGGCCCATTGCTGGGTGACGCATTGCGCGGAGGCGATCTCGGTGCCCTCGCCGATAGGTGTGCCCAGTTCGTCGACGCCGTGAACAAGGGGAGATCAGCGCAATGACCGTACTCACCTTCGGCGAGACCATGGCGCTCGTCGGTGCGGTCGGCACCGGGCCGCTGGCTCACACAGCGACGATGGAACTGGGCATCGGCGGTTCGGAATCGAACTTCGCAATAGCGTTGCGTCGCTTGGGCGTCGAGGTTTCCTGGGTGGGCAGAGTCGGCTCGGACAGTCTCGGTGACCGCGTCGAACGGGAACTGCATGCCGAGAGGCTCGACGTGCATCTTGTCCGTGACGCCGAGGCTCCGACCGGCCTCATGGTCAAGGAGAGGCGAACCTCGACCGCTGCGCGGGTCTGGTACTACCGGGCAGGGAGTGCCGGGTCTCGCTTCGAGATCGGCGACATTCCGGAAGCGGTGTGGGCGAATACGTCTCACCTTCACGTCACCGGAATTACTCCGGCGCTGTCCGACTCGGCTCTGAAAGCGACTCTGCACTATGTCGAATTGGCAGGGGTCGACGGAGTGACAGTGTCGTTCGATCTCAACTATCGACAGGCGCTGTGGTCGAGAGCGCAAGCAACTCCGGTGTACCGACGGATCATCGAGCAGTCGGACGTCGTCTTCGCCGGCACCGACGAAGCTGCCATTGCGGTCGAAGACGGAACGCCGACCGAGATGGCTCGCAGGATATGCGGCATGGGCCCGGCGGAGGCGGTGATAAAGCTGGGTGAGCGAGGTGCGCTCGCCCTCGTCGACGGCGAGTTGTACCAGGCGCCCGCCGTGCCCGTCACCGTCGTCGATTCGGTCGGTGCCGGGGACGGTTTCGTCGCAGGCTACCTCGCAGAATGGCGTGCGGGTTCGCCGCCGCAGCAGCGTCTTGCAATCGGCGCGCAGGTCGGCGCGTTCGCCTGCACGGTTGCCGGTGACTGGGAAGGAATGCCCAAACGGGAAGAGTTGGCCATGCTCACCGCCGAGGAAGCGGTGACACGATGATTTCACAACAGAACGGAACGACGATGTCCCTCCCCACCACCGCCATTGCCGTCGTCGCACACGGCGCCGACGACATCCGCGTGGAGGATGTAGCCGTTGCGGCTGCGGCCGAGAACGAAGCGCTCGTAAGCATCGCGTACGGCGGAATCTGTGGATCGGATCTGCACTATTGGCAGCACGGCGCCGCGGGCGAGTCGATCCTGAAGGCGCCCATGCGTCTGGGCCACGAGGCTTCGGGGGTTGTCACGGTGGCGGCGGCCGATGGAAGTGGTCCCGCGGCCGGCACGCAGGTGACCGTCCATCCTGCGACGCCTGCACCCGGAAACGTGCGGTATCCGGTGGACCGTCCCAATCTGTCTCCCGGTTGCCGTTACATGGGCAGCGCCGCGCAGATTCCACACAACGACGGGCTTTTCGTCGAACACGTGGCCATCCCGACTCGGATGCTCCGCCTTGTGCCCGACAGCCTCGACCTTCGGGTCGCGTCACTCGCCGAACCGGCCAGCGTGGCCTGGCACGCGGTTGCGCGCGCCGGTGATGTGGCAGGCAAGACGGTACTTGTCGTCGGCACTGGACCGATCGGGGCGCTGACGGTCGCGGTGGCCAAGCGAAACGGAGCGTCGGAGATAGTTGCGGTGGATCTCGAGGACTATTCGCTCGAGATTGCGCGGGCACTCGGGGCCACGCGGACCATCGATGCGCGCAACACAGACGCGATTGCTGACGTCGACGCCGATGTGACGTTCGAATGTTCGGGCAACCACCGGGGATTGGCGTCGGCCATCGCCGGAACGACGCGCGGCGGCCGGCTGGTGATGGTGGGTCTGCTTCCTACCGGTGATCAGCCGGTCCCCATCTCACTCGCGATCACGCGCGAGCTGGAACTGGTCGGATCGTTCCGGTTCAACGACGAAATCGACTCGGTCGTCGAAGCACTCGCGGACGGGACCCTCGACGTGTCCGCGGTGATCACGGGTGAATTTGCTGCTGCGGACGCGCTCGACGCATTCGCGCTGGCACGAGACGCGTCCCGGTCGAGCAAGGTGCTGCTGCGGTTCGGCTCGCCCTAGACGCCGGCTCTGATCTTCTTGGTGACGAAGAACCCGACCGCCGCGACGACTACACCGATGACGACGTTGTAACGAAACGGACATGATGCCCTCTCTGCCGATCCGTCCGCGTCCGATTCGAGTCGTCGGCTCGCACTCGGCAATAATGGGCGCATGTCGAAGATCGCGTACGTCATCGCAGGTTCCGAAGCCACTGGTGGGGCGGGTGTGCAGGCCGACCTCAAGACCTTCGAGAAGCTCGGGGTCTACGGCGTCGCGACTATCACCTGCATCGTGTCGTTCGATCCCAAGGCTGGGTGGGGTCATCGCTTCGTGCCCATCTCCGGATCTGTGATCGCCGACCAGATCGAGGCAGCGACGTCGGCGCACGCGCTCGACGTCGTCAAGATCGGCATGTTGGGTACCCCCGAAACCGTCAGCACCGTTGCAGGTTCACTCAGGCAGCAGCAATGGCGACACGTCGTCGTCGACCCGGTGTTGATCTGCAAAGGGCAAGAACCCGGCGCTGCGCTGGACACCGACAACGCGCTTCGCAGCGAGATCCTTCCCCTTGCCACCGTCATCACGCCCAATCTGTTCGAGGCGCAGACGCTCGCCGGCATGGATGCGCTCGACACTGTCGATGACCTTGCCGAGGCGGCACGTAGGATCGCCGATCTCGGCCCTCGCTACGTCGTGGTGAAGGGCGGCGCCGGACTACGAGGCGACGACGCTGTGGACGTGTTCTTCGACGGCGACGACGTCACGGTTCTGCGCGCTCCGAAGATCGGCAACGAGAGGGTGTCCGGTGCTGGATGCATCTTTGCCGCAGCTCTCACAGCGGAACTGGCGCAAGGGACGTCCGTAGCCGACGCAGTGAAGTCGGCGAAGGACTTCGCGCACGCAGGCATCGTCGGTCGCATCACGACCGAGGCACCGTTCACCGCGGTTGGTTGGCAGGGCTGATCGATTCACCACTCGCCGTCGGCTCGACTTCGCTGATCGCTGCGAGATGGGCGTCGAGATTGATTCGAATCCGGCCGGACGGCGGTGGCGTACCGATTCCGAACGCACGGACGACGGCAGCGACAGATGCCCCACCGAGTGCGACATCGCTGCCGAGTTGAGGCCACGTGGACAGAGTTCGCCCGATCTCGGGAACCGATGCGAGCATGCGCGGAGTCAATTTCGACGGGTCGAGTATTCGGGCAGCGAGAGGAGCCTTCTGTTCGGGGGTGATGTTCTTCAGGGCGGACGCGTCCAGGTCGCCGAGTAAACCGTGTAGCAAAGGGCGCTCGGGTTCCAGATCGAAACGTTCGACGTCGAGAATCCCGCCGTCGCTGGTTTCCATCACCACTGGAATCCCGCGTCTGCGTGCGTGTTCGCGGAGCACCAATTTCGTGTCGAGGGAATCGCATTCGTCGATGACGATGTCGAGGCCATCCATGAACGACTCGAAAGTGCTCTCCACCAGTCCATCGGGATACGGCACCACGGACATGTACGGATCGAGTTCGGCAATTCGGCGCGCTGCTACGACGGTTTTGTTGATATCGAGATCGAAGAGCGAGGCGGGGACGCGATTGAGATTCGACAGGTCCAGGTCGTCGAAATCCGCGAGACGTAGCTCGCCGCACAACCCTTCGATAGCCAGTGTGTGTGCGACCGCGTGCCCGACGCTGAGGCCGACGACACCGACGCAGAGCCGGGCCATGTCGTCCTGCTCTGCCGCAGTGATCTTGTTTCTGTTCCGGTCGAGCCTCAGAAGTCGAAATCCCCGGGGACCGAGGACACGCACCAGCGAGCGGCGCCAGGGGTAGTGAACCCAGCGAACTTCCTCTCCTAGTACGTCCTCGGGCGGGGTCGGTAGAAGCGCTCGAAGCGAATGCAACTGAGTTGCCGTCGTGTCGAACACGTGCACTCCACCGAGTTCGACCAATCGGTCGTATATCGAGCGGTCGTCGCTGCTGGCTGGATCGAATACGCGATGCTCTGGCACAACCATCGAAGTTCATCCTCTGTACGTTCGTTGCGGCGCTGGTTAGGCCTGCTGCCGTCAAAGTAGTCGACGAATACAGTTTCTCGCACCGGTGCACGTACGAACATGCTCGTGAACTGCCACAGATTTGGCGAGCGGATTCTGGGTACATACCAGTTCGGCTGTGTGCTATCTCATCAGTTTTGCCTACGCGTGGGGCCTCCAAGGGTGTCTAGCCGGGAAAAATCTCGACGCTAGCGGGAAGAATGTGACTACTGCCGTACGGCAGTAGTCCTCGACCGGTTCCAGTCGGAACCCCGGACTTTCACCAAGGAGCAGAATGTGGTTGTACACGCGGCAAGTCCCAGATTCCCGTCGACCCTTCTCCGCAAAGGCCGAGATGTCCGAACGAACAGGCCTGGGCGGGGAGTACGCAACGGCGTTCTCGGCCAGTCGTTCGGACCGCGAACGAGTGTGTCCGCCGACGGCGAGATGTCACTCGTTGCGGCTACCCCGGCGGCTGCACCCGAGCTGTGGGATCGCTATGTCGACGGCGCCTGGGCGTCCTACTCTCGCCACGGGGTGACCCGGGCCCTCGACATCGACGAAGTGGCGTCCGGGGCGACCACCACGCTGTTCTACGTGGTTCTCGACCGTGCAGGCGAGATGCTCGGCGGGGTCCGCGCCCAGGGGCCGTACACCGTGATCGAGCAATCCCACGTGCTCACGGAATGGGAGCACTCGCCCGGTCTCGACGTGGTTGCCGGGCAACTGCGGTCGAGACTTCCGCACGGAATCGTCGAGATGAAGAGCGCATGGGTGGGCAAAGGAAGTCCGGGGAGGGAGGTCTCGGGAATGCTCGCCAGGACAGCTCTGCCGACAATCGAGTTGACCGGTAGCCGGTACCTGTTCGCCAGTGCCGCAGACCACGTACTCCGGCAGTGGGAATCGTCCGGCGGACGCATCGACGTGAACGTTCCTGCGGCCGCGTATCCCAGTGATCAGTACCGAACGCGACTGATGTGGTGGGACCGTGAGACGTTTGCGCGTGAGGCACAACCTGCGGTCTGGGAGGCGATGGTGGCCGACGCGCAGGCTCTGTGTGGACGTGCTGTGTCCGCGGCGGTGGCGTGACGCCCGCTCACGGCATTGCGCGTCGCACGACCTCCGCGGCCAGCTCGCCGCGTTCCTCGGGAGTGTGCGCTTCCCACGTCACCAGGACGGCACCGGCGTGGGATGCTCTGTCCCGCCCGCTTGTCTTCGCATCGTAGAGAGCGTTGTCGGCAGCATGCATGATCGTGTCGATGACGTGCTCTACGTGCGGACTCTCACCAGCAGTGCCGAAGCTCAGTCGCGGGTCGAGCGACGCCCGGACGTCGACAGTTACTGAACCGACACTGACCGTGACGTCGCATTCCGACCTGACGCGCTCGAGAATCGCGGTTTCGAGTGGGGTCCTCGGTTGCAGTTCGGTCAGGATCAGAAACTCCTCCCCTCCGATCCTGGAGACGATGGCTTCCTGCGAACCGGTCCGGTCGGTGGCGTGCCTGAGTGCATCGGCGATAGTCACCAGAACTCGGTCGCCTGCCGCGTGACCGAGGCTGTCGTTGACCGCCTTGAAGTGGTCTATGTCGACAACGTAGGCCCATAGCTGGCCCCGGCTCATGCAAGCCTTGTCCAGGAGCGCTTCGACCTGGGACAGCATCCCGCGACGGTTCAGCAGCCGGGTCAGGGGATCGGTGTTGGCCAGCACGCTGAGGCGACCGTTTACCGCGAGCAGGGACCGTCGCAACGCCGCGATCAAGATGACCGGGACGAGAACTGCAGTCACTGCTGCACCGACGGCGACGAACGTCACTGCAAGACCGGAATCGGACAGCGTGATGATCGAGAGCCAGGTAGCCAGTAGCACCGACGCCGTCGTGAGTCCGGCAGTTACGCGTGGCGGTGATCCGGAGGCCGCGATAGCAGGCACCACGGCGAGCATCGAGGTGACCGCTCTAGTTCCGGACGGATCCGCGATCAGGTAGGCCGAGACCGCGACGCCGATCATGCCACCCGATCCGAGAACGGCGAACTGCGCATCGGTCAGGCGGCCGATCTTGATTGCGGACAAGACGGTGACTGCCGTGAATGCGACGATTGCGGACAACAGGGGGAGAGCGCCGGGTTTGAGAAATGTGGGGGAGATCATCGCGATGCCCAGCAGCGGGAGGGCGCCCGATGCGCTCACGATCACCATCGCGGTACGCGTGTCGAACCGAGACACGAAGCGATGCGGTTCTGCACTCGTGCGGCGCAGTATCACGCTCATATGTCGATTGCCTCGGGTCTCAGCGGATAGGACTGAAGCCAGCATAGCCCCGACATACTTCGAATCGAACGTGCAAACCTCGCGCTGAACCGACCTACCGGTCTGATCGTCGGTGGCTGTGGACGTTTCGTGCACCGACGTTGCGGACATGCAGGCACCATGGTCGACGTCCTTCGTAGTGCTCCGCCCGGAGCGAGGGCGATCGCCGCGCGCCTGATCGTCGCCGCGCGGGTGGCGAGAGTCGATCTGGGGCGTCAGGACATGGCGATCGTCGCCGGCGGATTGACGTTCTACGCCGCGATCGCGATCGTCCCGCTGCTCTTGCTGACCACGAGAGCAACCAGCGCGTTGATCTCGAGGGAGTGGGTCGTCGATCGATTCGAGGACATGGCACTGCTGTTACCGGACACTCTCGGTGCTCGCGCGGCGCTGTCCGCACTCGTGCAGGCCGGAGTTGGCTTGGGTCCGTTGGGAATCGTCGTCGCACTGTTCCCCGCCTCATTCTATGGAGAGGGTCTGCGTCGCGCGCTGACGCAGTTCACTCCGGCGACAGAACGGTTCATGGGCTGGCGTGGTCGTGTGCTGGTGCTGCCCTTCGTGCTGTTGGCGCCGGTGCTGCTGTCGGTGCTCCTAGCAGTCTCGGCAGGCTTGAAACAGTTCACGACCGATGGAGGTGCTGGGGCGCTCACTCTGCGAGTCTGGCTTGGATTTCAGTGCCTGTGGCTGGTGCTCGCAGTACCGCTGGGATGGGTATACGGCGTTATCGCACCGCACCGAATTCGATGGCGGGTCTTGATCGTCGGGTCTTTGGTGGCCTCGTCGTTCATCGCGGGCTTCGTGCAGGGGTTCGTGCTGTTCCTGGCGATACCGGTCGACCTGGGAGCTCCCTTCGGTGGCCTCGATGTCATCGGCGGCGGTATCGCAGTCGCGTTGTGGATGTTCCTTCTGCATGTTTTGGTGCTGATCGGATGGGTGGTGATCTATTCCTACGATCAGGTCAGTGCAATCGGCGACGCAGAACGACCATCAGTTGAACGAAACCGATGAGCGCCAGGCTCACACCGACAAGACTCGACATCAGTGTGACGAGATCCGTTGCGCCCGGGGCCAGCCCGCAGCCGATCGTGACCACCAATGCCGTCACCACCCGTGATGGCCGCTCCCATACCGTCAGAATGCCGATGTCGTCCAGTCCGGCGCCGACGGCCCGGGCACGCGCGGACTCCTGAAGCAGTGTCAGTGTGGCTATCGCAACCACCAGCGCCGGGGGTGCGCCGAGAACGTATGCACATGCGAGAAAGCACAATTCGCTGCACCGGTCCGCAACCGTGTCCAATACGTAGCCCCAACGGCTTTCGGACTGGCCGATGACGGCAACGGCGCCGTCCACACCGTCCGATACCGCCGATATCAGGATGACGACACCGGCGAGCAACGGCCACCGCGAACCTGCAGCCGACGCCGCGATGGTGGACACGGCCAACGCAACGCCCAACGACGTCACTGTGTTGGGTGATATCCCGCGTTCGACGAGTGGCCGACCCAGCGCATACATCGACCGGAGCCATGGCGCAAGAAACCGTGTGGATATCGGATCGACATTGCTGTGCAGTTCCGACCACCTGGTGAAATATTCCCTCTGCCCGAGTGGTGATGTCGGGTCCGTACTCCGGCGGAGCACGTCAGTGAGCGCGCGCCGCGAAGCCGATCGCGCCCATCAGTGAACTGCCGAACCTTCCCGCGCCGCCAACGTCATGGAGATCGCGAACAACGGTACTTCTTGTCGTCATCGGGAGCCTTTCGAGAACCTGTCAGCGCACGCGTCGCGACTCGTGCGTTGACACGGGAGGGTAGCGCAGACGAAACGGCTTTGGCTGCACCGATTTCTGCTGATGAGTGCGATACCCGAAGGTTGCTACTTCACACATCGATCGCGAACAGGCAGTGACTGTGCACGGGTTTGCCACTCCAGCGTGAGGGTAGTTCATCGTCATGCGGGGTAGCTCAGTTGTGCGCAAGATCGGCGGTCCTTGGTTGGTGGCCGCCGCCAAGTCGACCATCGCGGCTCTGGTGGCGTGGTGGCTGTCCGATCGCGTGATCGAAAGTCCGCAGAGCTTTCTCGCGCCGTACACGGCCCTCTTCATGATCGGGGTGACAGTACGTGCGTCGGGCACAGCGGCCTTGCGGCAGGTCGGAGTCGTCGTGGCGGGGGTCACCGTGGCTGCGGCCACGGTCGTAACGCTGCCGCCGGTGGCCGCCCTTGCCGCCTCGGTGGCAATCGGAACGGCTGTCGGACGATTGCGTATCTTCGCGCCCGACGGGATGTGGGTCGCGATCACTGCCCTGCTGGTTCTCCTCTATGGAAGCGCGATGGACGAGACCATGGTGATGTTCCGTATTGCCGACGTCGCCCTCGGCGCGCTCGTCGGGGTGTGTGTCAACGCACTCGTTCTGCCACCGGAGTTTCTGTCGGAAGCGAGGGATCTCGTCGTCGAGCGGTCGCGGGGGCAGGCCCAGCTTCTGCGAGATCTGGCTCGTGCGGTCAAGGACGGAAAGCACGTGCAGGGGGAACTTCGAACTGATCTGTGGGCGCTGTTGAAGGCTACCGGAGTTACCGCAGCGCTCGATCGAGGCAAGGACAGTCTGCGCGGAAACATCAGGCGAACGCGATGGAGCAGGGTCGGCGGGGAACGGATCTATCGCCCGGTCGCCATCGCATTGGATCGCACCCTGATCTCACTTGCAGCAGTCGTAGTGGGGGTCGAGGCACTCTCGCACAAGGCGGACGCGTGTCAGGAAGGACTTCGCGCGGACGTTGCCGATCTTCTCGAGGCAGTCGCGGATGCTCTCGACGAACTTGGGTACGACCCCGCCCGTCACCACAGCCCGTACGCGCAGATGATGAACCTTCGCCTTCCCGAGGCCATGCGGCTGAATGATGTCGTGCGCGCCGACCTCGACGGCGCAGGTTCGGAGGCGGAGGCGATCTCGGCTATCGTCGTCGCCGTCGACACTGTCAACGCGACCCTGTACGGTCTCGGACACGACCGCACCCCAGCCTCTACATGATGGCGTGTCGTTACTCGCGTTCGAGGGCGAAGTAGTAGTGATGACCGCCGTCGAGAACCAGGGCGGACTTGCCGTTCATGATGCCCATCAGTGTGTCGGGGGAGACCATCTTGAAGTGATCGAAGATCGGTGCGCCGTCGTAGACCATGGTTGCGTGGTCGAACCGCGTGGCTCGACCACATCGAAAGGTACGCCAACGCGGTGCCTCGTTCCGAATAAGTGACTGCAACTAGAAGTAACTGGTAAAGTGGGTAACACATATGCGGCTTCACTGTCGATGGAAGGATGGATGCACCCATGACCAGCACATCTGCAACAGGGACCGGCGTTCTCGATGCCGAGGATGTCTCGCTCCGATTGCTCGATTCGGCTGCACAGCTTTCATATGACCCAGCTGAAGACGTGGCGTGGGAAGAGGAACTCGACCCGAAACTCTACGGTCTGAATCCTCAGTGGAGCACGCTGTACGGCACGGATCTGTGGAACGAAATGTCGGAGGACCAGCGCATTCTGCTGACTCGTCATGAGGTGTGCTCGATCATGAGTACCGGCATTTGGTTCGAGATGATTCTTCAGCAGATGGTCCTACGAGATCAGTACTGCAAGGATTCGTCGGATTCGGACTTCCAGTTCGCCCTCACTGAGATCGCCGACGAGTGCAGGCACTCGATCATGTTCGCTCGCGCGTGCACCAAGATGGGAATCAAGGCCTATCTGCCGCGTCGGATGAGCATCGAGCTCGGCCGCGGGTTCAAGGCCCTCGCATCGGCCGAGGCAGCGTACGGCGGAATTCTCGTCGCGGAAGAGGTTCTCGACGTGATGCAGCGCGACTGGATGCGCGGCGAGGACGTGCTTCCGTTGGTGCGCACGACGAGCAAGATCCACGTCGTCGAGGAGTCCCGTCATATGACATTCGCGCGGCAGCAGATGCGGGAACGGATCGAAGGCAAGGGTGTCGCGCGGCGCAAGACGAGCGCACTCGTGGTTGCGATAGCGGCACGCATCATCGTCTCGAACATGGTCAACAAGGGTGTGTACGCGGCCGCAGGGCTGGACACCGACCGCGCGGTCCGCGAGGCGAAGAACAACGCTCACCACCACATGATGATGCGGACCAGCAGCGAGCACCTCATGGCATTCCTGCACGACTGCGGGCTTGTCACCAAGCCGGCCGAGGCGATCTACAAGCGCCTGCACATGCTGTGATCGGACTCGTTGTGATCACCACTGTCAGAGCCGATTACGAGGATCCAACGTGGCTTTCGCGATAACTCAGAACTGTTGCAACGACGCATCGTGCTTGTCGGTTTGCCCGGTCAACTGCATCCACCCGACGCCGGGGGAGGCGGATTTCGGCAAGACCGACCTCTTGTACATCGATCCCCGTAGTTGTATCGATTGCGGCGCGTGCGCGGACGCCTGCCCGGTGGACGCGATCACTCGGGTGTCGAGATTGACCGATGATCAAGCGATCTATGCCGACATCAATGCCGAGTATTACCAGAACAAGCCGGCCCTCGCGCAGTGGGATCCGCCTAAGTTCCCGCCCGCCGCGGTCAACGACTTCGCTCGGTTCGATGTGGCGATCGTTGGAACGGGGCCGTCCGCGAGCTACACGGCACAGGCGCTTCTGCGAGTTCCGACCAGCCGAATTACGTTCTACGACAAACTCGATGTCGCGGGCGGTCTCGCCCGATTCGGCGTCGCGCCGGACCATATCGGTACACGGCAGATCAGTGAGCACTTCCGAAGCCTGTTCGTTCACCCACGGGTCACGATGAAGCTGGGTGTCGAAGTCGGCGTCGACATCACGCACGAGGAAGTGCATCGCAGGTACGACGCTGTCGTGTATGCGGTCGGCGCAGACAGTGATCGGCCGCTGGACATCCCGGGAATCGACCTTCCAGGCTCGGTCAGCGCACGAACGTTGGTCGGGTGGTACACCGGCCATCCAGGTGTGCGTACAGACGCAATCGATCTCGACGGCATCGAGCGAGTTACGATCATCGGCAACGGAAATGTCGCACTCGACGCGGCCCGGATTCTCACGGCAGATCCCGAAGACCTCGTCGGCACGGATATTTCGTCGCACGCTCTCGCAGCGCTACGTCGCAGCACCGTGAAGGAAGTTGTTGTCGCGGCCAGGCGGGGGCCGGAGTTTGCGGCATTCACGCGCTCCGAATGCCAAGCACTCGTGTCCCGGCGCAGCGTCGAGGTGGCAGTGAGTGGCCAACCGGAAGCCCTGTCCGTCATCGATGATCTGCCGATCTCGGCACCTGCGTCCGCTCTACAGGGTGTGGTGAATTACGAGGGCGCGATTCCGACAACCAAGCGTCGGATTGTCTTCGCCTTCGGTCGTGCGCCTGTGCGAGTGAACGGCACAGATCGGGTCGAGTCGGTCGACTTCGCCGGCGCAACGACGGTCGCGTCCGATCTCGTTCTGCTTGCTATCGGCTATCGCGGAACTCCTTCCCCCGGACTACCTTTCGATGTCGAGCGCGGTGCGATTCGCAATGTCGGGGGACGCATGACCGATGAGGACGGAACCACCGTGAACGGACGGTACGTCGTCGGATGGGCCAAGCGCGGCGCCACCGGAGGCATAGGCGACAACAAAGTCGATGCCGAGGAGACGGTGGACGCGTTGCTGCAGGACCTCGCGAACAATCCTCCCGGCCCGAAAAGGCGGCTACCGCGCGTGCTCGCCCGCAAGGTGTAGCCGCCCCTCGGCACGGGGGACAGGAGTCAGTCCGGTGGGAGCAGGCCCAGCTGTTCGAGGTCGCTCAGGTACTTCTCGATGAGTGCGCGGTCGAGATGCGGAATGTCGTCGCCCCGCTCGACGACGGCGCCGCGGAACACGTCCGCAGGAAGATGTGCACCTGCTGCAGGTACCTCCGGCTGCGCGTATGCGTGCAGTAGTGGCAGTAGCGAACGTGACCTCTGCGTTTCGGGCAGCTCGTCGATCGCGGCCGAGAACCGGGTGAACCACTCGTCGTAGTTCTCGACCCGTTCGATACGACGGCCGGACTCGATCATCCAGTCGACGAACGTGTCGAGGGAGATGCCGTCGTCGTGCGGGTTGAGCACGTCGTACGTGGTATAGCCGTCGACAGCGGCACCGCCCAGCGCCGTGATCGCTGCTGCGCTGAAATCGGCGGGCAGTCCGTCGTAGTGAGCGCGCGGACGCCCGGCTTCGTCGAGCGGAGCCCCAGTGTCGGTGCGGTAGAAGCTACGGGGTGCCAATCCCGTCGCGGCGACGGACAGCATCAATCGGGTGAACACATCTGGGACGTTGAGCTGGCCCGTATAGGCGCTGTGCGCGAGGATCATGTCCGATCGGAAGACGGCTACCGGCAGCCCGAAGTTCTCGAAAGCGTTGCGCAACAGAACTTCACCTGCCCATTTGGATGTTCCGTACCCGTTTGCGTACGATTCGTCGACGCTTCTCGACGGGCTCTCGACGCGGATGTCACCGTTCTCGACGAAGTTCTCGACGCCCGCTGCGACCGCAACCGTGGACGGGTAGGTCACCGGCTTGAGATGATCGGTCGTGGCGAGTCGAACGATCTCGGCAGTGCCGACGACGTTGGGGCCGAACATGTGCTGGTATGGGAGAGCATGATTGACGAGTGCGGCTGGATGGACGATCCGGTCGATGCGTCGAGCCAGCGAGTCCCACGTCCGTTCGTCGAGTCCGAGCCGAGTCTCGCCGATGTCGCCGGCGACGACCTGCAACGCAGCGTCGGCAAGTTGCTGGTACCGAGCGGACAAGGTTGGGTCACCCGAATCGAACGCCGCATCGAGCCGCGCCCGTGCGTCCGAAGCGTTGCGCCCGCGCACCAGGCATACGACGGTCCCGCCGACGTCGGACATCCGCTGCAACCATTCCAGGCACAGGAAGCGTCCGAGATAGCCGTTGGCACCGGTCAACAGCACAGTGCGGGTATCCGTACGTGGCAACTCGGCCGATGCCGCAGCATCGAGTGCATCGGCGTCGAGGAAAGCACCGAGCTCGAGATCCGATGCGTGCACGCGCGTAGCCGCCTTGCCGTGTACCGACTCGAAAGTGATGGTGTCGCCGTTCGAACCCGACCGCGACGCGATGTAGTCGGCAAGCGCGCTCAGGTCGGTGGACGGACCGGTGACGACCCCTACTGGAACTTCCACTTCGAAGATGTCCCGCAGCAGATCCGAGAACGTCAGCGCGGACAGGGAATCGCCACCGAGGTCGGCAAACCGGGCATGGGGACGTACCTCGGTACTCGCGCATCCCAGTAGTGCCTGCGCGGCGTCGCCGACCGTGGCGAGTATCGGTGCGTCCGGGCCCAGCCTCCGAAGTTCACGAAGGCGGTCGGTCTGCGACAGCTCGAGTTCGGTGTAACGGGACTCGAGAACCGAGGCGTACTTCTCTACCAACTTGGGGCGCAGTTGTTTTCCTGCACCCGAGAGTAGCCCGTTCTCCTGCGTGAACGCCTCGTGTTCGACGATCACCTCACGGGGGATCTCGTAGGAATTCAACCCCTGCTCACGAGCGATCCTGTTGAGCGACGCCGTGACCGCGCCCCGCTCGTGCGCGCCGGCGGCAGGGACGACGACAGCGAGGAGGTAGGATCGCTCGCTGTTGCCGTACAGGAAGATCTGGTCGACGAGCTCGCTGGCTCCGAACAGTGCTTCCAGGCGAGCAAGCGCAACGAACTCGCCCTGTGCCAGCTTGAGGACGTTCTTTCGACGGTCCACGTATGCGAGCCGGTCGGGCGCGAGCTCGGCGACGATGTCGCCGGTTCGGTAGTAGCCCTCGGCATCGAACATCTCCGCCGTGACGTCCGGGCGCTTGTAGTATCCGGGCGTAATGGACTCGGTCAGGAGCAGCAGCTCGCCGCGGGGGTGAGGTGTGTCGGTACCGAAGTATCCGAGCTCGGGAACGTCGTCGAGCTTGTAGTCGATCACGGGCGGACGCCTGACGACGCCGTCCTGCAACACCATTCCGGCCTCGGTCGACCCGTAGTTGTCCTGGACCTGTGTGTCCAGGAGTTCGGCGACGAAGTTCTTGACCTCTGCGGCGATCGGAGCAGTCCCGACGACCGCGGCGAGTATGCGACCGCCGAACGTGTGGTCACGGAACTCGGTCAGAACGGTCTCGCGAACGGAGTCTGGGTCTGCGCCGGCGTCGATGCGTCGGTCGATCTCGGCAAGGGCGGTGTGGCGGATCATCTCGCACACGCGTGGCACCAACAACGCAAGCGTAGGGCGGGTGAGGGAAAAATCCTCGAACAGAGTCGAAAGGTCGCTGGCAGCAGTGAAGTTCACCGTTCCACCCGCTGCCAACGTCGAGAACACCAGCCCGCGTCCGGCAAGATGGCTCATCGGCAAGTAGTCGAGGGTGACGACCGGGAAGCCGGGGCCGGTGTCGTCGGACGAGCCAGTGCTGTGCCAGGCACCTGTCCACGTTCCCGACACGATTCGCTCGGTGTGAATTGCACCCTTTGGGGTTCCGGTGCTTCCGGATGTGTAGATGAGCGTCGCGAGCCGTTCGGGGTCGTGGGATTCGACCAGAGGATATGTCGAGTGCTTTTGGCCGCGCGCAATCGCGTCGGCGATCGGTTCGACGTGAACGTCGAATGTCTGTGCAGCTGTGAGGCGATCGCGGTCGGCATCTGTGCGGGCATCGTGATCGAGTACGAGGATCATGCGTACAGACGGGCAATGCTGCGCCACGTCGACCGCCACTGCCAGATTCTCCGAGTCGGCGGCGATGAGCTTCGGTTCGGCCTCGGACACGATGTCGACGAGGCGGTGCGCGGTGGCTCCGGCCTGGAGTGGCACGGCGACTGCACCCAGGCGCACGGTTGCCAGCTCGGTCACGACGTAGTCGACGCCGGCGAATCCGAGTGTGGCAATGAAATCGCCTGGCTCTATCCGATTTTCGCCGTCGGCAAGTGCTGCAGCCACTGCGCCTGCTCGGTCCCAGGCTTCCGCGTACGTGACTGTATCCATCCGCGAAAGCAGTTGAGATTCTGTTCGGCCGTCCGTGGTCACGGTCTCCCGGCCGCGGAAGCCGAGCGCAGGCCGGTCGGCGTATCGGTCCATGATTTCCGACACGATTCGGGTCAGATTCGGTCGGAGGGCTCGCGCAGTATCGGCTACGCGTGGATTCGGTTCTGCTGCGCGAAATTGTTCGTCGATGCGATGCAGTTCGGCGAATCGATGTTCGAGCCTGGTGTCCATGGTGGATGTCATACGCGAATCCCCTCCGTCGTCGGCGTAAATTCGTTACCTTGGGTAAGGATATGCCCAAGGTTGCGTCGTTCGAAGCGTGATGCTGCTCATAGCCCGAAATGTCGCACTGCGAAATTGGCTGTGCTCTTTGGTATTTGCCACGACCGCAGGCTCGAGCCTCGCGGTCGACGAGCGCCGTTTTCGCAGCAGGGGAGTCGGGGGTGTCGTATGGTCGGAACATGGAGCGGACCCGAAAGGACGAGCTGGCCGCGGCTGCGGTCACGGTGCTCGCCGAAAAGGGATCGCGTGGACTGACGCACCGTGCGGTCGACGCGGCCGCCGGGTTGAAGCCGGGTGCGGTGAATTATCACGCCCCCAGTCGGACGCAGTTGCTGACCATGGCTCTGCGGGAGGTGTTCCTCAGGGACATGGACACCGCGACGAAGCACTTCTCGCTCGAGGAATGGTCGCACCGAGCCGTGGTCGATGCCGTCGTCGGGTTCGTCACGGACATGTGTTCCGAGGCCAACCGAGCGAGAGTGATCGCGAGGCATCATCTGCAGGGGGAGTCTCTGACGCATCCTGAGCTGCGGGATGCGTTCGACGTTCAGCTAGCGGCGTTCGTGCAGCTGGTGCGGGATGGACGGGCTGCGGCGGGTGCGCCGCCGAGCACTGCGGCAGCCGAGTTGTTCGCGATGTCCGTCGACGGCTTACTCAGACGGCAGGTCATGATCGGTACGCATCCGCTGGCTGCCGAAGACGTGCGCGCAATCGCTGACATGGTCGCAGTGCAGTAGCTCCGTCGTCCATCACGATTCGGCTGCGTTCGAGTAACGGGTTCATAAACCGACGGTTGCGATTCGAAGTTCGACTGGCAGCAGGCCATCGGTTGCGGGCACGATCGGTCGAGTGACGATGGCGCGGGCTAGCTGCCGCGCCGAGAGGCACATCCGGAGGAGCTGTGGTCTCAATTCCTCCGAACATGCCGGCGGCGGCTCGGACATTCGGGTCGCCACCGGTTGCCGAACTACCCACCACAGCGCTCACTACAAACATCTCAACTTCTCGCGGGACTCGACGGCTGGTCATCCACCCTTCTGTTCGATGCGCTGCGCCCAACGGTGTGACGGGTTTCGCCGAGTCTGGAAACATGGAGCTCATGCCAACGACACCATCTCTGGTCACCGAACACGTCGTTCTGGTCGACGAGGGCGGATCGGCCGTCGGAACGCAGCCGAAGGCGACTGTTCACACAAGACGCACGCCACTGCATCTCGCGTTCTCCTGCTATGTCTTCAACTCTCGCAACGAAGTTCTGATCACACAGCGAGCCGACGACAAGAAGACATGGCCTTCGGTGACGACGAACAGTTGCTGTGGTCACCCGTCGCCCGGGGAAGATCTCGGAGTTGCCGTCGTCCGCAGGCTCGAGCAAGAGCTCGGCATAAAGGTGTCCGGAATCCGGTTGTTGCTCCCCGAATTCCGCTACCGAGCGGTCATGACGGACGGCATTGTCGAGAACGAGCTCTGTCCGGTGTTCGGTGTTGTCTACGACGGTCCGGACCCGAATTCGAATCCGGCAGAGGTCTCACGGGCGGACTGGTATCCGTGGCAAGACTTCGTTCGATTCGTCGACGACGGTGGCGATGTGTCGCCCTGGTGCCGAGAGCAGATGGTGCAGCTGAAAGGGCTCGGTGACGATCCCCTGCATTGGCCGTCCGGCAACACAGCTGACTTACCTCAGGCGGCCCTGTACAGGTCGGACCACGCCTGACCTCGGGCGGCGTCGGGCAATGTCGTTCGAACAACCTACGTCGAAGCGGATATGGTTGACCGGTGCACTACACGTGGAGAACGCCGAGCGCGAGCGAACGAGTAGGCGGATGGGTCGGTAATAATGCAGCAGCGTGCTGAGAACACCCGCCAAGCCGTCCTGCTGGGCGCTGCGATCAGCTTCGAGAAGTTCGGTTACGGAACCTCGAGTCTGTCGACCATCCTCGCCCATGCCGGGGTGACCAAGGGCGCAATGTATTTCCATTTCGCGTCCAAGGAGGAGCTGGCGCACGCGGTGATCGAAGCGCAGCATCAGTTGGCCATGAATGGCGTGCAGGCCGTCACCGAACAGGTACCGGTCGCCCTCGACGCACTCGTCTTCGTCAGCCAGGAGATGGCTCGTCAGCTGGTAGAAGAGCCGGTCGCCCGTGGGGGAATGCGTCTGACGCTCGAGATCGGCAGCATTCAGGGCCCGGTCCAACGGCCGTATCTGGACTGGATCGACTCGATCCGGACACTCGCGACCCGAGCTGCGGGGGAGGGCGACCTCGCGGACGGTATCGATGTGGAAGCGTTGGCGAAATTCGTCGTCGGGGCGTTCACCGGAGTGCAAGTGCTGTCTGAAGTGCTGTATGGGCGTGTGGACCTGTACGAGCGCCTCGCTGAGATGTGGGCGCTGTTGCTCCCTGCTGTCGCGGCGCCTCACGCTGTGGAGCGCGCCATAGCGTGCGCAGCACGTGCGCCGCGCGACTGGACAGTGCCGAGGGCCGGTCTCGATGTGAACGCCTAGTGTGAGGGTGCATACAACACCCCCGCGTGAACGGATCCATCAGATGACCGACGTACTGTCCCGCCGCGACCTCGATTTTCTCCTGTACGAATGGCTCGATGTGGAGTCCTTGACGGCCAGGAAGCGTTTCGCGGAGCACTCCAAGGACACCTTCGACGCAGTGCTCGACCTGTGTGCCGACATCGCGCACAAGCACTTCGAACCGCACAACAAGCTCTCCGATTCCGTCGAACCGAAAATGCGACCGGACGGTACCGTCGAGATGATCGACGAGGTGAAGGCAGCCCTCGACATCTATGCAGCTGCAGGTCTGATCGCCGGTCAATTCGACGAGTCTCTCGGCGGGATGCAACTTCCGACGACGGTGGCGCGGGGCGCGATGGCGTGGTTCCAGGCCGCGAACGCGTCGACCTCGGCCTACCCGTTCCTGACCATGGCCAATGCGAACCTGATCGCCACCTATGGCACTTCCACTCAGATCGACGACTATGTACGCCCGATGCTGGAGGGCAGGTACTTCGGCACGATGTGCCTGTCCGAGCCGCAGGCAGGCTCGTCACTCGCCGATATCACCACGCGCGCGGTGAATAGGGGTGACGGTAGCTACCGGATCTCCGGGACCAAGATGTGGATCTCCGCGGGTGACCATGAGTTGACCGAGAACATCGTCCACCTCGTACTGGCGAAGGTTGCTGGTGGAGGTGCTGGAGTCAAGGGCATCTCGTTGTTCATCGTTCCCAAGGTTCTTCCCGACGGCATACGTAACGACGTCACGCTCGTCGGTCTCAATCACAAGATGGGCAACCGCGGAACCACGAACACGCTACTCGAATTCGGCGACGGAACACATTCGGTGGCGGGCGAATCCGGGGCCGTCGGCTACCTTGTCGGTGAGGAACACCGTGGGTTGTCCTACATGTTCCACATGATGAACGAGGCCCGGATCGGTGTCGGATTTCTGGCGATTTCGCTCGGCTATGTCGGGTACATGAAATCGCTGGAATACGCGAAAGTTCGGACGCAGGGCCGCCCCCTCGGGGCGAAGGATCCGTCGTCACCGCCGGTGGCTCTGATCGAGCACGCAGATGTCAGGCGGATGCTCCTGGCCCAGAAGTCGTACGTCGAAGGTGCGCTGGCTCTCGGCCTGTACTGCTCGCGACTGGTGGACGAGCAGGACACCACCGAAGACGATAGGCTGAGGGCCGACACGACTCTGTTGCTGGACCTGCTGACGCCGATTGCCAAGAGTTGGCCATCGCAGTGGTGTCTCGAAGCCAACAATCTGGCCATCCAGGTGCACGGCGGTTACGGCTACACCAGGGACTACGACGTCGAGCAGTACTACCGGGACAACAGGCTCAACCCGATCCACGAAGGCACGCACGGCATTCAAGGCCTCGACCTGCTCGGTCGAAAAGTCACGATGCACGGCGGCGCGGCGCTGGAGCTGCTGGGCTCTCGGATCGCGGACACCGTACAGCGAGCACTCGAATTAGGCTCGGACGCAGCACAGTACAGCGTCCAGTTGGAAACATCGTGGTCGGATGTCCTTGCCGTCACGGCAACGTTGTGGTCCACCGGAGAACCGGATGTGGCGCTTGCGAACTCTTCGGTGTACCTCGAAGCAATGGGCCACATCGTGATCGCCTGGATGTGGCTCGAGCAGCTTACCGCCGTCCATGGCAAGAGCGGGCACTTCTACGACGGTAAGCGCCAGGCCGCCCGGTACTTCTTCGTGTACGAACTCCCCAAGGTCGCACCGCAACTCGATCTACTGTCCAGCTTGGACCGAACGACGCTCGACATGGACCCGGCCTGGTTCTGAGCAGATCAGCGAGCCAACAACGTGAAAGAATGCTCGCGGATGAGGATCGACGGACCTGAACTTTCGTACGCCTGATCCGGGTCACTGGAGATCACCTGCCGCCAGTCCGCTGACGGCAACGTGAATTCCACGGCGCTGCCCGATGAGTTCACCAACCAGCCGAAGGTGGAATCGTCGTCTGTCGAGGCCAGCTCCACCATCAGCGAGTGGGCGGCTCCGTCGGTCCAGTCGTCGTCGGCGAGCTTGTGGCCGTCGGCGCGATAGAAGTCGACGTACGTCGCGGCGTCGGAGTCGCTGTCGTGCCGGAACCACGTCGGACGTAGCGCTGGGTGCTCTGTCCGTAATGCGATCAGGTCCGCGGTGAACTGCTGCAGTGAACGGTCGGCCCCCGCCCAGTCGTACCAGGAAATCTCGTTGTCCTGGCAGTACGCATTGTTGTTGCCGTGCTGCGACCGACCGATCTCGTCTCCGCCGAGGATCATCGGGACGCCAGCCGACAACAGCAGTGTGGCAAGGTGATTGCGCTGCTGGCGTGCCCGAAGTGCGAGCACACCGTCGTCCTCGGTCGGCCCTTCTGCGCCGCAACCCCACGAGCGGTTGTCGGACTCACCGTCCTCGTTGTTCTCGCCGTTCGCGTCGTTGTGCTTGTCGTCGTAGCTGTTCAGATCGGCGAGGGTGAATCCGTCGTGGGCGGTGACGAAATTGACGCTGGCCAGTGTCGGGCGCCGCGTACTTTCGTATACGTCAGGACTGCCGGTGATCCGTTGTGCGAAGGCGCCGAGCGAACCGGCTTCACCGCGCCAGAAATCTCGGACATCGTCGCGGAACTTGCCGTTCCATTCCGACCATCGGGCGGGGAAACCGCCGACCTGGTAGCCGTGGGTGTCCCAGGGTTCGGCAATGAGCTTGACCGAGGCCAATGTGGGATCTTGATGAACGAGGTCGAGGAAGGCGCTGTGCTTGTCCAGATCGGAGTCCTGGCGGGTCAGTGTGCTCGCCAGATCGAACCGGAACCCGTCCACGTGCATTTCGGTGACCCAGTACCGCAGTGAATCCATGATCAGGGCCAGTGCAGCCGGGTGTCCGACGTTGAGGCTGTTGCCCGTACCCGTGGTGTCGAAGTACGAACTTCTCTCCTCTTCGACCAGGCGGTAGTACGAACGATTGTCGATTCCCTTGAGAGACAACGTCGGGCCCAAATGGTTGCCCTCGGCCGTGTGGTTGTAAACGACGTCCAGAATGACTTCGATGTTCGCTGCGTGCATGGCTTTGACCATGGACTTGAATTCGTCGACTTGTCCGCCGGTGTCACCGGCGCTGCTGTACTCGTTGTGCGGGGCCAGGAAGCCGATGGAGTTGTAGCCCCAGTAGTTCCGTCTACCTTCTTCGAGGAGGTGCGAATCCTGGACGAACTGGTGAACAGGAAGCAGTTCGACCGCGGTGACACCGAGATCGACAAGAGTCTGCACCGCCGCTGGATGCGCGAGACCGGCGTACGTCCCGCGGATGCTCTCGTCGACGTCAGGATGCTGTGCGGTGAAGCCTTTGACGTGCACTTCGTATACAACGCTGTGGCTCAGGGGAGTTCGCGGAGGCGCGTCCGAACCCCAGTCGAACTCGGAGACGGCAACGACCGACAGCATCATCGACGGCGCCGAATCGGCGTCGTTCAGCGTCTCCGGTGCTTCGTGATGGTGCGAGAACACCGACTCGTTCCAGTCCACGGAGCCTGCGATTGCGCGTGCATACGGATCGAGTAGAAGCTTGTTTGCGTTGTGACGCAGCCCCTCCGCCGGATCCCACGGTCCGTCCACTCGAAGCCCGTACTTGGTGCCGTTCGACAGACCCTCGACGAAGCCATGGAAGACGTGACCGGTTCGGTGACGCAACGCCGTCGCGGACACCTCGTCGCCGTTGTCGTCGACGACTACGACAGTGACGGAATCGGCGGTCTCCGAATAGACGGCGACGTCGGCGGTGCCGTCGGGCAGTAGGGAAACCCCAAGGGGGTAAGGGGTGCTCGCATCGATCATTGCTGCTCAGTACCCCACGGGAAGGTCGGTAAACACGTTTGGATGTCCCCCTCCGACGGGTACGGGATCCTTATGGCTGATTACAGAGTTCTGAACCCGACCGGCGACGTCGTCGCGACCAAAGACATCGACAGTGCAGAAGATGCGTACGCATGGTTCATCGACGAGAAAGCCGACAACAGCGAGTTGGGGTGGAGGTTGGAGGTCAACCACGACGGCGAGTGGGCCTTCGTGGACGACACCGAGGGAAACTCCGCAAGTAAATAGGTCGGCTACCGCTGGTTCCGTAGCAACGGAACCAGCGGTACTCCGTTGTCCAACCGCTCCTCGCCGGACTGGACGAATCCGTGGCGGGTGTACATCTCGACGAGGTAGCTCGGCGAATCGATTCGGCACGGTGCTTCGCCGACATCCGCCAATGCCGCTTGGAGTAACCGGGTCGTGTGGCCGTGGCCGCGATCGCTTCGGCGGGTGCACAGATGGCCGAGGCTATAGACGCGTGCGCCGTCTTCTGTCCCTTCCACCAGCCGTACGGTTCCGATCACTGCACCCTGGCGTTCGACCCAGAAGTGTCTCGTGCGCGGCAGCAGGTCGTATCCGTCGAGCTCCGGATGGAACCAGGCTTGCTCGACGACGAACACTTCCACCCTGAGCTTCAGCAGTGCGTAGAGACGATCTGGATCCAGATCCGGCGCCCACGCCCTGGTGAGCGTCGGTGGCCGGTCCGCAACGGAACTGGTGTGAGGTGTTGGCATCGTCGAATAGTCCTCGGTGTTCTTTGGTATAGGTATCGGTTGTGTACCCCGAGACGGTGAAGTTCACCCGTCAACCGATGCGACGTATCTCTCCCGAGTCGTCCCTCTCGATCAACCCACGCCGTTCGAATTCGTCGAGCCAGCCTGTCATAGGCCACCTGTTCCAACGTCGGTGGAACAGAGCCGAATTACGGATGATGTCATCGAGGCGCTCGACGGGAGGTGACGACACCGGGTGGTGCTGATGGTACGCATGTGCGCCGCCGACCCATCTCAGTCCGACACCTGCTGCGCGCGCGGTGGCTGCGAAGTCGGTGTCCTCGCCGCCGTAACCGACGTAGTTCTCGTCGAATCCACCGGTCGCGGCCCACGTGTTCGGTGTCGATGCGAAGGACAGAGACCAGAACAGGTCGTAGTCGGTGCCGACCAGTACCGCGTCCGGCGGTGGGTTCGGACGCGCCGGGTGCGGATCGGTGGCAGCATGCAGACTTTCGGCCGACCACCCGGACGGACTCGGTGGCAGATACGTGACGGGGCCGCACAAGAGGTTCCGGTCGCCGCCTCCGCCGTCCGCTGCAGTTGCGTAGCGTGCGAGCATATCGACGCCAGGTATGCAGTCGACGTCGAGGAAGACGAGGAGATCGGCGTCATTCGACATCGCAATACGAGCGCCGAGATTCCGGGCCGACGCGAGCGGAAGCAACGGACCTGACGTGTCCATCCGAACGACCGTGGCGTTGCTGCCCGCGGCACGGACGACATCGGTGATGTCATCGTCTCCCATCGACACCACGACGTGCTCCGACGGTGGTAGCGACGATCGATGTAGTCCGTGGATCTGCGCGGTCAGATGCTTGTGCCGACCCGAGACGACGGTGATCACCGTCGTCTTCACTGGGCGGACCTGCTTTCGGCGACGGAGCTGAGAATCCGCGCTGCTCGTGCGGCGGCGCCCGGTTGACGCACGGAGCCCCACGCCGCGGAATCGAGAGCACGTGCGCGCGTCAGTAAACTCGTCCACGTCCCGGGATCGGGCCATCCATCGACCAGCACGGCGACGCCTGCAGTCTCGAGTGCCTTCGCAGTCGCGCGCTGTTCGCCGTGCGGGCGCTCCTGTGGGATCACTATCGTCGGCACCCCGGCGCACGCACAGTCGGCTATTGCATTCTGCCCGGCGTGCGTGACGACGACGGTGGCCGAACACAACGTCGGCCACACGTCATCGACCCAGGATCGATCGTCGACACCTGCTGGTACCCAACGGTATTGCGCATTGGCAGATGCAGCGTCGCCGACATCGGACGTGCTCAACGCTGTTCCGCCCGCTCCGCCGAGCACTACAACGGTGGAATCGGTCGACGTCGACTCCCGTGGGCGCCCGTCGAATCGGCTGATTGCGCCGACATAGCTCGTCTTGGCGGCGTACGGATGCAGCCACGGCGGATCGTAGAACGACTGCGCCCACGGCGCAATGATCTGTGTCGCGGCCCGATAGGCAAGCTGGTGCGGCTCGTCGGTGCGGTCGCCCGGCATCGCCATGACCGCGACGTCGACCCCGAGTAGTCGGACGAACAATGCGACCTCGATCGACACGTCCACGACGAACAGGGTCGGCCGTTCTCGCGCGACCCATTCGGCGATCGTGGCCATACGGTCGGTAAGTCCGCGCACCCCTGTCGGTGCCCAGTGTGCGATGCCACCTGCCGTCGGATCGTGAGAATCGGCGGTTGTCTCATCTGTATCGAGGGGGAGGACAATCCACTCGACCTCGCTGTGCGCGGGTCGGTTTCGCGAGGACAACACAGTGAGCGGTTCATCGAGGGAGGTAGCAATCGATGTCGCCCGCGTCACGTGCCCGGATCCGTGATGGTGTGCGTAGTACCCGATCATGCGGCACCAACGATCGATACGGAGTCGCGATCTCTCATCGGCTCGCTCCGGCCATGCCGAATCGACGTGCGAGAGCGCGCGCGTAGATTCCCTCGTGCGCCGACGCTATGTCCGTGCGCTCGCGTTCTCTCGCTTCTCGGGTAGCGGCGGGGGTGTCGAACCGCGCGGCGTGCGCGTGACGCAGCGAGCTGGACAAGCCTGTCGGATCGAATCGATCGATGCCGAAACCGAATGTGTGGCAAGGTCGTTGATCGGAGAAGTAACCGCAGTCGGGCACGACTGCAGCGGTCCCCAGATCATGGCACGCTTCCAACCAGCCGGAATGGGTCCCGAATCGGTACGGGAGTACGGATACGTCGATCTCGGTCAAGTATTGCCACAGTTCTGCATCGGTGAATCGGGGGTGGACTCGAACGGCCACGCCGGGCACGGAACGATAGTGCTCCAGCACGGCCTCGATACGGGCGCTGTCCGGCCCGCCTTCCGATAGGACCTCGAAGTCGATGTCGATTCGGACGGTGGAGTCCGGCAGTTCCGCGATCGTGTCCACGACGGTGTCGATCACCGCCAGGGGATCGAGATTGGACCGAAGGCTCTTCATGTGTACGCCCACGACGAAAGTCGGTGATTCGCCTCGTGGTCGGCCGATCAAATGCAGGGGCGCAACATGCGGATGTGGCAGAACCGTCGCGCGACGGTCCCACCTAGCGGCGATTTCCTGTGCGGCACCTGGGGTGAGTGTGATGAGTTCGTCGGCTGCAGCGACGAGCAAATCGAGGTGGGAGGTGTGCACGGTGTTGTCGACGAAGTGCGGATTGTGCAGATCGTGCACCGTGAAGATCAACGGTTTGCCCGCACTGTCCAATACACGTACGACGTCCTCCAGCTGCTCGACGCTCAGGGAGTCGAATCCGAAGTGCAGGTGCAGCACGTCGAACCGGTTTGTGTGCGCGCTCAACCACTCGGGATCGAGCCATCGCGGTGGCCACCACCGGCCGGTTCCGTCGGCACCGGGTGGTACGGGATCCGGCAGGCGCATGACGCTGCGGCTCCCGCCGACGGGATCGAGGTGTGCGACATAGGCATGGGCAGTGGGCACCGAGGCGACAGTCATCGAGTCAGGATCGAACAATCGAGGATTCCTTTGCGGCAGATCGGTTATACGGGGTGTGGCGGACCCGGCCCGGCTGCTCGAGAGGGAGTGTCTTTGGAGACAACCGAATACTACAGCGAACGTCGACCAGTCTCCGTTGGAGAGATCGACGGACGAACACGGCACTACGGCGAGTTCTACGGAATCGATGAGCCCGCCGACGACCGTCCGGTCCTTCTGGTCTGGGGAAACTGCCAGGCCGAGGCACTGCGAATTGTGCTGTCGAGCTGTTCTGACCTGCCGTACCGCACGCTGCGAGTCCCCCCGGTCCACGAGCTGACGCGAACGGACATGCCGTTTGTCGAGCATGCAGCGAACTCGGCGGCCGTGTTCGCCTCGCAACCCATTCGAGCGGGGTATCGGGGGTTACCCATCGGGACCGCCGACATGCTCGGACGGCCCCGGTCACAGCAGAAGAGCATCGTGTGGCCGGTGATCCGCTACGGCGGTCTCTATCCGTTCCAAGTCATCGTGCGGCACCCGTCCGATCCCTCCGCGGTGCCTCCCGGCGTCCCGTATCACGACCTTCGAACTGTGATCAGTGTGGTCGAGGCCCGGACAGAGTTCGACGAATGGGCTGTGGACATAGCGTCGGAGCGGCTGCGTGCGGCTGCCGAGTGGAGCGTGGAACAACTAAGCATGCGCGAACGCCGCGACTGTGATGTGGGGATCTCGGATGTGCTGCTCGGACTCGGAGACAAGGCGGCGCACACGATCAACCACCCGGGGAACGAGGTGCTGGGCGAGCTCGGTAGCCGCATTCTCGGGGCGCTGGGGTGCGCCGACCCGGTTCTTCCGCAGCGGGAACTGCTCGGCAACATTCGGGCACCGTTGGAAGCTCGGATCATCGATGCGTTGAAGCTCGATGCGCGAGTACGCGAGGCGTGGTGTGTCGACGGCGAATCGGTCGGTCAGAAATCCATCTATGCCGCCCAGACGCGTTGGTACCAAATTCATCCCGAATTCGTCGATGCAGCGCTGTCGCGATACGCAGAACTGATCGACATACTGGGACTGACATCGTGAACTTCGATACCGGCCATCTCGTCATCGGGCCGATCACTCATGGAGTCGTCCGATGCGCCGTGTCGGTTCACCAGGCACTGGCGAGCATAGGCGAACAGCACCCGTTGGCCCGATTGGACAATCCCGATGCTGACATTCCGACCGATGTGCAGCAATGTGGGCTGGTCCACATGCACGTGACAGACAGGTTGTTCGGACGGACCCCTGCAGCGGCCGCACACGCGTTGCGCACGACGGTACGACGCTTGGGCCGTCCCATCTCCATTACGCTGCACGATATTCCGCAGCCCTCCGACGGAGCCGCCATGCTCGCCCGCGTCGAGTTCTATCGGCAAGCAGCGTCCTGTGCTGTCGGTATAGCCGTGTCGAGCGGCCACGAGGCGACATTGTTGGCCGAGCACGTCGACGCGGACCTGAAACCGGCGATCGTGCCGCTGATGATCGAGCGCTACCCCGTCGCCCGGCCCGCGCCGATTGCCGAGCGCACCGTCGGAGTCCTCGGATTCCTCTACCCGGGCAAAGGTCATATCGAAACTCTCGAGGCGCTACGTGATCTGCCGCCCGCGGTGGGTTTCGTCGCTCTGGGGGCGCCCTCACCCGGCCACGAGGACCTGGCCCGCGAACTTCACGCCGCTGCGGCGAGTTCGGGAAGGCCGTGCGAGGTGACGGGGTTTCTCGTCGATGCGGAGCTGCGCGCGAGAGCGTCGCAGGTGACCGTGCCCGTCGCCTATCACCGTCACATGTCTGCCTCGGGATCGATCAACTCGTGGATCGCAGTGAGGCGCAAGCCGCTCGTCCCTCGGACGCCGTATACCGAGGAGCTCGACGCGCGATCTCCCGGCATGGTCCAACTGCACGACAACGACGAGCGAGCACTGCGGACTGCGATCGCCCATGCTGTCGAGAACCCGTCGAGTACATGGCTCGATGCCTCGACCGTGCCGTCGCCGTCGCCGTCCGATGTCGCGCTGGCCTACGCGGAACTGCTTCGGACATGGTCTCGATGACGCCGCGTCCTGTTCGGCTGAACGACGGTCGATCGCTTGTGCCGGACAATCGCTGGGATCTCACGGTCGATCCCGTCGAGACGCCGTCCGTGAGTGTGGTCATCCCGTATTACCAGCAACCGCATCAGCTTTCACTCGTACTGGAGGCATTGACCGCGCAGACGTATCCGTCCACGCAGATGGATGTAGTCATCGCCGACGACGGTTCTGCTGAACCTCCGCCAGTGGACCGGTGGACGTCACGGCTGGACATCTCGGTTGTACGACAGGACGACGAAGGGTTTCGAGCTGCCGCTGCGCGGAATCTCGGCGCCGACGCTTCGAGGGGGTCGATCCTGTGCTTCCTCGACGCGGACACGGTGCCCGGCCCAGACTACGTGCGGCAGGCCGTTCGACTCCCGGCGTCGATTCCCGATGCAGTCGTCGTCGGCCGTCGAAAGCACGAAAATTTAGCTGCGGTAGAAGCTGATTCGCTGGAGTCGTGGATGGTTGAAGTGTCGGCGCGGGCCGACACGAACGACGGCGAACCGCAGTGGCTGATCGAGGGTTACGAGCGTACCGAGAACCTGTTGCGACCAGGATGGGACGGATACAAGTTTATTCTCAGTGCGGTCCTGACGTGCAGCCGTGAATTGTTCGATTCAGTAGGCGGTTTCGATCCCTCCTTCGTCCGATACGGGGGCGAGGACTGGGAGTTCGCCAATCGGGCATTCATGATGGGCGCGGTCTTCGTCCATGAACCGGCAGCGCTCGCCTGGCATGACGGTCCCGACTGGGCCGAGAGGGAGGTCGCTGACCGGACAAGCGAGAAGAACGCCGAGGCACTCGCTCTGGCTCCGCTGATCACCGATCCTGCCGCTCGCACTTCGGGTGTGCACCACGAAATCCCCGACACCGTGGTCCTGATGTCGACACTGGGCCAAACCCCGGCTTCGTTGTTGGCGACGGTTGCGTCCGTGCTTCGTGGATCCGACTGTGGGGTGTGGCTCATCGGTGACGATGCGCCTGCTCATCATGCCGCGCTGGGGATTTGGGATTGTCGGGTGCGCGCAGGGTTTCCCGATGACGAAGTACTTTCGCGGTGCCGCTTCGTCGTCGAAATGTCAGGTCGCGTGCTGTTCTCGGACGAATCGTTGTCGCGCCTCGCAGGGGAGCTTGGTCCAGGTAAGGCAGGAGAGGTCGTGGTGGACTTCGCGCGATCTGACACTGCCGCGCTGACGATGTCGACGTCAAGGGCTGTGCACCGGTCGAGGCGATGGTTCGCTCGGGCGGGAGTGGACGAGCGAGACCTACGTCATGCGTTGTTCGGGGTCCGGCACGTGAGTTGTTCGGAGGCCGCATTGACGGTCGCGGACTCCGAGCCCTGGCTGTCCTGGTGATGCCTCACCGGCGGACCCTCGGCCGCCGATCGCTGATTTGACCGATGTCATGGTCACGTTCCTGGACTCGATCATTTCTCGCTGAGTGACGTGTGGTTAGGTCGCCTCGATCGCGGAGTGTGACGCGTTGTCGAATCGAGACAACACTGCTCGTGCGCAACGAACGACGGTTCCTCGGTCGTGGGAGACCACGTATTCGAACGTTCGCCCGAGTTCGCCAGGTCCCCAACGCAGATCGCGCGCGGACAGTACGCAGCAAAAGAACTGGCCGAGAACGACCACGTTCCATTCCTCGACCAAGGTGTCGGAGGGGTCTATGGACGAGGTGATTATGCCGGGGACCGTCAGGCCGGCCATGTCGATGCCGTAGATGCCGGTATATGCGATGTTTCCGGCCATCCGCTGCCAGCGACGCTGCGTCGGAGATGCGAATTGTCGGGCGTGTTGAAAAGTGCCGAGAACCATCGTGTCGGGCCCAGCGTGCGATGCCTGCGATTCGATCTGACAGCTCATTTCGACGAGTAGCTTCTTCGTGCTGACTGCGCTCGACTGATCGGTCGACGCGATATCGAAGGGCGATCGAGAATCAGATGTCGGCGTACTCCATGTCGGCGAAGCCAGTGCCTCGCGCGGGCCTGTCCCGTCGATGGGGGTCGGTGGAAACAGTGCTCCGATCCCGAAGGACGCGCCGAGCGCCAGCGCCCTCGTCCGGTCTCGCTCCGAGTCGACTCCACTGGCAACGATGACCGCGCCCGTCCTCTCTGCCTGCGCGGCGAGGACGTGCAAGGCTTGGGCGGCCGCGGTGTCCGGAACTGCACATGTCAGCTCGGGCGCAAGAACGATGATGTCCGGTTCGATGAGAGGAAGCAGCGTCATCGACTCGGGCCGAGCACCCACGTCGTCGACAGCGATTCGACGGCATTGGTCCCTGGCTTTCTCTACCTGTATGAGTATTTCCGCCGGATTGTCCACGAGAGACCGGTCGTGGACCACATACGTCTCGGACAGTAGATCGATTCGGCGGGGACTCGGGCACGAGGTAGTGAGTTCGGAGGCCGGAGCATCCAAGGGGCTCACCCTGAGCCGCGCACATCGGTGGCTGCGCAGCTGGGGGACAAAGGATCGTCCGCCTCTCTCGTCTTGTTCGGTCGGACTTACAGTGCAGCGAGACCGATATGCCTAGATTGTTCATTCCTGCTGGCCTTACCTAATCGTGACGGATCCAGATTTCTATGCAGGCGTCCGAAGTATCACGACTTCATAACAAAAGTAACGAATAGATAACGTCAATGAACCGCAGGCACCTTGAATATGTTGTAGTGCAGCAGTATTGCGCCTCTGTAGCCACCTGTCGTAGCTGTCTGCCAAGGTATGTCCATGACCGATTCCATGAAGAGGGAGCTGCACAGGTACCTACAACTCGGACGCGACGCGATTCTGTGGAAGCTCGAGGGGCTCTCGGAGTACGACATGCGTAGGCCCATGACGCCGACTGCAACCAACCTCCTCGGCATCGTCAAGCACCTCACGGCAGTCGAACTCGGATACTTCGCGTGGACATTCGACCGACCGTTTCCCGGTGTCGTGCCCTGGGCCGAGGACGGCGCCGACATCAACTCGGACATGTGGGCGACGGCGGACGAGTCCTCCGATTACGTCATCGACCTGTACCGGCAGATGTGGGCGCACTCCGACGCTACGATTTCCGAGCTACCACTCGACGCAGAAGGCCAGGTACCGCACTGGCCAGTAGATAGAGCCACGGTCACGCTTCACCGGATCATCGTTCACGTGATCGCGGACATGGACCGCCATGCCGGCCACGCGGACATCGTTCGTGAGCTGATCGACGGTTCGGTAGGACTGACCGTCGGGAACAAGAACATGGCGCCCGGCGACGAGGACGAGTGGCTCGACTATCGGCGAACGGTGGAAGAGTCAGCTCGTCGCTTTGCGGATTGATCGACGAGAGCGCGTCGGTGGGCCGTGGCACACTGGCGCCCATGACCGGAATCGAGGTACCCAGTGCCGTAATCGAAGTGGCACGTTCGGCACGGTCGGTTGCCGTTCTCACCGGCGCGGGTGTCTCCGCGGAGTCGGGAGTTCCCACATTCCGTGACGCTCAGACCGGTCTGTGGTCCAATTTCGATCCCGCCGATCTGGCGAGTCCAGAGGGCTGGGCGCGCGACAGTGATCTGGTGTGGGGCTGGTACCAATGGCGAGCCCAGCTGGTTCGGCGGTCGGAGCCCAATGCAGGTCATCTCGCGCTCACGGAATGGCAGCAGCGCGTCCACCTCGACATTGCTACCCAGAACGTCGACGACTTGCACGAGCGGGCTGGGTCTACGGTGATCGCGCACGTTCACGGCAGCCTGTTCGATCCGAGGTGTTCGGAGTGTGGGCTCCATTCTCAGCCGGAACCGGATCCATTCGACGAACGCTCCGATCGGGTGCCGCCACCGTCGTGTCCCGACTGCGGCGGGGAAATGCGGCCAGGCGCTGTCTGGTTCGGTGAACCGCTTCCGGAAACTGAATGGACGGCGGCGGTCGAAGCTGTCGAATCCGCTGACCTCGTGTTGGTGGTCGGTACGTCCGGCGTCGTCTTTCCATTTGCTGGACTTCCCGCGATGGCTCGGAGTACCGGCGCCACTGTGGTCGAGATCAACCCGGTGGAAACGGAGATCTCCGACATGGCCGACTTTCGCTGGCGTACCACTGCGGCGACCGGGCTTCCAGCGCTCGTCGATTCTCTCCGTTAGGCATCGTCGGCAGTCATGCGCTGTCGGCGGTCATGCGCTGAGGAATGCGGGCACCGGGGCGCCATCGAGAAGATGCTCGACGGCTGCGCGCGCGGCAACTGGTCCGACCAGGTTTCCGGTGCCGTTGTATCCGCCGAGGGCGATGACTCCGTCGTCCACAGTCGTGCAGAGTGGGCGGCCGTCCGCGGTGAAGCCGACCGACGCCGCCCACCTACTGGTCACCGTCACCGGATGCGCTGCCATCGACCGGGCCACCGATTCGATGTGTTGTTGAACTGTGGCCGTCGGTTCGTCCGATTCGGACCATTCGTCGTCCGCGAAAAGGTCGCGACCGCCGCCTACATAGAGTCGCCCATCGCTGTCCTGTTGTGCGTAGTCGTATCCCCAGCGCCCGTACACCGGGCACGGCAGGCGACGCGAGAGGACCGGCTCGGTCGCCAGCATCTGCAGTCTCGCTGTTCGTATTCGACCTCGTAACCGAGGGAAAATTCTTTCGAGGTTTCCATCCACTGCGACGATCACGAATGGCGCACTCACCGAGCCGTTTCGGGTATCGACGCGGCCGGATCGAATGGACGTGACAGGGGAATGCTCGAACAGTTGGGCGCGTCGGCGTAGCTGCGAAGCAAGTCCGAGTGCGCGGAGGGCAGGGTTCATGACCGCGTCGTCTGGAAGGAAGATGCCCTGACCCAATTCGTCGTCGTAGGTCTCTACAGCGATGCCGTGCTCGCCCAGAACCCGAGCCAAGATGCGGCAGTCGGACAACTCGACATCGTCGGTGCTTCCAGGGAGTCCGGCGAGCCGGATCGACCCGGTCCGCCGGATGACGCTCGAACCGAGCTTCGCTTCCAGCGAATCGATCTCGACGAGCGTCTTGCGGTACAGCTCGACAGCAACCTCCCCCCAGGACTCGATTGCAGAATGGAGAAAGCTGGCAGGACCACCGAGCAGGAAGCCGCCGTTTCGGCCGGCAGCTCCCGCTGCGGTGCGTCCGGCGTCGATACCGACCACGTCGAGGCCGCGACAAACGAGCGCATCCACCGCCGCGAGCCCGGACCCACCGAGTCCGACGACGCACACGTCCGCCGTCAGTGCATCATCGAGTACAGGTAGCCCTGCCCATGAGGCCACGATCGGGTCGTCGTCCCACGCCGGTCGGGTGCTCACTCGAACTCGAGCCTCATCGACCTCGATGCGAAGTGCAGCACAAGCACGAATCCACCGATCGACACCACTACCGGCAGCCAGACCACGACGGACATCAGCACGGCCACGTCCTCATATGCCACAACGTAAACCGCGATGAAACTCGTGGCGAGAACACAAAACAAGACATGAGAGGCCAACATCCACCGCTCGAAGAAGAATCCGACGAACATTCCGATCTCGATGAAGAACGCAGTCTTGCCCAGGGTGATCTCGGGTGGGAAGTCCGCCACTATCGTCGCTGCGAAGATCGCAATGTTCGCGATTACCACGAACGCGAACGCCTGGTTGAGCGTCGGCCAGGGTCCGAAGAGCCAGAACAGCCCCATGACGTACGCCGCGATCATCGAAGTCCATTGAACAGCTGTGGGGATGGGTGTGGTGGCTCCATACCCGAATCCGATCTCGAGGGTGACGACCAGTGCCATGCTGAGAGTTGCAAGCGCGATGATCTTCTTGACGATGCCTTGGACGGCAAGGGAGGACATCAAGTCCACTCCCCACTCGTAGTGCACTTCGGACGATGTGACTGCACTGCTGCTCATCCAATTCACCCCTTGTGTAAGGACCGCTGGTCGATTCAAACACAGAGGGTCCGGTTCGGGAGTCGCACCGCGCTGGATTGCTCTGTACGTGAACGGGGTTGGAGCGGCGATCGGTCGTCGGGGCGTCCGACCCTCCTTACGTCGTGTTCAGGACGGCTGCGATCACTGACAGCGCCCGCCGGCCTTCCGGAATCGGCAGCAACGGATAGACATGCAGCATCGAAGATGCTTCGTGGTAGTGCAACGAGGCACCGATCGACCGGCAGGCTTTCACAAGAGATCGGGCGTCTGCGTTCGCAATGTCCCGGGTTCCACTGAAGAGTGTGATGGGTGCGAGACCGTGTAGGTCGCCGCGAAGAGGACTGACCCTAGGGTCGTCGACCGGAAGTTCACCTCGGTAGAGTTCACCGGCAAGCCTCGTTCCCGGCACTGCGAGCCATGGATCGTGGGGTGCGATCTTCTCGATCTCGGGGTCGGTCATCGCGACATCCAACCACGGCGAGATCAGCACGATGTGTGCTACCGAAGTGACACCGGCGTCGCGAAGTTGTTGGGCCACAGCGAGCGCCATGCCGCCGCCGGCCGAATCGCCCATGAGTACGACGTGTTCGGAGCCGTACTCCATTGTCACGGACTCGGCGATCTCCGAGGCGTGTCCGACGGTCGTCGACGCCGTCTCTGTCGGGGCCAGGGGGTATATCGGTACGACGAACGTCGTGTCCGTTGCAGCTGCGAGTTTCGCGATCGTTCGCCAATGAGTGGCTGTTATCTCGGCGATGTACGCGCCGCCGTGGAAGTACACACTCGCGCGTGGAGGTGTCGAGTTGTGAGGGGAGACGCGGTACACCGGCCATCCTGAGGTGTCGTCACGCGTCACCGTGACTTTGCTCGTGACCGAACGTGGCGGTTCGTACGACCCCGGTGTCGCAAGGGTCTTGTCGATCCGAGCCATCGTGCGGTCGGCCGAACTGAATCGGCGTTTGGACCCCCGCAACGAAATGGCGAGGGGCATCAGGCGGGCGGCAAGACTGGTCACGCCTTCACTCTTGCACGAGAGTTTCCACACGAACGAGGCCCCACACTTTCAAGTGCGGGGCCTCGCCGAATGTCCACTACCGATGGATCAATAGAAAGTCTTACGTCCGCCCACCGCGCGACCGGTTGCGCCGAGGATGGTCAATACTGCGCCGACGACGACGAGAATGATGCCGATCGTGGTCAAGATGCTGATCGATGCAAAATACCCGATCAGGGCGAGGATGATTCCCAGGACGATCACTGTCTTACCTTCTTTCGATTTTCGGTGCCGCTGTCGCGACATCCGCCGACCTACGTTCGTTGATCGCCGAACTCTCACTGCGTACCCGGGGCGTTCCTCGCGTGGACGAAAACGCCACGACACTCCAAGTTGGAGCGCCGGGCAATTGGTATTACCCCGACAATTCGGGTTCGAAACGTTAACTAACGCCTACATTCTCGGATCGAGTAGTTAAAAGTGAAGCGAGCTGGTATTCCTTACTCATGCAGAGAGGGGCAACAGGGTCGGACGCGCGGTTGGACCTCCCGCCGGATAGCCCTTTCCCGTTCACCGTGGGAACTTTCGTGTACGACATGGCCAACGGTGTGTTGTCTTGGTCGGACGCGCTGTACGGCATCTACGGCTACGAGGTAGACGAGGTCACGCCGACGAAGGACCTGTTGTTGGATGCATGCCACCCTGACGATCGCGCCCAGGCGGCGGCCGCGATGTCGTTGACTGTCGCGTCCGGCATCGGGTGCGTCAACGCTCACCGCATCATCACCCCGTCGAACGACGTCAGGCATATCGTCATCGTGGGCTGTGGAATCACGGACTCGCACGGGGTAACGGTCGAGATATCCGGCTACGCCGTCGACGTCAGTCCAACTACGAATACCGTCGTTGCGGAGAGCGTGAAAGACGCGGTGGAGTCGGTAGTCACCTCCCGTGCGGTGATCGAGCAGGCGAAGGGCGCGCTGATGCTGGCATTCCGCGTCGACGCCGACACTGCATTCGGTGTTCTGTCCTGGCAATCCCAGATGCACAACGTCAAACTTCGGTCGCTCGCGGAACAAGTGATGCTCGACCTCCAAGGCTCCGGTCCGCTCGACGGCGACCTCCGCGCTAACGTCAGTCATCTCATTCTCACAGCGCACGAGCGTGTGCCTGTAGGCAGCGTAAAGCGCGCCCGTGCGAGGACGGACGCGCTTTACACCGATGTGTAGTGCGGCTGGGGAGTGTCAGCCCGCGTTGCTCGCAGCTTCGTTCTCGCTCTTCGCTCCCGACGTGGAGAGCTGGCCGCCCGAGTTCTCGAGGTGCGCGCGGACGAACCAGTGGAACAGTTCCAGCTGACCAGTCTGACCGATCAGCAGATCCTCTGTAACCGGATCGATGTCGCCGATCTCTTCGATCGCCTTGCGGGTATCCCCGATTACGCCGACGTAGACGAGGTCGAGTGCGCCGAGGTGCTCGATGGCGGTCGCACGACCGATCGAGTAGTCGTCCCACGTGCGTCCGTCGACGATCGTTCCCGGCGTTCCGTGGGCGGAGGAACCGAGTGTGGCGATCCGCTCGGCAATCTCGTCGGCGAACCCGCGGACAGCCTCGACCTGTGGGTCCAGCATCTCGTGGACCGAGATGAAGTTGGGCCCGACGACGTTCCAGTGAATGTGCTTGAGAGTCAGATGTAGATCGTTGTACGCGTTCAACCGATCTTGTAGGCGCGCGGCGATGTTTGCGCCCTCGTCGGTGCTCAATCCGGGCACGGTGTAGGAATTCGAATTGCTCATGACACACGGCTACCCGGGGTGGCTTCGTGTGAAACACCCCGGGTAGCGGACATTCGTCTTACTTCTGTTCCGAGTCCTTCGTCAGACTCGAGGTCCCCGCATCGACCGCGCCGGTACCAGCATCGGTTTCGGTTGCAGGGCCCTCGGCGACATCCGCGCCGACTGCGTCGGCGTCTTCCTTCGGCGGCTTCTTCAAGCTCAAGATGATCGAGCCTGCGAGTACACCGATGATCACCACCAGGCTGACCACGGACGGAATTTCTGGGATGGACGTGCTGATCACCTTGTGGCCGGCCTGCAGAATCAGCTTGACGCCGATGAATCCGAGGATGATCGCAAGACCCTTGGACAGGTAGTGGAACTTGTCGAGCAGCCCGGAAAGCAGGAAGTACAGCGCACGTAGTCCGAGGATCGCGAACGCGTTCGAGGAGTACACGATGAACGGATCGTCACTGACCGCGAGAACGGCGGGAACGCTGTCCACGGCGAATACGAGGTCGGCCGCTTCGATGGCAACCACCACGGCGAGCAACGGGGTAGCGACGCGCTTGCCGGCTTCCTTGACGAAAAACTTGGTGCCGTCGTACTCGTCGCGGACCGGGATGATCTTGCGGAGTAGCCGCACGGCGATGGACTGGCTCGGGTCGTACGATTCCTCGTCGTCCTTCATCAGCTTCCAGGCGCTGTACAGCAGGATCGCGGCGAAGACGAACAGAACGACGGTGAACTTGCTGACGATTGCCACGCCGGCCGCTAGGAAGATGCCACGGAAGACGAGAGCGCCGATGACACCGAAGAACAGCACGCGGTGCTGGTACTCGCGGGGCACCTTGAAGTACCCGAAGATCAGCGCGAACACGAAGAGGTTGTCGACAGACAGACTCTTCTCGAGCAACCAGGCGGTGGTGTACTCGACACCTGCTGTGGTTCCGAGGGTGGCGAAGACGACTCCGCCGAAAATCAGGGCGACGCCGACCCACAGTGCGCTCCACCACGCGGCCTCTTTGAAGCCGATGATGTGAGCTCCGCGGTGGGCGAGGAGGTCGATGGCCAGGAGGATGACGACGACGGCGGCGAATGCCGCCCATGCCCATACCGGGACGTTCATCGGCGAGTGTCCTTACTCGTAAGCCGAGACCCGAGGCTCTTCAACTTTGCCTGGTTCTCGGGTTTGGTGGCGTACGCACGTGCTTGCGCAATCAGCTTCTTACCTCGGGGGCTGCGGGAGAACACCTGCAGCTTCTGCATCAGTGACGCCATGAAACGGTGCTCCTTTCGGGCGACGATGTGGAGCGGCGGACCAACGGCCGCGACTACTCCAGTGTGCCTGTTGTGAATACGGCAGTCATCGTCGGATGTCGGACATGTATGCCCGTTTTCGATTGCCGGAAACCGGCAATTTTCGGCTGGTCTTTCAGTCGGCGGAAGGCCAGCCCAGAAGTCGAGCACCGTAGACGGCCGTTTGCAGAGCGAACCGCTCACTCGGTTCGCTCACGTCGTGGCCGGTCAACTCCGCTATTCGCGCGAGGCGGTAGGTGACGGCGCGGACCGACAGGTGCATCGAACGCGCGGTCTCCGCGGAGTTGCCGCCGGTACCGAAATATGTGAACAACGTGTTCAACAGAGGTTCGGCTCCGCCCCTCGCCGACAGCAGCGGTGTCAAGACTGTGTGCACGAGATCCGAGATCGCCGGTCGATCGTCCAACAACACCCGGTAGACAAGCAGCTCGCGAGCGTCGACCACCGGCGCATCCAGCCCGAGCTTGGCTCCGAGGTCGAGGGCATCGAGGGCTTCCCGATAGGACGACGCAACGCCGGTCACGCTGGGGCCGGTCCGCCCGACGCCTATCCTTCGGACCCACCCGGTCGAATCGCTCCGTCTCTCGGTGGCACTACGAACTCGCTCGACTACGTACTCGACCGCGGTGCGATCGGGCGCCGCGAATACGACGACCAACCGACCCTCCTTGCTGGCAACCAGGGTCTCGGAATCGGCCTTCCGGCCTTCCACTGCTCGCTCGACGTCGGTGATCACCGCACCGCCGTCGGTGAACGGTGTCGATGCTGTCACTACGACCACGGCATGCGGGCCGCTCAGATCCAGCCCGAAGTTCTCGGCGCGTCCCATCACCCCTGCGATGTCGGCACTTCCGGAGAGCAAGTCGTCGACGAACTCTCGCCGCGCCGAAACCTCCGCTCGAACGAGAGTCCGGCGCGCGAGCTGAAATCCTTCGGTGAGTTCGGCTACCGCGTCGTCGACGGCATGCAGCATGACCTCGCCCGCGGTGACGACGGCGTTCGGGTTTCGTTCTGCATCGACTACTGCCGGGAGGGTTCTCCACAACCGCCACGCCGAGGACAGATACAGATCGAGAAGTGCGCGAAGAGCGACTCCCTGGAGTGCGGCGGTGTCGCCGTGAGTACGCAGCGTACGAAGTTGTCGCCTCGACAATGGTCGGCCGTCGGCTACCGCAGACGTCAATACGTCGAGGAAGTCGCCGAGGAGGGCGGTGGACAGTCCGCCGGCGTCTTCGGCTGCGAGATCGGCCACGCGACCTCGAGTTTCGTCGCGCGCAGCCGCAGCGGGATCAGGTGTCATCGCGCACCATGATAGGTGTTCAGCGGTTCAGGGCCAGGACCGACAGAAGTTCGTACGCGACGTGCGCCGCAGCGATACCGGTGATTTCGGCGTGGTCGTAGGCAGGAGCAACTTCGACGATGTCGGCGCCCACCACATTCAGCCCGACGAGCCCGCGCAGCGTGTTCAGTAGTTCGCGAGAGGTCATGCCGCCGGCCTCGGGCGTCCCGGTACCGGGGGCATGGGATGGATCGAGCACATCGATGTCGACCGAGACGTACACGGGGCCTGTGTCCAGACGGGCTCGCATTCGGTCGACGATGCTCGCGACGCCGTCGAATTCGTAGTCGTCGGACCTGATGACTTGGAAGCCGAGGACGCGGTCGTCCTCGAGATCCTTTTCGCTGTAGAGGGGCCCGCGAATACCGATGTGCTGGGAGCGTTCCAGATCGATCAGGCCCTCTTCGCTCGCGCGCCTAAACGGGGTCCCGTGCGTGTACGGGGCTCCGAAGTAGGTGTCCCAGGTATCGAGATGGGCGTCGAAATGCAATACGGCCACGGGCCCGTGATCGCGAGCCAGCGAACGGAGAATGGGGAGCGCGATCGTGTGGTCACCACCGAGTGTGAGGATGGACGAGCCATCGGCACGGAGGCCTGTCACTGCGGATTCGACGGTCGCGAGAGCTTCGGCGATGTCGAAGGGGTTGACGCCGATATCGCCGAAATCGGCCACCTGTTGGTTGGCGAACGGCGACACCTTCAGGGCAGGGTTGTACGGGCGTAGCAGTTTCGACGACGCGCGAATGTGGCTCGGGCCGAACCGAGCTCCCGGCCGGTAGCTGACTCCGGAATCGAACGGCACGCCGAGGATGGTGACGTCGGCCCGCGAAACCTCGTCGAGACGCGGCAGGCGCCCGAACGTGGTCGGCTCGGCGTAGCGAGGCACCTTGGTGGCGTCGACGGGGCCAACGGGAGTGGCGGGACTGGCAGGTGAATCCGGGGTGCTCATCTTCCGCTTCTTTCGTCGAAGGTGACTCGCATCGACTGTGAGCGTCGTCGTGGTCGACCGACTTGTCAACTCATGTTTCCTCACGTGATACTCGTGGTGCACGCGCGAAGGAGGAATGACGATGTCGACGGTCTCGATGTCCACTGCAGCTGAACCGACGGCTGCTGAACCCACGGCTGCTGCGCCCAGAATCGGTAGGCGTCTCAAAGATGCGAGACGAGCGCGTCGACTGACCCTCGACGATGTCGCCGAAACGTGCGGTGTCACCAAGGGGTTTCTCTCGAAACTCGAACGTGACCACGTCAACCCGTCGGTGGCGACGCTGGTACGGGTGTGTGCTGCCCTCGATCTCGAGGTCGGATCCTTGTTCGACACTGCACCTGCCGGTGAGCTGGTGCGGGCAGGAGCGCTTCCTCGAGTCGCGTTCGGCGGCGAGAAGATGACGGAGTTCCTCCTTACGCCGTTGGGGGAGCGGAGAATTCAGGTTCTCCTCGGAGAGCTGGAGGCGGGCGGAGGTAGCGGTGCAGAAAGCTACTCCCTGCCGCTGGACGTCAATTTCGTGCACGTGCTCAGCGGCGGGTTGACCATACGGTTCGACGGCGATGTGCCCGGGGGCGTCGTTTCCGAGGAGGTCGTACTCGAATGCGGCGACGCCTTCACGTTCTCCCCGCGCCGACACCACAGCTTCGAAGCCGGTGACGTCGGTGCTCGCGTGCTCTGGGTGCTGAATCCTGCTCTACCCGAAAAACCTCCGTCGGTCAGGGGATGACATGGTTGCGCACCTACGAGCAACGCTGTTCCAAGGTCCGGAATTCTCCGGCGAGACGTCCGACAATCTCGACGTGATCGCCCGCGCTGCCGAAGATGCATCTTCGGTCGGCGCGGACATTCTCGTCACTCCCGAGATGTCGGTAACCGGTTACGACATCGGCGATCTCGTCCGGACTCGTGCCGAACCGGCGGACGGTCCCATTTTCGACGCTGTGGCAGCGCTCGCGCGGCGAACGGGGGTCGCAATCGTCTACGGCTACCCCGAGCTGTCCTTCCAGACCCACGAGAATGCGCCGGGCGTCTACAACGCGGTTCAGGTTGTCGGGGCCGACGGCTCCTCGCTGGCCAGGTATCGCAAGACCCACCTGTTCGGCGATCTGGACCGCGGGCACTTCTTACCCGGTGCCGAACTCGTCGTCCAGTTCGAGATGAACGGAGTAACTTGTGGACTGCTGACGTGTTACGACGTCGAATTCCCTGAAGCGGTTCGCGCGCATTCGGATTCCGGAACTCAGTGGCTCATCGTTCCCACTGGTCTCATGGTTCCCTTCGACATCGTGGCAACACATGTGGTGCCGGCACGGGCATACGAAAGCCAACTGTTCGTCGCCTACGTGAACAGGTGCGGTCGCGAAACCGATCTGCAGTACTGCGGACTCAGCTGTGCCATCGGGCCGGACGGGGCCGAACTCGGTCGCGCTGGACGCAGCCAGGAGTCCATCACCGTCGACATCGACACCGCCGCGTTGGCACAGTCGAGATCGGTCAACACCCATCTGGCCGACCGCAGGTCGGACCTGTACTCGGCAGACGGAAGAGGAAGTTCATGACCACACCCGTGACTCCGGACAGCACGTCCGCCGACGAGGACGAACGCCCGTTGACGATGTTCGGACCCGACTTCCCGTTCGCGTATGACGACTATCTGGCTCACCCCGGTGGACTCGGCCATGTACCGGATTCCGCGGTGGGAACGGAAGTGGCGATCATCGGCGGCGGATTGGCGGGCATGGTCACCGCATTCGAGCTGATGAAACTCGGCATGAAACCGGTTGTCTACGAATCGGACCAGATCGGTGGACGCATGCGGTCGGTACCTTTCCCGGGACATCTCGGTGTGGTCGCCGAGATGGGTGCGATGCGTTTTCCTCCGTCGTCGACGGCGCTGTTCCGCTACCTCGACATGCTCGGGTTGCAGACCGAGCCGTTTCCGAACCCGCTTGCCGAGGCAACCCCCAGCACCGTCATCGACCTGAAGGGCGAAAGCCACTACGCACACGTCCTCGACGATCTCCCGGAGATCTTCGCGGAGGTTGCTCGCGCATGGCAACGCACCTTGGAAGACCACGCCGATCTCGTCCCGCTGCAGCGGGCGATCCGTGCGCGGGACGCCGCAGCGATCAAGAGACTGTGGAACGAACTGGTCGTCCGCTTCGACGACCAGACGTTCTACGGTTTCCTTGCTGCGTCCGAGCACTTTCGGTCGTTCCGACTGCGGGAAGTCTTCGGTCAGGTCGGGTTCGGAACCGGTGGGTGGGACACCGACTATCCCAACTCGATACTGGAGATACTCCGCGTCGTGGTCACCGCGGCCGACGATCACCACCGGGGCATCGTAGGTGGGGCGCAGCAGTTGCCCGTCGGACTGTGGAACACAGAAGTGGAATCGAAGTATTGGCCTGCCGGTACGTCGGTGGCGTCGCTGAACGGTGGGACTCCGTTGCCGCGGGTAGTCGGTCTGCGGCGGACCGCCGCGGGAATCGTCGTGCGCGACAGCAGCGGCGACGAACGGACGTTCCCCTCGGCGGTGGTGACAGCTCAGAGTTGGATGCTGCTCAGCACCATCGCGTGTGACGACGACCTGCTCCCGATCGATCATTGGACCGCAATCGAACGTACCCACTACATGGGGTCGACCAAGGTCTTCGTCCTCGTGGACCGACCGTTCTGGAAGGACAAAGATCCCGCGACCGGACGCGATATCGTCAGCATGACGTTGACCGATCGGATGAGCCGTGGAACGTACTTACTCGACCAGGGTGACGGGCGACCAGGATTGATCTGCCTGTCCTACACGTGGTCCGACGATTCCTTGAAGCTGCTGGCACTCGACGCGGCAGAGCGGACCGACATCGTGTTGCGTTCACTGGAGGGGATCTATCCAGGAGTCGACTTTCGATCCCACATCGTCGGCGAACCGGTCAGCCTGTCCTGGGAGACAGAACGGGACTTCATGGGCGCCTTCAAGGCCAATCTGCCCGGACACTACCGGTACCAGGAACGGCTGTTCGGCCACTTCGTGCAGGACTCGTTCGAAGATCGCCACCGCGGGATCTTTCTTGCCGGCGACGACATCTCCTGGACCGCCGGTTGGGCCGAGGGCGCCATCCAGACCGCGCTCAATGCGGTCTGGGGCGTCGTACATCATTTCGGCGGTGCGTCTGTTCCCGGCAACCCCGGGCCCGGAGATGTTTTCGGCGAGTTGGCGCCCCTTCGGCTCGGCGACCTCTAGCGAGTCTCGATCGAGAGGAATCCCTCGATGGGCTACCGTCGAAGTAGATCGGCGCCGCGTCGGGGGCGGCGCCGGTTCGAGACTCGTATCAGCTGGATTGTCTTCCTGAGGCCCGGTCGAGCAGGGGTTTTGTCCGGTATGGGATGAGTTCGCTCATTGCTATGGACATGTTGGTCCGTTCCACTCCAGGAACTTCGAGAATCAACCCGGCGACTCTGTAGAGGTCGTCCGCATCGACTGCTGCGATCCGAATGTGCATGTCCGAGGCGCCGGAGAGGCCGAAAACCTCGAGCACCTCCGGAATTGTCTCGAGGTGGTCGGTGACTTGGGAGAGCTTGTGCTGATCGACCCGAGTCGTCACGAATGCCTGTAGCGCGTAGCCGAGACTTCGTGGTCGGACCCGATGATCGATCGGGGTGAGAGCCTCCTTGTCCTCCCACCGAGTCAGCCGTGCCTGAACGGTGTTGCGAGACAGGCCTAGGCTGTTCGCCAGCTCTACACCGGTCGCGCGTGGCTTGTCGCACAGAGCGAGCAGTAGGCGGGCGTCGGTTCGGTCGAAATCGGTCATCGGTTCACGGTAGTGGGCCTGCGTTCGTGGCACCCGATCGGCCTGGGGCCAGGTCAGCTACGCGTAGACCACGAGACACAAGGTCGTCCGGCGGATTGTCACCGCGCACGAGGGCAGCGCCGACGCGAGCGAGCGCGGCGCACGTCTGGATCCCATATCCACCCTGGCCCGCGCACCAGAAGAAGCCGTCGAGTGTGGGATCGAACCCCACCACGGGGGTTCTGTCTGCGACGAAGCTGCGCAGGCCTGCCCACGAGGATCGGACGTGGCGAGCCGTCAGAGTCGTTGCCTCGGCGATGGCGTCGAGTGCACGCGCAATTTCCATCTCGTCGGGGCGAGCATCGCGCGGTTCGCTCGGCGTCTCGTCAGCGGGCGAGCACAACATCTGGTGCCCTTCCGGTTTCAGGTAGAACGATTCGTCGATGTCGCTCAGCGTCGGCAACGTCGTGGTGTCGAGTTGCTCGGGTGCAGCGACCATGAAGATCGTTCGCCGCAAGGGACGGAGGCCGACTCGGCGGGCACCTGCTGTCTCCGCGATCGAATCCGCCCAGGCGCCTGCGGCATCGACGACGACCGGTGCTCGATGGACGGTTCCGTCCGCGGACTCCAGATGCCATAGGCCGTCCCGACGCTGGAGGCTCGCGACTCGGCTCGACGTGGCGACGACGCCACCGCGGGCGCGCAGGCCGCGGACGAAACCTTGGTGCAGCGCATGGACGTCGACTTCCATCGAACCTGGTTCGTACAGAGCCACATCGACATGCTCGGGGCGAAGGAGCGGGAAGAGGTCCTTGGCTTCCTGCGGGGTGAGCAACTGTGCGTCGGGCGTGAAATCGCGTACCCGAGCGAACACGGACTCCAGTGCGGCCCCGCGGCCACGTGCTGCGAACTGGAGCAGCGACCGAGGCGAAAGCAGTGCGGAGTCCCAATGGTCCGGCGGGTCGGTGAGGAAACCCCGGCTTGCCGTGGTGAGGGCGCGGATGGCGTCGTTGCCGTACGTCTCGAGGAACAGTGCGGCCGACCGTCCGGTCGTATGGAACGCCAACGTGGATTCGCGTTCGAGCAGACATACAGATCGATCGGTGGCGAGTTCGTATCCGATCGACACACCGGCGATACCACCGCCGACAACGATCACGTCGAACGCCGCATTTCGATCGCTCATGCGCCTGAACACTACCGGCCGCCGAGGTCTGGGCCGCCGAGGTCTGGATAGTGTGCTCACATGCCAGGAATCGAATCGACCGACCAGTTTCGGTTGTCGGGCGCGTGGAACTTTCGTGACGTCGGAGGTGCGCGTACCGCTGACGGGGAGGTCGTGCGTAGCGGAAAGCTGTTCCGGTCGTCCGAACTCAGCCGGCTCGACCCCCGGGGTGTCACTGAATTGGAGACACTCGGCGTCCGGCACGTATTCGATTTGCGTGGTGCGTCGGAGATCGAACGCAGCGGCATCGACCGGGTACCTGCGAGCGCGACAGTGCACAACGTCCCCTACGAGCACCGTAAACGTGAGAAAGCACCGCACGAGGTCGGTGCTGTAGTGGACCCGAATGCCCAGCGGGAATACATGATCCGCGCGTACACGTCTTATCCGTCACTCGACGGTGCCCGGGCAGCCATCAACACGGTTGCGGGTGCACTGATCGAGGGTGACGGTGGAGTTCTGGTCCACTGTGCTGCGGGTAAGGACCGCGCCGGATGGACTGTTGCAACCGTGCTGCGGGCGGTGGGAGTCCACGAGCAGGACATCCTCGCCGACTACATGGCCAGCAACACTGCCATCGAGCCGCTCAGAGCGCATCTCCGATCGGTGTGGCCGACCGGAATCGACGGATCGCCGATCGAATTGTCCGATGCCGTCGTCGGCGTCACAGAGGCGTACTACCTGCGCGGGCTGGAGGCCGTTCGGGAACTGTACGGTTCGTTCGACGGGTACCTCGACGCACTCGCGCTCGACCGCGCATACGTCGACAAATTGAAATCCGCACTGCTGGAATCGACCGATTGAATCGACACGTACCCTGACCACCATGCGTACTGGCCAAACGGCGCCGGATTTTCGGCTACCGGATCACGAAGGGACCACCCGGTCCCTCAGTGAACTGTTGGCCAAGGGTCCGGTGGTCCTGTTCTTCTATCCAGCTGCCACCAGCCCGATCTGCACTGCGGAGGCGTGCCACTTTCGTGATCTGGGCCGTTCGTTCGAGGCACTCGGTGCTCAACGGGTCGGAATCAGTACCGATACGACCGACAAGCAGTCGCATTTCGCGTTGCAGCGATCCTTCGATTTTCCCCTGCTTGCAGACTCGGATGCCTCGGTCGCGGAGCAGTTCGGGGTGCGGCGCGGCAGTTGGTTCGCCAGGCGCAGACGCAAGAAGGAAATAAAGAGCCGTTCCTCTCACGCAGCACAGCGAGGGTTTATCCGGCAGCTGCTGTCAGTGAAGAGGACGACGTTCGTCATCGATCGAAATAGGGTGGTGCGATTGGTTGTGACCAGTGAGCGCGCCCATGTGCACGCCGATCGAGCGTTGGACTACTTACGCTACCTGTCCTGAGTTGTCTTCTCCGCTGAAGAGCGTCGTGTAGACGGCAGGCTTCGTGTTCTCGGCAGGGGCGTCGACTGAAGAGTTGTCGACGTGGCTGAACAAAGCCTCGGTTTTCTTCGATGGTTCCATTCCACGAGCATGCTCTCGATTTCGGTAAAACGCCACTCGGACCCGCGGAGACGCACAGCAATAGATTCGATACGTCCATCGTGTTTGGAATGCAGTCGAACGGAGTGGGAGAATCGCTTTCGTGCCAGACCTCGAAACGGTCCTTGCGGGACTTCGCCGCCGCCCCGACGCCGAGGCAGCGAACCTCTTCGCCGTCGACGCCGCAGATCGACTGATCCTCGACGCGGTGAGCGAGGCTATCCCGGATCTCGAAACTCGGACGATCGCCGTGATCGGGGACCGGTACGGCGCTCTGACGCTCGGGCTCGCGGCTCGACATGGGGTGACCGGTGTGCGCGTCCATCAAGATTCGTACACGGGAGAGATCGCCCTCTCGCACAACGCAGTCGATGCCGGACTGTCGGGTGTATTCGAACACCGCGGTCTGGATGAGACGCTGCTGGACGGGGTGAATATCGTTCTGATGCAGCTCCCTCGGAGCCTTGCCGAGCTCACCGACATCGCCGAGACCATCGCACTGTTCGCAGCCCCCGACGTCCAGGTGTTCGCCGGCGGACGAGACAAGCACATGACGCCCGCGATGAACTCGGTGTTGGGTGCGTCCTTCGAATCCGTCTCCGCGGGCAGAGGCCGTCAGAAAGCCCGCGTTCTCCGCGCCGCGCTGCCGGTTCGTCCGCAGTCCCCGACCTATCCCGTCACTGCGGTTCTCGGTGACGTAGATCTCACGGTGGTCGCCTACGGGGCAGTGTTCGCCGGTGCGAAATTGGACATCGGCACTCGATACCTCGGTGGCTTCGAGAAAAAGATGATGCCCGGCGCCGGGCAGATCGTCGATCTCGGCTGCGGCACCGGCATCCTCGCGTGTCTGCTGGCCCGGGCCCGACCCGACGCCACAGTGCACGCCACGGATCGTTCCGCAGCGGCAGTGGCGTCGGCTCGCGCAACTGCGGCAGCGAACGGACTCGACATCGAGGTGTCGCGAGACGATGCCATGTCGACCTACCCGCAATCCTCGGTGGATTTGATCGTCTGCAATCCACCGTTCCACGAGGGCGCTTCGCTGCACACGGGCAGCGCCGAGAAACTGTTCGAGGCAGCACGGAGGGTGCTGAAGCCCGGCGGCGAGATGTGGACGGTGTACAACTCGCACTTGAACTATCGGCGGGCACTGGCCGATACCGTCGGACCGACCGCAGTGGCGGGGAAGAACTCGAAGTTCACCGTCACCCGGTCGGTCGTCTGAGCTCAAGGCTGCGGAGTGACTGGATGCTGCGCAGCTATTCGACCGGCCCGCCGTCCTCGGGCGTCCCGCTGATCTGACCGCGATCGCGCCCACGGTCCTCGACGAGGGTTCCTTCGATGATTTCCGCTTGGCGCTGGCCATCCGCATAGTCGATGTCGGGGTCCTCGTCGGAGGCGAGGATTTCGTGATCGACGAGTTCTTCTGTCAACTCCTCGTCAGGAGTTTCGGCTACGGAACGCCCGTCGTCCTCGAGTGCGGTGTCGGGCTCTTCTTCGCTCAGCTTCTCGTCCAGGCTTTCACCTTCGAGCGCTTCGTTCGCTGTGGTGCCGAACCTATCGGATTCGCTGTAGTGATCGGGCGGATCCACCACGGTGTCGCCGTCGTCGTTGCGAAGCTCGTCCGAGTCGAGGCTTTCGCTTTGGTCCAATGTGTCGCCGGGTCCGTCTTCGATACTCATCACGCTATTGTCCATGCCCGCAACGGCACGGGAGGAAACTCGGTCGCCGGATGCTCTATCGAGGGGTAGACACGGTAAAGTCCGAATTGTCGGATGTTGGGGTCAGTCCGACTGGGAACTTTTGTCCGTATGTGGCACGTTCTACGTACAACAGCTGGGGAACTCCCCGGCGAAGGCCTGAAACATAGAAGGGCTCGCGCTCTTAGAAGGGAAGTGACACGGTGCGCACCTCCAGCAATCCGGTCTTCCGCAACCTGCCCAAGCAGCAGGGCGGCGGATACGCAACGTTCGGCACTGCAACAGCAGGTGCCTCGCAGGCCGCGCAGTTCGGCCAGCCACAGACTCAGGCCGATCCGTACCAGACCGGTCCCGACTCGCGGGCGATGACGATCGACGACGTCGTCACCAAGACCGGCATCACGCTCGGTGTTCTCTCGATCACCGCGATCGTGGCGTACTTCCTCGTCGACAACAACACCACCCTCGCTGCGCCCTTCGTCATCGGCGGCGGTCTCGTAGGACTCGGCCTCGTGTTGTTCGCGACGTTCGGGCGCAAGATGGACAACAAGGCCGTCGTGCTCGCCTACGCGGTCGCCGAGGGCTTCTTCCTCGGTGCGCTTTCGTTCATGTTCACCGACGTCGAGTTCGGTGGAGTCGGCGGCAGCGCCCTCATCGCACAAGCCATCCTCGGCACGTTCGGTGTGTTCTTCGGCATGCTCGTCGTCTACAAGACCGGTGCAATTCGCGTCACTCCGCGTTTGACGCGCATGATCATCGGCGCCCTCATCGGCGTCGTGGTTCTTGCCCTCGGCAACCTCGTCGCCAGTTTCTTCATGGACGGCGGCTTCGGCCTCCGTGACGGCGGCCCGATTGCGATCATCTTCAGCCTCGTATGCATCGGTATCGCCGCGTTCAGCTTCCTGCTGGACTTCGACCAGGCCGACCAGCTGATCCGTGGCCAGGCTCCGGAGAAGGCAGCGTGGGGCGTCGCGCTCGGACTGACCATCACCCTGGTGTGGTTGTACGTCGAGATCCTGCGACTGCTCAGCTACTTCAACAACGACTAGCAGTACGGCAAAGGCCCCGCACTCACCGTGAGTGCGGGGCCTTTCGCATGTCAGGCCGACATGCCAGGGCTAGCGATCAGCTGAGGCGTTCGAGCACCATAGCCATGCCCATTCCGCCGCCGACACACATGGTCTCGACACCGAACGTCTTGTCCTGCGTCTTCAGGTTGTTCAGCAGGGTCGTGGTGATGCGTGCACCGGTCATGCCGAAGGGGTGACCGACTGCGATGGCACCGCCGGAGATGTTGAGCTTGTCGTGGTCGATTCCCAGGTCACGGGCAGAGCCGAGAACCTGGACCGCGAATGCCTCGTTGATCTCGAACAAGTCGATGTCGGAGATCGACATGCCCGCGATGGCCAGGGCCTTGCGGGTTGCTTCGATCGGCCCGAGGCCCATGATCTCGGGGGACGTGCCGGTGACGCCGGTGGACACGATCCGTGCCAGTGGCGTCAATCCGAGTGCCTTCGCCTTGGTGTCGCTCATGATGACGAGCGCCGCAGCACCGTCGTTGAGGGGGCACGCATTGCCGGCGGTCACGGTGCCGTTCGGCCGGAACACTGGCTTGAGCCCGCTGATCTTCTCGTAGGTGGTGCCGGCGCGCGGGCCGTCATCGGTGGACACGACGGTGCCGTCGGGCAACGTGACCGGGGTGATCTCGCGCTCGAAGAAACCCGAGTTGATTGCTTCCTCGGCGCGGTTCTGGCTGCGGACCGCCCAGTGGTCCTGTTCCTCACGGCTGATGCCCGTCAGGATCGAGACGTTCTCAGCGGTCTGGCCCATCGCGATGTAGGCGTCGGGGAGGTCGCCGTTCTCGCGGGGGTCGGTCCAGGTGTCGGCGCCCTCTTCCTGTGCCTTCTTGGTGCGGGCTTCCGCGTCGGCGAAGAGGGGGTTGTGGCTCTGCGGGAGCGAATCCGAGCTGCCGTGGACGAAGTTGGAGACGCTTTCGACGCCTGCGGAGATGAACACGTCACCTTCGCCTGCCTTGATGGCGTGCAGTGCCATGCGGGTGGTCTGCAGCGAGGACGAACAGTAGCGGGTGATGGTCGTTCCCGGCAGGGAGTCGTAGCCGAGGAGAACGGCAACGATGCGTGCGAGGTTGTTTCCCTGCATGCCGCCGGGGAGACCACAACCGAGCAGCAAGTCGTCGATGTCCGTCGGGTCGAGCTCGGGCACCTTGGCGAGCGCGGCGGCCACCATCTGCACGGTCAGGTCGTCGGGACGAATGTCCTTGAGTGATCCCTTCATCGCGCGGCCGATCGGGGAACGGGCGGTACTGACGATTACTGCCTCTGGCATGAACTCTCCTTGGTTGGCGTGCTTAGAGAAGAAACGACCTGTACTCGAACTTATCGCTACCCGTTCTGCGCCTCGATCTCGGCATCGCGACGGCGCAGAAACCGATCGAGTGACGCAGCGGCACGGGGAACGAATTTTCGAGATTCCGCAGCAGCGGACACCTCGGGAAGGTCGGGGAGTGGACCGCCGTGCCACTCGCCGAGAGCGGCGGCGAGCACCGGCAGCAGTTGACGCGCCGCGAGCTCGTATCCGGCTGCCGATGGATGGAAGCGGTCGGCAGAGAACATCGTGTCCGGGGCCGCAAGGAATTCGGGCGCCAACAGGTCGGCCAACGCCACCGGATGACCTCCTGCCTTCAACGTCGCGTCGGTCTGCGCCCGGGCCAGGCGTCGGCCCCAATTTCGCACCACGGTTCGCAGGGGTTGGGGGATCGCGGTGACGACACCGAGATCGGGACAGGTTCCGACGACCACCACCGTCCCCTTCGCCGTGAGGCGTTCGACGGCATTGCCCAATCGGGCGGCGGAGGCTGCGATGGAGAACTTCTTGGTGACGTCGTTGGCGCCGACGAGGATGACCGCGGCGTCGGGCGGCGGGCCTGCGACGAACATGGCGTCGACCTGTCCTTCCAGCCCCTTCGACGTGGCCCCGGCAATTGCTTTGGTGCTCAGCCGTATTCGCTTGTCGGTCTCCTCGGCCAGACCGCGAGCCACGAGCACTCCCGGCACCTCGGCGGCGACAGCGCAGCCGACCCCGGCCGCGGTCGAGTCCCCGAAGATCATCAGATGAATATCGGCCGAACTTCCGATACGCCACCGCTCCGGGGTGAGGTCCCCCGGTCCGTACACGCCGTCCGCCTCGGGTGGCTTCGCGGTGGATCGCCCGATGACGCCACGCGCCGACGTCGCCTGCGACATCAGGTGCTTGTACGCGGCCCACGATGCGGTCCCTGCTGAGGAGCCTGCGATCACTGTTGCGGCGCCGGCTTTGGCGGCACTGCGCCACCTGTTCACCGGCACGGTTTCACTCCTACGATCTGCGCCACGCCCTACATCGTATGCACTCTTGCCGAACACTCCCGGCGGTACCGAGAAGCCGACTTCCCGTCATCTGGGAAGATAGGTGCATGCGCATCGCTCAGCACATCACCGAACTCATCGGCAACACCCCGTTGGTCCAGCTCTCCTCTGTTGTCGGTGACAACGCGGGGACGGTCGCTGCCAAGATCGAATACCTCAATCCGGGTGGTTCGTCGAAGGATCGGATCGCGATCAAGATGGTCGACGCCGCGGAGGCCTCCGGCGAACTGAAGCCGGGTGGAACGATCGTCGAACCGACGTCGGGCAATACCGGCGTCGGATTGGCACTCGTGGCCCAGCAGCGCGGATACAAGTGCGTGTTCGTGTGCCCCGACAAGGTCGGCGAGGACAAGCGCAACGTGCTGCGCGCCTACGGAGCCGAGGTCGTCGTCTGCCCGACTGCCGTGGCACCGGAGGACCCCACCAGTTACTACAGCGTCTCGGACCGACTCGTCCGTGAAATCGACGGTGCCTGGAAGCCGAACCAGTATTCCAATCCGGCAGGACCGCAGAGCCACTACGAGACCACAGGGCCCGAGATCTGGGCCGACACCGACGGAAAGATCACCCACTTCGTCGCGGGTGTCGGCACCGGCGGCACGATCTCCGGAACGGGCAAGTACCTCAAGGAGATCTCCGGCGGAAAGGTCAAGGTCATCGGAGTCGACCCCGAAGGCTCCGTGTACTCCGGCGGAACGGGTCGTCCGTACCTGGTCGAGGGTGTCGGCGAAGACTTCTGGCCGTCCGCGTACGACGCGTCCATTCCCGACGAGATCATCGCTGTCTCCGACGCCGACTCGTTCGACATGACCCGTCGTCTTGCTCGCGAAGAGGGTCTGCTGGTCGGCGGATCATGCGGAATGGCGGCTGTGGGCGCGATCAAGGTTGCCGAGCGTGAGGGGCCCGACGCTCTCGTGGTGGTGTTGCTGCCCGACGGCGGACGCGGCTATCTCGCCAAGATCTTCAACGACGACTGGATGTCGTCCTACGGTTTCCTTCGCTCACGGCTCGACGGCAAGGTCGACGAACCATCCGTCGGCGACGTTCTGCGTGGGAAGTCGGGTGCGCTGCCCGACCTCGTGCACACGCACCCATCGGAGACAGTGCGTGACGCCATCGAGATCTTGCGGGAGTACGGCGTCTCGCAGATGCCGGTTGTCGGTGCGGAGCCGCCCGTCATGGCGGGCGAGGTCGCGGGCAGCGTCACTGAGCGTGATCTGCTCAGTGCGGTGTTCGAGGGGCGGGCGTCGTTGGCGGACTCGGTCGCACAGCACATGAGCGCGCCGTTCCCGCTGATCGGTGCCGGCGAGCATGTCTCGGACGCCACCAAGGCGCTCGGCGAGACCGATGCGTTGATGGTGGTCGAAGAAGGCAAGCCCGTCGGCGTCATCACGCGCCACGATCTGCTGGGCTTCCTGAGCAAGGGGGCTTAGCTTCGGGGCGACTCCGTCGCCAGTGGCATGGTTATGTGCACCGGAGTGCACATAACCATGCCACTGCGCGGAGCGCCTAGCGGAATGCGCTGGACCCGGTGAGTGCCTGCCCGATCACGAGCTGGTGCACCTCGGATGTCCCCTCGTAGGTGAGGACGGATTCGAGGTTGTTGGCGTGCCGGAGCACCGGGTATTCGAGGGTGATTCCGTTGGCACCCAGGATGGTTCGGCACTCACGAGCGATCTTGATGGCTTCGCGGACGTTGTTGAGTTTGCCGGCGGACACCTGCTCGCCGCGAAGTTCGCCCTTGTCCTTGAGGCGTCCCAGGTGCAGCGCGAGAAGTTGGCCCTTGCCGAGTTCGAGCGCCATGTTTGCGAGCTTGGCCTGCGTCAGTTGGTACGCGCCGAGCGGCTTGTCGAACACTTCGCGCGTCTTCGAGTACTCGACGGCGGACTCGATGCAATCGCGAGCGGCACCCATTGCCCCGAAGATGATCCCGAAGCGCGCCTCGGTCAGACAGCCGAGAGGTCCACTGAGCCCCCGAGCCTCGGGCAGCATCGCCTCGGCCGGTAGTCGTACGTCCTCGAGCACGAGCTCACCGGTGATCGACGCACGCAGGGACAGCTTCTTCTTGACGGTGTTGGCGGAGAACCCGGGCGTATCGGTCGGCACGACGAAGCCGCGGACCTTGTCGTCCGTCTGGGCCCACACGATTGCCACGTCGGCGATGGGCCCGTTGGTGATCCACATCTTGCTGCCGTTGAGCACCCAGTCGGTGCCGTCCTTCTTCGCACGCGTCCGCATCCCGCCGGGATTGGAGCCGAAGTCGGCCTCGGTGAGCCCGAAGCAGCCGATGAGGCTTCCTTCGGCCATGCCCGGAAGCCATTGCTGCTTCTGCTCCTCCGAGCCGTACTTCCAGAGCGCGAACATCGCGAGCGAGCCCTGCACCGACACGAGACTGCGGATGCCCGAGTCCATTGCTTCGAGCTCGAGGCATGCGAGTCCGTAGGCAGTGGCCGAAGTGCCTGCACAGCCATAGCCCTCGAGGTGCATGCCGAGCAATCCGAGCGCACCGAGCTCCTTGGCCAGCTCACGGGCGGGAACCGTCCCTTCCTCGAACCAGTCGGCCAGGTGCGGACGGATGCGTTCGTTGCCGAGCTTGCGCACGGTGTCACGAATTTCTTTCTCCTCTGTATCGAGGAGGGTGTCGAGGGAGAACAGCTCGTCGACGCTCTGCGAGCGGTGCGAATCGGCCACGGTGGAAAGCCTCTTTTCGTCAGCGGTGTCTCCCGCAGGCTACCCACTTCGCTCGACCATTAGTCTGGAAGTCATGAGTGAGCAGCGCAGCAAGGCAGACAGCAACTCCGGGAGTGGAGCCCGCGGAACGACCCACGCGGGTGGGCAGGGATTTTCGACGAAGGCGGTTCATGCCGGTTACGAGCCGGACTCCCTGACCGGCGCGGTCAACGTCCCGATCTACGCGAGCTCGACGTTCGCGCAGGATGGCGTCGGCGGGATGCGGAGTGGCTTCGAGTACGCCCGCACCGGCAATCCGACGCGTCGGCCGCTCGAGGCCAATCTCGCGGCCATCGAATCGGGTACGTACGGTCGGGCGTTTTCTTCGGGCATGGCGGCCACGGACGCTCTGCTGCGGGCGTCGCTGCGACCCGGTGATCACCTTGTCATCCCCAACGATGCGTACGGTGGCACCTTCCGTCTCATCGACAAGGTCTTCACTCAGTGGGGCATCGAGTACTCGGTTGCCTCGGTATCCGACCTAGACGCCGTTCGCGACGCGATCCGTCCCAACACCAAGCTGGTGTGGGTGGAGACGCCGACGAACCCCCTCCTCAACGTCGGTGACATCGCCGCGCTCGCCGAGGTGGCTCACGAGAAGAACACCAAACTCGTGGTCGACAACACCTTTGCGTCGCCATACCTGCAGCAGCCTTTGCAACTCGGTGCCGACGTCGTGTTGCACTCCACGACGAAGTACATCGGCGGCCATTCCGACGTCGTCGGCGGCGCGTTGATCACCGACGACGAGGAACTGGACGCGGCAATCGCTTTCCTGCAGAACGGTGCCGGTGGCGTACCGGGACCGTTCGACGCCTTCCTCACCTTGCGTGGCATCAAGACTCTCGCGCTGCGGATGGAACGGCACAGCGACAACGCAGAGGCGCTCGTCGACCTGCTCGACGGTCATTCCTCGATCTCCCAGGTCATCTACCCGGGATTGGAGTCGCACCCGTCGCACCGCGTTGCCGCCAAGCAGATGCGTCGCTTCGGAGGCATGATCTCGGTGCGTCTCGCGGGCGGCAAGCAGGCTGCGTTGGATTTCTGCTCGCGTACCGAGATCTTCACTCTCGCCGAGTCGCTGGGCGGCGTCGAGTCGCTCATCGAACACCCGGGCGCGATGACGCATGCGTCGACGGCCGGCTCGTTGCTGGAGGTCCCCGACGATCTCGTCCGACTGTCGGTGGGTATCGAGGACGCCGCCGACCTGATCGGTGACATCGAGCAGGCGCTGGGCGCGTGATCGTCGGACTGATCGACTCGGGATTGGGCATGCTGCCCACATCCGCGTGGCTGAAGAAGCTGCGTCCCGAGCTCGATCTGGTCCTGCTGATGGACCCCGACCAGGCGCCGTGGGGTCCCAAGCCCGACGACTGGGTCGTCGCGCGGGTGCTCGGCGCAGTCGACCGAGCGATGGCCGCGGGCGCCGGGGTCATCGTGCTTCCGTGCAATACCGCGAGTGTCACTGCGCTGAGCCACGTGCGTGCGCATCTGGGATCTGCTGTGCCTGTCGTCGGCACAGTTCCTGCGATCAAACCTGCCGCGGCGGCGAGCACCCGGATCGCCGTATGGGCAACGGCAGCCACGACGTCCAGTGCATACCAGGCTCGGCTCATCGAGGAGTTCGCGGCGGACCGGGCAGTGACGCCTATCGCGTGCCACGGTCTTGCGGACGCCATCGATCGCGGCGATGCGGAGGGTGTGTCGGCCGCCATTCGCGCCGCTGCTGCCGCCACTCCGCCCGACGTGGAATCGGTGGTTCTGGGGTGCACGCACTATCCATTGGTGGCAACGGAGATCGTGGCGGCCCTGCCGTCCGGAGTGCGCATTTTCGACAGTGCGGACGCGGTTGCGCGGCAGACGCTTCGGCGGATCGACGAACTCGGCGACGGGGATCAGGGCACGGGTGCGGTCACGGTGTCGCTCAGTGGACGTGACGGCTTTCTGCCGGCCAGTGCCCTCGCTTACGCCGAAGGGCGTCTGTTGGCCGGGGAGCAATCGGTTCACCGGTGACACTCGCGAAGTGCGTTCCCGCACGCTGAATAGAGCTCGAAGTTCAGCGCCGATCGGCCTATTGTTTGCTGAAGTAATTAGCTGTGCTTCAACCGATCGGGAGATGCGATGGTCAACACCGAGCTGGGCGCCGGGACTTCCAGCGCCGCGCCGAGGAAGCGGATGCCCATGGCAGCGGCGTTCTGGACCGTCGGATTGACGTACCTGGTGATCATGGCGTCCTCGGCCGCACCCTCGCCGCTGTATCCGGTCTATCAGCAGGCCTGGGGGTTCTCGTCCACAACGCTGACCGTCGTGTTCGCGGTGTACGCCGTGGCTTTGCTGTCCGCGCTACTGACCGTCGGCAGTCTGTCCGACCACGTGGGTCGCAAACCGATTCTGATCGCTGCGCTGATATTGCTGGTGATCAGCCTGGTTCTGTTCATCGTCGCGGACGGCGTCCCTGGTTTGATTGCAGCCCGCGTGGTGCAGGGCTTGGCCGCAGGTACGGCAACCGGTGCGCTCAGCGCCGCGGTCATCGACCTTCAGCCGAACGAATCGGCAGGCCCGCTCGTCAACAGCGTTGCGCCGTCGATCGGCCTCGCCACCGGCGCGCTAGGTGCTGGACTGCTGGTGCAGTTGGCCCCCGCGCCGACGACACTCGTCTACGCACTTCTCATCGGAGCGGTGGTACTCCTGGCGACGGCGGTGCTGTTCGTGCCCGAAACCTCTGCGCTGCGGGAAGTCGAATCGCGGCGGCATCTTTCACTGCTGCTGTTGCCGAGGGCTTCGTTCCCCACAGGCGCGCGCGTTCCGTTCCTGCTGATCGTGCCCGCACTGGTCGCGACGTGGTCGCTCGGTGGTTTTCACCTCTCCCTCGGCCCGTCGATCATCGGTTCAGTGTTCGGCGTCGACAACCACATCGTCGGCGGTCTCGACATTTTCGCCTTGTTCTCCTCCGGAGCCGTTGCGGCGGCATGTGTTCGAACTCGTCCGCCGAGGGCCGTCATGGTCGTCGGGGCGGTCGTGCTCGCGCTCGGTGTCGGGTTGTCACTGGTGTCGGTGTCGATGGTCTCGGTTCAGCTGTATTTCCTGGGTTCGATCGTCGCGGGTGCAGGCTGGGGGAGTGCGTTTCTCGGGGCCATGCGCACCCTCGGTGCGCTCGTGCCTGCAGATGAACGCGGAAGTGTTTTCGCAACCACGTTCGTGCTCAGCTATCTGGCGTTCAGCGTCCCTGCAGTGATCGGCGGAGTTGCGGTGCACTCGTTCGGGCTCGAGCCGACTGTGCTGGCGTACGGAGGTTTTGTCATCGTCTTGGCTCTCGTGTCGTCTGCGGGTTTCGGACTTGCTTCCCGGCAGGAACGGAGGGCCCCTCGGCCTACCCGATAGGCCAGTTCGCCGGTGATGAACGGGTGGTAGGCGCTCGATCGCGGGCACACGCGCACACCCTGTGACACCATTCGTCCATCTGAACAACTGCTCAGATGAACGAGGAGGGTCTTGTGATCCGGACTGGATCTGTGGTTGCTGTCGCGGTGGGCGCAACGTGTGTGTTTGCGCTCGCATCGTGTAGTGCGCCGACGAATTCTGCGAGCGAGTCGAGTGCAGGCGGATTGGTCCTCGCCGACGGCTACGAGCTGGGCGGCTACAACCCCGTGGCGGGCTACGGTGCTGCGGGCGAGGCCAAGATGTACGACGGTCTGCTACGGCTCGACGGTGCCGATGGCCTACCGGGATTCGAACCCTCGCTGGCGACGGAGCTTCCGACCCCGAATGCCGACGCGACGGTGTGGACGGTCCCGTTGCGCGACGGTGTCACGTTCTCCGACGGTTCGTCCTTCGATGCGGCCGACGTCGTCGCAACGTACGGCGCGATCCAAGACCCCGCCTCGGCGTCGGAAGTGCGGTCCTCGTTCGACATGATCACCGACGTCGTCGCCGTCGACGACCGCACTGTCGAGTTTCGGCTCGCCTACCCGTATGCGGCCTTGCCGACCAAGCTTCTGATCGGCATCGTTCCATCGGAATCAGTCGCTACACCGGGGCTCGCAGCGGAATCCAGTTTGAACACGGCACCGATCGGTACCGGCCCGTACACGCTCGTCGACCTCTCGCCCGATCGTGCGGTCCTGGAGGCCAACGAGAACTACTTCGGTGGCGCGCCGGCAGTGAAGAAGCTGACCCTGCTGTATGTCCCGGACGACAACACCCGCGCCCAGAGGATGGCTGCAGGCGAGATCGACGGCACCAACCTGCCTCCGCTGCTGGCCAAGACGCTCGACGGACAAGATGGTATGTCGTTGTCGTCCAATGCTTCTGCCGACTGGCGAGGGGTATCGTTGCCGACCGACAATCCGGTCGCGGGTGACAAGGCTGTGCGAATGGCATTGAACCTTGCCGCGAATCGGCAGTCCATGGTGGACAACGTCCTGGGCGGATACGGCAAGAGTGCGGCGACGCCGATTCCCGAGGTATACGGCGACGCCTACGATCCGAGCGCGGTGTTCCGATACGACCCGGCCGGGGCCGAGCGCCTACTGGACGAAGCCGGCTGGATCCGGGCTGATGACGGAATCCGCGTCAAGGACGGCACCCGGGCCGAATTCACCGTGATGTACAACTCGACGGACACAGTCCGGCGAGACCTGGCTCAGGCCTTTGCATCCGACGCTTTGGCCGTCGGAGTGGAGGTGAACCTCGAAGCGTTGTCGTGGGACCGGATCGACCCCCGTATCTCGTTCGATTCGACGTTGCTCGGGGGCGGATCCGAGCCGTACGACCCGGATACCCAGGCGTACAACACACTGGACTCGGCGTTCGTGAATCCCGACGTGGGCAGCATCTACGACAACGCGAGTGACTATGTCAATCCTGCTGTCGACGCGGCGCTCGAAACGGGACGGCGAAGCCTCGACATCGCAGAACGCGACGCGGCGTACCGCGATATGCAGCAGGCGTACGTCCAGGATCCCGGGTTCGTGTTCCTCGTGTTCCTCGATCACACCTACGTGTCGAAGGACTCGGACTGGACGATGTCGGGTCCGATCCTCGAACCGCACTCCCACGGTGTCACGTGGGGACCGTGGTGGTCGCTGCAGACGTGGACGCGGCAGTCGTGACCGCCACCATCGCGCGGCCGGTGACTACGTCGGCAGCGAGCCACGACGGGCGAACTCGACGCCGCGGAATTGCCCGCATGATCGGACGGCGCCTGCTGTTCGTCGTCCCAGTGTGCGGCGCAGTCTCGGCCGGTCTGTTCGCGGCTGCTGCCGTGTCGCCGTTCGATCCACTCGTCGCGTACCTCGGTGTGCGCTATACGACGACGACCGACGCGGACAAAGCAATGATCACCGAACAGCTGGGCTTCGATCAATCCTGGTACACCACGTACTGGCAGTGGCTGCAGGGCATCTTCACCGGCGACCTCGGGGTATCGCGATCGTTCGGCCAGCCCGTCGCGCAGGTCCTTGCCGAGCGTGCGCCGTGGACGTTGTTGTTGGCGGGCGTGGGTCTGACGCTCGCTGCGACGCTGGCCCTGATACTGGGTGTCACGGCGGGCATTCGCAGCGGCGGCATCCTCGATCGCTGCGTAACCGGGTTCTGCATCGCCGTTGCCGGCCTGCCCCCGTTCGTCATGTCGCTCGGTGCGATTGCGGTGTTCGCGCTGGGGCTCGGATGGCTACCGGTCGCGGGACTCAGTGACGGGGGAGCCGACCCAACTCCCGGTGGGGTAGCCGTACACATGATCCTGCCGGTCGCAGTCCTCGCAGGGTCGCAACTGCCGTGGTTGTTGCTCGCAGTCAAGGAATCGGTGTCGACCGCGCGTGGCGAGGAGTTCGTCGCAGGCGCGGTGGCCCGCGGCATCCCGCCGTCGATGGTGACGCGAAGACACATCGTCCCGACGTCGCTGGCCCCGTTCGTCAACGTGCTCGGGGTACGCCTGCCGGAACTCGTCGTCGGGGCCGTGCTGGTGGAAGAGGTGTTCTCCTGGCCCGGTGTCGCGGGCGCCATCGTGCAGTCCGCCCGTGATCTCGATATGGCGTTGCTGGCAGTGCTGACGGTGGGAACGACCCTGGCGGTGATGCTCGGATCGCTTCTCGCCGACGTCGCCGTTGCACTGTTGGATCCGCGGGTGAAGACCGATGGATAGGCGCAGGCTGGTACTGGCGGGCTCGGTTCTCGCGCTGCTCACGCTGTATGCGATCGCGGTGCCGTGGTTGTCCGGCATAGACGACAGGGTCACCGATTTCGCCGCAGCGCGCCAGGGTCCGTCGCTCTCACACGGGTTCGGGACCGATTCTGCCGGTCGAGATCTGTTCGTGCGCAGTGCTGCCGCGATCCGCACGTCGTTGGTGGTCGCAGTGGCCTGTGCGGTGCTGGCCACCGTGATCGGGAGCATGGTGGGCGTCGTGGCCGGAGTGTGGGGCGGCTGGGTCGATCGAGTTGTCATGCGCAGTACCGACGCGATCAATGCACTACCGCACCTGCTGCTGGGTATCGTCATCGTCGCGATGTTCCGGGGCAGCATCGTTGCCATCGTGTTGTCGATCGCGTTGACACATTGGACTCAGGTCGCGCGGATCGTGCGATCGGAGATACTCGGGCTGCGCGAGCAACCGTACATCGACGCCGCGGTCCTCGCCGGTGCGAACCGTCGGCACCTCGTCGGCGCGCACGTGCTCCCCGCAGTCCTGCCTCAGGCTTTGATCGCGGTCGTTCTTCTGTTGCCGCACGCGATCTGGCACGAGTCGACTCTGTCGTTCCTCGGCTTCGGCCTTGCGCCGCACGAGCCGAGTCTGGGCACTCTGCTGTCCGAGGCACGCAGTTCCCTCCTCCTCGGGGGATGGTGGACGCTGGTCTTCCCCGCGGGAATTCTGGTTGTGGCGACCGTCGCGGTTGCTGTGCTCGGATCGACGCTACGGCAGGCGGTTTCACCGCCGAAACCCTCGGAGCTGAGACTGTGAACGCATTGACAATCGACAATCTCACGGTGCGTATCCCGCTGGCCGACCGTTCGGTCGTGCATGCCGCGAGCGAGGTGCACCTGGCAATCCCTGCTGGAACCGTCACCGCACTGGTCGGAGAATCGGGTTGCGGTAAGTCGATCCTGGCGTCGGCGATCATGAACATGTTGCCGGTCGAGTCCTCGGTCTCGGGATCGGTCGTGGTGCAGACCCGCGATCGAGTCGTCGACGTGTTCGCCGACTCGTCGTTCCGTGGACGCGACGTGGCGTTGATCCCACAATCGGCATCCTCTTACCTGACGCCGGTGCGTACGGCGAGATCTCAACTGGAAGAGACTATTCGAGTGCTTCGGTCCCACCATGAATGCGACGAGTTGGCACGGTTGGTCGGTCTGGATCCGCGTGATCTGGACTGCTACCCGCACGAGCTGTCCGGCGGCATGGCGCAGCGTGTCGCGATCGCCGGGGCGCTCGTCGGGGATCCTGCTGTAATCGTCGCCGACGAGCCGACCGCCAACCTCGACGGGGACCTGACCGATCGTATCCTCGGGCTGTTGAGACGCTCGGCCGACGACGGTGCCGCTGTCTTGCTGATCACCCACGATCTGTCCTCGTTGATGCGCACGGCCGTCGCTGACCGTGTGGCGGTGATGTACGCCTCGCGGATCATGGAGACCGGACCTGCACATTCGGTGCTCGACGATCCACTGCACGACTACACCCGAGACCTGTTGAATGCGCTGCCATCCCGTGGGCTGAACCCGATGCCCGGAACCGCGCCGCAACTGACGGACTTGCCCGATGAGTGTGTCTATCATCTGCGTCGACCCGAGTCGACTCAGTCCGGCGGAGCTACCGAGCTGGTCACCGTCGGCAATCGGTCGTATCGAACGAGAGTGGTCGCATGAGTCTCGACGCCGTCGACATCACCGCAGGCTACTCCGGAACCTCGGATGTGATTGTGCGCGAGTCATTCTCGATACCTGCCGGAAGTCTCGTCGGGCTGGCAGGGCCGTCCGGATCGGGGAAGTCGACGTTGGCTCGGGTTCTCGCACTGCTCCTCGAGCCACGAGCAGGTGTCGTCTCGATCGACGGTCGTGAGGTCAAGGGCGTCGGATTGGCTGTGTCGTCGGAGATTCGACGGCAGGTCGCCATGTTGTTCCAGTCGCCCAGGGCGGCGACCGATCCTCGAATGACGTTGCGCGCGATCATCGAACAGCCCGCAGCGATTGTGCGCCGCAGAATTGTGGTGGAGGAATTGGCCGAACGGGTCGGGTTGACAGTCGACCTGCTCGACCGTCGTCCGCACCAGGTCAGCGACGGGCAGCTTCAGCGCGCCTGTGTCGCGAGGGCGCTGGCACAGGAGCCGCAGTACCTTATCTGTGACGAAGCGACCGCGATGCTCGATGCTGCTACGACGGCGTCGATCATGCGGCTCGTGCAGAGCGAAGCACGCGATGCAGGTATGGGTGTGCTGATGATCAGCCATGACGCTGAACTGCTCGCGGCGATCGGTGCGGTTGCCGGACAACGGCCGTGATTCTTCGATAGTCGCGGGGCGCGGAGCGAACTCACAGCGTTCTCTGCGTCGAACCTCAGCCTTCGAGTGGAGTGTGGATCGGGAAGGAACATCCACTCGGGTTCAGGAGTCTCGAAATGCGTACCTCGTTCAAAAAGGCAGTTGCTGTCATCGCCGCAGTCGGTGCGGTATCCGTCGGAGGGGCCTCGGTCGCCTCCGCGTCCACCGTCGGCCAGATCGCGGTCCCCGATGTGGTCGGCTACTCGGCGCCCGTCGCGGTCGATGTGCTCGAAAACGCTGGGTTCACGAGCGTGAGGGTCGCGGGCCCGTACGGTGACAGTGCAGAGACCACGGTGACGCGCACGTCGGTCGCGGACGACGCAGTCGTGGCAGAAAACACGCCCATCACGATTTTCGTCGATCCCTGGTGACGTATTCAGAACTCGATCCGCACGTCATCGCTGACGGGACGAGCCTGGCATCCCAGGATCATCCCGTCAGCAATGTCGTCCTCGTCCAGAATTTCCGAATTCTCCATGGCGACTTCGCCATTGCGGATCGTGCACGCGCACGAACCGCACTCACCCTCGCGGCATGAATAGGGGACGTCCAGTCCCTCGGTGAGCATGACCTCGACGAGAGTCTGTGTTCTCGGCCATGCGAACGTGTGCGTTTCGCCGTCGAGTTCGACCGTCGCCGACGCTGCCGACGCATTGTCTTCCTCGCTGACAGGCGTCGGGGGAGCATCGGTGAAGGGGTCACCGGTCAGCGAGGAGAACACCTCGCTGTGGACACGCTCGCGTGGGAATCCCCCGCTGGCAAGGGCTTTGTGCACGGCATCCATGAACGGACCTGGGCCGCACATGAATGCTCTGCGCTCGCGATACGGTGCTGTGACAGTCGACAGTTGATCTATGCTCGGGATTCCCTGCAGTGATTCGAGCCAATGCGTCACGGTCAGTCTGCCCGGATACTCTGCCGCCAGAGCGCGCAGCTCGTCCGCGAAGATCACCGAGAATTCGTCGCGGTTGGCGTAGACAAGTGCGATCGAGCCGACTCCTTCGCGTAATGCGGACTTCAGGATCGACATGACCGGAGTTATTCCCGATCCGGCTGCCAGCAGCAGGAAGTCCTCGTCGAGGTCGGGTGGGGTGAATCGGCCCGACGGCGGAAGCGACTCGATGACGTCGCCGGCAGCGACGTTGTCGCATACCCAGTTGGAGCCATAGCCGTCGACGGTGCGTTTGACGGTGACCTTCGGTGCCTCGTCGCCATGCGGAGAACTTGCCAACGAGTAACATCGAGCGACCGAGCCGGTCCTCTCGCTCGGTATACGCAGCGTCAGGAATTGCCCCGGCCGGTAGTCGAAATTCGCCGGTGCGTCGAAGACGATCGACCTGGCATCCGCGGTCTCCTCGACCACCGCGGCCACTGTGAGCAGCACCGATCGTGAACCATGCTGTTGGTCGGCACTCGCCATCGGGCTGCATCCTTTCGCGGAACTGAAACGTGTTCTAGTTTAGCGGTCGATTCGGGTGTGTGTCGAGACCGCTCGAAGTTCGGTGGTGTCAACGGCGAGCGAGTCGCCTCTACCTACCCGATCGGGCAGGTGGTTACCCGCCCGACCGCTGGTGGGCAGGGACGCGCCGCGACGGCTAACGTTGTAACCTGGATCACATGGTGGCGGGCTCCGTCGCCAACAGGGAAGTTCAGAGGCGATAACCGATGATCGAAGCGGCCTCGACCAGTCAGGCCATGCATGATCTGCACTCGCACCGGAGCGCGGTCGAGGCGCCGAGGGTGCTCAAGTTTCATGCGCCCGAAATCGTGTTCGGCCAGGACTCGCTCGTCGAAGTCGCACATGCTGCCCTTCGCCTCGGCGCACAACGGCCGATGGTGGTCACCGATGCGGGCCTCATCGAGACCGGTTGGGTGGCGCAGTTGACGCTGCTTCTCGACGAGCAAGGACTCGCGCCGACGACGTGGAACGGGCTCACTCCCAACCCCAAGGACGTTGAGATCGAAGCCGGACACCAGATCTACCAGGAATCGGGCTGTGACGTACTGATAGCCATCGGCGGCGGCTCGGTCATGGATGCCGCCAAGGGCATTGCAGTGCTGGCGGGCAACGGTGGATCGATTCTCGACTACGAGGGTGTCGACCGTGCGACCCGACCTATCCCGCCGCTCGTCATGGTTCCGACCACTTCCGGCACCGGCGCGGACGTATCCCAGTTCTGCATAGTCACCGATACCGCCCGATCCACCAAGATCACCATTCTCGGACGGGCACTCGTTCCAGACATCACCGTCATCGATCCGAGATTGTTGACAACGATGCCGGAATGGCTCAACGCGGCAACGGGTCTCGACGCCTTGACTCATGGGATCGAGGCATTCGTCTCGCTCGGGCACAATCAGCTGACCGATCACCATGCGTTGCGTGCGGTCACGATGGTGACCTCGCACCTCGCACGCACGATGGACGAACCGTCGGACATGACGGCCCGGACGTCGATGGCACAGGCGAGTCTCGAAGCGGGTCTTGCCTTCACCAACGCCATCCTGGGGGCGACGCACGCGATGAGCCACCAAGTCGGCGGACTGCTCGACCTGCCGCACGGCGTCATCAACGGTGTACTGCTCCCGCACGTCATCAGGTTCAACGCCGCAGCTGATCCATTGCCCTACGTGGCGATAGCGATGAGTCTCGGACTCCCCGAGGGGCGTGGGTCCGCAGAAGAGGCGGCTCAGGCAGTGGCAGCACGGGTGGAGGAGCTGGCGCGCCAGGTGGGCGTGCCGAAGGGGCTGCGCGAGATCGGTGTCAGTGACACCGACATCGATGTACTCGCGACCAATGCGCTCCGCGACGCGTGCATGTCGACAAACCCACGCCAAGCCTCGCACGACGAGATGGCCGCGTTGTTCAGGATTGCCCTGTGACCACTCAGCCGCCGGATCTGTCACTGCTGACAGGTTTACGGTCGGGCAAGAGCACGTTCTATCCGCAGTATCGAGGCGCGGCCGAGCGTCTGGAACGCGTCGTGCATGCACTCGAGCTGATTTCCCGGGCACTGGTACGCACGGTCGACGGTCCGGAAACGCTGATCTGTGCCGTCGCCGAAGCCGCTCGTGCCCATCTGAGCGCGCAATGGGTCGTCTTCGCTCTCGCCGACGGCGCCCTCCCGGACGCTGGACCACGGCGGCTCGTCCTCGGGCCCGACGCGACTCCGTTTCTGGTCGACGATGTCGTAGGGCCGCCGCTGCCTGACGACGTCGTCGAGTGCCTGGAAGCGATTCGGCTCGCCACCACCGGCGACGGACGCGAACCCCAGATCGCGGCGCACCACGCATTCGTACCCATCGCATTGGATGGCGGAGTGGTCGGAGCGTTCGCAGCGTGGACACCGACGCGGCGAGTGCTCGATGCAACGGATTCGGCGGTGCTCAGTATCCTCGCGAGCCAGACTGCAGTCGCACTGCAGAATTCGGCACTGTATCAGAGCAGGCGAGTGCTGCTCGAACGTAGCGAGAACGCGTACGCGCAGGCGAACCGGACAGCAGCGGATCTCGCAATTCGAAACGCGGAACTCGAAGTGACACAACGTCAACTCGGCGCTGCGCACCGCCATCAGGTGCTCGACGACGAACGGCACCGCATCGCACGAGAGCTGCACGACAGCGTGACCCAGGCGGTGCTGTCGGCCGGGATGCAGATCGAAGTGTGTCGCAACGACATTCCCGCCGATGAGCGACGGGAGCGGTTGGATCTGGCGAAAGAGCTGACCCGCCGCGCCGTCGAGCAGTTACGGTCGGCGATCTACGCTCTCAACAATTCACAGGACGACGACCGCACGTCGCTGCCGGAGATGCTCGAGCAACTCTCGGTCGTGCACATGCCCGACGAGCTCCAGGTCTCGCTGCGGGTCGAGGGAACTCCCGTCGAACTCGACAGCGCATGTGAACACGGTTTGCTGCGAATTGCAGGTGAGGCGTTGTTCAACACCGCAGTTCACGCGGGCGCACATCGAGCGGTCATTCGGCTCGCGTACCGAGCCGGACACGTGTTCCTGTCGATCGCCGACGACGGGCAGGGCGATCCGGCGCATCTGCGACTGATGTTGCGTTTGGCAGAGAGCAACGACGTCGACGGACGGCATCGAGGGCTCGCGAACATGGCAGCGCGAGCACGTGAGCACGGCGGCGTGCTCGAGATCCGTAAGGCCCGAATCGGAGGTGTGCGGATTTCGGTGCGCATTCCTTCCCAAGAGAGTGAGCAGTCGTGACAGTTGAGACAACGTTGGTCCGGATCGTGCTGGTCGACGATCACGCAATACTCCGTGACGGGCTGAAGTCGGTGCTCGAACGCGAGGCAGACTTGTCCGTCGTCGGTGAAGCATCCTCACGAGGGGAGGGGCTCGCCGTCGTCGAGCGAGTCCAGCCGGACATCGTGCTGATGGACCTCAAGCTCTCGGCGAGTACGGACTACGAAGGACTGGCTCTGTGCGCGCAGCTGTCCAGCGCGCATCCCGGTCTCGGGCTGCTGGTGTTGACAACGTTTCTCGATGATCGGCTCGTGGTGGAGGCCGTGCACGCAGGTGCTCGGGGATACGTCGTCAAAGACGTCGACACTACCGAGTTGGTACGCGCTATCCGGGCTGTCTCGCGCGGCGAAAGCGCATTCGACTCGCGCAGCGCGTCTGCGGTCATACGGTCCCTCAATGGTCAAGGATCGGCGGTCGAGAGGCTGACCGACCGCGAACTCGAGGTGCTCCGGTTGTTGGCAACCGGCTTGTCCAACGCCGGCATCGGGACCAAGCTGTTCATTTCGGCGACGACGGTCAAGTTCCACGTCAGCAACATCATGCGCAAACTCGGAGTGAGCCGTCGCGCCGAAGCAGTCTACGCCGCGAGCAAACAGGGACTCATCTGAACGCCACTGTGCGGGAGGTACCGAGGCGGGAGGTATCGAGGACGAGCCAGCCACCGTGATATTCGTCGATCTCGAAAGGCACGCCGGTGCGTCGGCCGAGCGCGGCGAGTGCATCGTTGTCGAACGTCCTGATATGGCCGTGGCACGCAGTCGCTTCCGACTCATAGGGCACGGCGATGACGACGCGTGCGCGGGCGATTCGAATCGCCTCCTCGACGATCCGAGTGCCGACTTCGTCGTCGACGTGTTCGAGGAGATGTAGCGCCGTCACAGTGTCGGCCGAGTTGTCGGCGACCGGTACCCCGGCAGCATCCGAGGTTATGACGGTGAGGGTGGCGCCCAGGTGCGGAGCGACCGTGCCGAGCAGTCGCATCGTTCCCTCGGACAGGTCGGTGGCAGTGACGTCGATCCCGCGGAGCGCGAGCCGGAGCGGAAAGAACCCGAAGCACGACCCGAGGTCGAGGACGCTTCCCTGTACGAGGGATTCTGCGCGGCTGTGGACCGGTGCGAAATCCGAAGTGCCGCCGAGAAGATCGTCGAGGGAATTGCGATAGTAGGTGGTCCAGGCTTCGACGGGATCGGCGACCGTCGATCGCACGAGTCCGACCATGACGACTTCGAATTCGCGTTGCGACAGATTCAAGTCGGTGACTCTCGGGACGAGACTCTCACCGATGTGCGCGGAATCGAGGCCGTGCCGGACGGTGAGGAATTCGGCGCGGTCCAGTTCGATCGTGCCGGGAGCGAGCTGATCGCAGAACTCGACCGTGATGTCCTCGTATCCCCAGCGACCGTCACGAGCGGGAGCAGCGCAATTCGGAGCCAGGGCGTCGAGTTCGGTCATGTCGGTTCTTTCGCTGCGGGGAGGTCGAGTCCGGCGTAGAGAGTACGAGTGCCGTCGGAGAGCAACTGGGCAAGATCGAGCGTCTCGTCCGTCAGCCACTGCTCGTACGCAGACATTGCCACACCGAGGACCATCCAGCCAACGGTTCGCGGAAAATGGTCCGTCGGTGCGGAATGCGTTCGTGCTGCCACATATTCGGCGATGACGTCACGCCAGCCTTCGTACATAAGCATCGAATAGCTCTGCAGAGCTGGATTTCGCAGGATGAGGGCCATCCGCTGGCGGTGTACTGCCTTCTCGTCCTCGGGGAAGGTGTTGAACTGCAACAGAGCCGATCGAATTCCGTCGGCGAGCGAGATTTCATCGGGAAGGCCGGCGAGCAGGGAACGAAGAGCGGCGAGTTGCTCGTCGAAGTCGCCCCAGGGGACGGCGTTCTTCGACGGGAAGTATCGAAAGAACGTACGACGAGCTATGCCGGCGGCCTCGGCGATGTCGTCGACGCTCGTGGAGTCGAAGCCATTCGTGGCGAAGAGTTCGATGCCGAGATCGCTGATCTGCCCCCTCGTCGTGGACGGGCGGCGACCTACCCGGCCGGATGGTTTCTTGCGGCTGACCACTTTTTTCTCTCCGTTTGCTGTCATTATGCACTCGATGCCATTATTGTGGTGAACCGAGTCACTGTCACCCATGACTGTGATCGACCGAATGATTCTCGCCGATGGAGGAACAAGATGTCCCAGAACGCCAAGACAGACGTCGTCGACGCTGCAGTAGTCCAATCGGATCTCATCGAAGAGTCTCTCGTGGAAGAGGTTTCCATCGACGGTATGTGCGGCGTGTACTGACATGTCCGCTGTGAAGGTCGTCGACGCGTTGGATCTCGATGCACGCTGGGCCCTTCACCCGCAGGTGGCGCTGCGTCCCGAGTCGTTCGGGGCGCTGCTCTACCACTTCGGGACGCGCAAGCTCTCCTTTCTCAAGAATCGCACCATCGTAGCGATCATCGAGTCCCTACCCGAGCATCCCGATATGCGCTCGGCGATCGCTGCGGCAGGCATCGACGAGGCCGGTATGGCCCCGTACGTGAAAGCTCTGGCCACTCTGGCTGATTCGCGCATGATCACCACTCTCTGATTTCCCGACTGCCCCGATTTTCTCTTTCCCCCCGACGAAGAGGACAGCCCCATGACCTCCATGCTCGAAAGACCAGCACCACCGCCCGCGGTCGGTAAGTTGGTCGATCAGTTCGAACTCGGACTGGATGCTCCGATCTGTCTGACCTGGGAGCTGACCTATGCCTGCAACCTCTCGTGTGTGCATTGTCTGTCCTCCTCGGGTCGTCGCGACCCGAACGAGCTGACTACCGAGCAGTGCAAGTCGATCATCGACGAACTGCAGAAGATGCAGGTCTTCTACGTCAACATCGGTGGCGGCGAGCCCACGGTCCGCAGTGATTTCTGGGAGCTGGTCGATTACGCGACTGCGCACCAGGTCGGGGTGAAGTTCTCCACCAACGGCGTGAAGATCGACAAGAAGGTCGCCGCTCGGCTTGCCGCGTCGGACTACGTCGACGTGCAGATTTCCATCGACGGTGCCACCGCCGAGGTCAACGATGCGGTGCGCGGGCCCGGTTCGTTCGACATGGCCATCCGCGCTCTCGAGAACCTGCAGGAAGCGGGCTTCAAGGACGCGAAGATCTCGGTCGTCGTCACCCGACACAACGTGAGCCAGCTCGACACGTTCAAGGCACTGGCCGACAAATATGGTGCGACGCTTCGTATCACGCGGCTTCGTCCGTCCGGTCGCGGCGCGGATGTGTGGGACGATCTGCACCCCACTGCCGGTCAGCAGCGTGAGCTGTACAACTGGTTGGTCGCCAACGGTGAAGGTGTTCTGACGGGTGATTCCTTCTTCCATCTGTCGGCGTTCGGTGACGCGCTCCCCGGCCTCAACCTCTGCGGCGCCGGACGTGTCGTCTGCCTGATCGACCCGATCGGCGACGTCTACGCCTGCCCGTTCGCGATCCACGAGAACTTCCTCGCCGGCAACATCGTGCGAGACGCGCGTCCCGCGACAGCGACATCCCCAGGTATGGGCGGGTTCCAATCCGTCTGGCAGACATCGGAGTTGTTCCAGGATCTGCGTTCTCCGCAGACATCGGGCGCGTGCACCAAGTGCGCGCACTTCGACGCATGCCGCGGTGGTTGCATGGCCGCGAAATTCTTCACGGGCCTCCCCATGGATGGTCCGGATCCCGAATGCGTGATCGGCAACGGTGAACTGGCGTTGGCCGGCGCGGGGGAGATCCCCAAGTCGAGCGTCGACCATTCCCGCACCGGGCAGCGCAAGACACCGAGAGCGTCGGTGCCGCTCACTTTGATGATGCGGCCGCCGGCCAAGATCTGCGACGAGAATCCGCTCGCAGGAATGGAATAGGAAGAACAGCTATGGCCAAGAGTGCCTGGTTCGAGACCGTTGCCGAAGCGCAGCGTCGTGCCAAGAAACGTCTACCGAAGTCCGTGTACGCCGCGTTGGTGGCGGGTTCGGAGCGAGGAATCACAGTCGACGACAACACTGCGGCGTTCGGTGAATTGGGGTTCGCCCCACATGTTGCCGGGTTGTCGGACAAGCGAGATTTGTCGACGACCGTCATGGGTCAGCCACTGTCGTTTCCGGTCATGATTTCGCCGACGGGTGTGCAGGCGGTCCATCCGGACGGTGAGGTCGCCGTTGCCAGGGCTGCGGCTGCCCGCGGCATTCCCATCGGATTGTCCTCGTTCGCCAGCAAGTCGGTCGAGGAGGTCGCTGCAGCGAATCCGCAGACGTTCTTCCAGATGTATTGGGTCGGATCACGGGAGGTGCTGCTCCAACGGATGGAGCGTGCACGGGCAGCGGGTGCAGTCGGGTTGATCATGACGCTGGACTGGTCGTTCTCCAACGGTCGCGATTGGGGTTCGCCGTCGATTCCGGAGAAGATGGATCTGAAGGCGATGGTCCAGTTCGCTCCCGAGGGCATCACGCGGCCGAAGTGGTTGTGGGAGTTCGCCAAGACCGGCAAAATTCCTGATCTGACGACTCCGAACCTGACTGCGCCCGGTGGCGGGCCTGCTCCGACGTTTTTCGGTGCGTATGGCGAGTGGATGGGTACACCTCTTCCCACCTGGGAGGATGTGGCGTGGCTGCGGGAGCAGTGGGGTGGGCCGTTCATGCTCAAGGGTGTGATGCGGGTCGATGATGCCAAGCGCGCGGTCGATGCAGGTGTCTCGGCGATTTCGGTGTCCAATCACGGTGGTAACAATCTCGATGGAACCCCGGCACCGATCCGGGCGTTGCCTGCCATTGCCGACGCGGTGGGCGATCAGATCGAAATCACTCTCGATGGTGGTATCCGCCGAGGTAGCGATGTCGTCAAAGCACTCGCGTTGGGTGCGCGTGCGGTGTTGATCGGTCGTGCGTACCTGTGGGGTCTGTCGGCTGGTGGTCAGGCTGGGGTGGAGAATGTGCTCGACATTCTGCGCGGTGGAGTCGATTCTGCTGTGCTCGGGCTCGGACATTCCTCCGTGCATGATCTCTCACCCTCGGATGTGGTGATGCCGGCCGGGTTCGACCGCAGGCTGGGTGTGTGACCGGTTGGTTCGAGACCGTCGCCGAGGCTCAGCGGCGCGCGAAGAAACGTCTACCGAAGTCTGTCTACGCCGCGCTGGTGGCGGGCTCGGAGCAGGGCATCACAGTCGACGACAACGTGGCGGCGTTCGGTGAACTCGGGTTCGCCCCGCACGTCGCGGGGTTGTCGGACGTGCGTGATCTGTCGACAACGGTTATGGGACAGGATCTCTCGTTCCCGGTGATGGTTTCGCCGACGGGTGTGCAAGCTGTGCATCCGGACGGTGAGATTGCGGTTGCTCGTGCGGCAGCATCGCGGGGAATCGCACTGGGGTTGTCGCTGTTCGCGAGCAAACCCGTCGAGGACGTCGTCGCAGCCAACCCGCAGACGTTCTTTCAGTTGCACTGGGTCGGCTCACGCGAGTATCTGTTGCATTTGATGAATCGCGCACGTGATGCCGGGGTTGTCGGATTGATCCTGACAATGGATTGGTCGTTCTCGGAAGGGCGTGATTGGGGAAGCCCGTCGATCCCGGAGACGGTGAACCTCGCCGCGATGACTCGCTTTGCGCCGGAGGCTCTTGCCCGCCCCAGATGGCTGTGGCAGTTTGCGCGAAGTGGCGCGATCCCCGATCTGTCCGCGCCGAACCTTGCTCCGCCCGGCAAGCCTGCGCCGACCTTCTTCGGCGCGTACCGCGATTGGATGTCCACCCCGTTGCCGACGTGGGAGGACATTGCGTGGTTGCGTGAGCAGTGGGGTGGTCCGTTCATGCTCAAAGGCATCACCCGTGTCGACGACGCTCAACGAGCCGTCGACATCGGTGTGACTGCGATTTCGGTGTCCAACCACGGGGGGAACAATCTCGACGGCACACCCGCAACCATTCGCGTATTGCCCTCGATCGTCGACGCGGTCGGCGATCGAGTGGAGATCACCCTCGACGGTGGAGTCCGGCGAGGCAGCGACGTCGTCAAGGCGGTTGCCCTTGGTGCCCGAGCAGTCATGATCGGCCGTGCTTACCTGTGGGGTTTGGCAGCGGGCGGTCAGGCCGGTGTCGAGAACGTGCTGGACATCCTTCGTGGTGGCGTCGATTCCGCGGTGTTGGGGCTCGGGCATTCATCGGTGCAGGATCTGTCGCCGTCGGACGTCGTGACGACTACTCCGTCGAATACGCCAATCGCATCTGACTCGCGGTCGACCTGAGCAGAGAAATCAGATCGGGGTCGTCGTGCACCAACCTGCCCGTCCGCCCGATCACCGCGAGAGAGCCGGATACTCGTCCACCGTCGTCGCGGACTGGGACGGCCACCGACGCTCGTCCTACCTTGATTTCGTCCGTCTCGACGGCGATATCGGTCGTGCGGATCCGGCTCAGCTCTATCGCGAGCTCGGCCAGATCTACGATGGTGTGGGACGTGAATTTCCTGAGATCGGACAGTACGACGCCATCGGGTCTGTTGGCCAGCAACAGTTTCCCGATCGCCGACGCATGGGCATGAGTCACCAATGCCGTCTCCCCGGACAGTTCGTGGTCCGGGTCTCGATCGATCAACTGAATTCGATCGTTCTCGTACGACGCCAGGTACACCCCGAATCTGATGCGGGCACGAAGCTCGTCGACGATGTGGTGATTGTCGACCACGCTCGCGGGGGCCGCTATGGCGAGCTCTCTCGTTCTGCGACCGAGAGCGAAGCCCGACAGGTCTTCGATACGCACCAGAAAGCCGTCGGCCACTAGGAGATTGAGCAGTCGGTACGCCGTGGCGGGTGGAATTCCGGTGGCGTGCGCGACTTCCTTGGCCGTTGCCCCCGAACCTAGATGTGCGACGGCCTCGAGCAACGCGAGCGCCTTCTGGACTGCACGAGGTTCGTGTCCTCCGACTTCGGTTGCCCGTGCTGTCCTCACCGCCATCAGCGCGCGTCGGTCCAGGGGCTCTTCACCAGGGCAACTGCGCCGCGCGCATTCTCCCCGTATGCGGCGAAACCCGGAAGAACATCACTGCTTTCGGCGCTGTCGAAAACTCCGACCGCGGCGAGGGCTCGAGGACTGCGCCTGTACAGGTATGCGTGCCAGCAGAATCCGGAAAGCGCCAGTACACCGAGCATGACCACCATCGTGACGTTCTGCTCGATACCCGCCGTCACGACGAGGTTGCCCAGGACGGCGCATCCTGCGCCGCACGCGAGGACTCCCGCGAGCACAACCGTCGCGGTGAGTTCTCCGATACGCCTGAGGAAGACCACTGCTGCGATCGCCACGACGGCGTATCCGACGATGAGTGCTGCCCGCGCCAGAAGTCGGACGTCGTCGAGCACGACCGAACCACTGAGCGCAACGAAGGTCGAGCTGATCACGGTCGATCCACCGAGAATTACGCAGAGTGCGACGTGCGGTGTTCGGAAGGTTCTATGGACGCGGGCGAACCGATGGGGCACGACGTTTTCGATCCCCATCGTGTAGACGAGTCTCGACGCCGCATTCGACGACGCCATTGCCGAGGCGAGCCACGAGCAACTCAGCCCGAGGTTCAACGCGATGACCAGCCACGCATCGATACCCGTCGACGTCCCGTGCTGGTAGGCGCCGAGCAGCACCCCTCCGCGACCGGACCACACGGCCCATGCAGAAAAGGTGAAAAGCGCACCGCAGATGATCGGGGTGAGCAGAACGGTTCTGGTGACAGTGACGAGCGGACGCTTGGCCTCGGGACCGAAGAAGGTTGCGCTCTCGAACCCCGCGAGTGCGAACATTGCACCGAGAGCGACGAGGAGTAGACCGTTGGGCGATCCGGACGGCTCGACGATGACCGGCCTGTTGTCCGGCAACAGCAGTAGCGCGGTGATGAATATCAGCGAGCACAGCTCGACCACCAGGATTGCAGTCGCAGCGAATCTGACTCCGCGGACGAGGCATGCCAGTATTCCGAGCGCGAGCACGACGTGAATCGCAAGTGCGCCAGCGACTCCACCGGTAGGTATCCCGACCTCGCGCAGCACGGTGCGCACAGCGTGACCGCCGAAATACAGCGTCAGCGCGCCACTGGCGCAGTACTTGCACAACATCGCTGCGCCGACGGTCAACGCCCCACGTGACCCGGACCCTTTCGTCACGAAGCTGTAGAGCCCGCCGGACGACGAAAACCGCCTCGTGAACTGTGAGACGCAGAATGCGATCAACGACACGACGATCGTGGCCGCGAAGACTGTGAGCAGACCGCCGAGCAATCTCTCGTGGCTCAACATCGTGATCGGCAGAATCACCATCGATGCCGCAGGAGCGGTCGTCGCCACCGACTGCGCGAACACTTCGATCCCCGACAGCTGACGGCGGCCGAGCGCACGCAGAGGTGACAGTGCGGGCCGATCCGGCTCCCGCGCGGCGAAGGAGGCGGTGATGGCCTGTTCGAGTGCGGACATAATGGCCAGAAAGTAGCCCCGCATTGTTGCGAATGCATTGCGTCGATGCTTCGCCTGAATTCAAGTGAGTGAGAACTCACCACGAGTCGATACCGACGTTCTCACCCGATAATTCGACGAACGTTTCGCACGGTACGCATTCCCGAATTCTCGGCATTCCACGATTGACCGAACTCGAAACCAGCCGATGTCGGCCGGGAGTACGAGTGCGAGCCGGCATAAGGAGTGGAAGAACACATGGCAGTTACACGGAGATCGTTCATGCGTGGCCTGGGTGTCACAGGCGGTGCAGGACTCGCCTACGGAGCGATGTCGACGATCGGTCTTGCGCCATCGGCCGCGGCGGCGCCCAAGCGGTTTCAGTCGCCCGCGATGGCCGACCTGATCGGAAGGGTCGAAGGAAGCCCGAAGATCGTTGTTCTCGGCGGCGGGCCTGCTGGTCTCTGCTCAGCGTACGAGCTGCAGAAGGCCGGATACGCCGTGACGATCCTCGAGGCGCGTCAGCGGCCGGGCGGGCGAGTGTGGTCCATCCGCGGAGGAGCCGAGGAGACCGACCTCAACGGGGAGACCCAGAAATGTACCTTCTCCGACGGACACTTCTACAACATCGGTGCAACACGAATCCCGCAGAGCCACATCACGATGGACTACTGCAAAGAACTCGGCGTCGAGTTGCAGACATTCGGAAACCAGAACGCGAACACACTGGTCAACTACAAGAGCAGCACTGCGTTGAATCAGCAGTCGGTGTCCTACCGCGCGGCCAAGGCCGATACCTACGGCTACATGTCGGAGTTGCTGCAGAAGGCTGCCAGTAGAGGTGCTCTCGACGACGTCCTGACCCCCGATGACAAGGACGCTCTGTCTGAGTTCCTGTCCAGCTTCGGCGACCTCTCCGACGACGGGCGCTACATCGGGTCCACTCGTCGCGGATACAGCTCGGAGCCGGGTGCAGGCCTGAACTTCGGTGACGAGACCAAGCCCTACGGCATGTCCGACGTGATCCAGAGCGGCATCGGAAGAAACTTCAGCTTCGAGTTCGGTTACGACCAGGCGATGCTGATGTTCAGCCCGGTGGGGGGCATGGATCGGATCTACTACGCGTTCTCCGACGCCATCGGCGAGGACAACATCGTCTACGGGGCCGAGGTCACGGCACTGAACAACACGTCCGACGGCGCGACGGTGGAATACACCAAAGACGGTTCGATGGAATCGATCTCGGCCGACTACGTCATCTGCACCATCCCGCCTGCCCTCGTCACGCGACTGGACAACAACCTGCCCGCCGAGGTCCTGCTCGCGTTGAAAGCGGCCAAAGCGACACCGTCCGGGAAGATGGGCATCGAGTACTCGCGACGGTGGTGGGAGACCGACGAGCGCATCTACGGCGGCGCCAGCAACACCGACATGGACATATCTCAGATCATGTTCCCGTACGACCACTACAACTCGGATCGCGGTGTCGTCGTCGCCTACTACAACACGGGTAAGCGGCATCAGGCATTCGAATCCCTCACGCACAAACAGCGTCTGGCGAAGGCGGTTGCCGAAGGATCGATGATCCACGGTGACAAGTACACCAAGGACATCAGCTCGTCGTTCTCCGGAAGTTGGCGCCGAACGAAGTACTCCGAGAGCGCATGGGTGTCGTGGGCGGGGGCCGGAGATTCGCACGGCGGTGTCGCGACGGCCGAATACTCCACGCTCCTGAAGCCCGTCGAGCACATCTACTTCGCGGGAGATCACCTGTCCAACGCCATCGCCTGGCAGCACGGCGCCTTCACCTCCGCGCGCGACGTCGTCACTTCCATTCACGAACGTGTCACCGCGTCCTGATCCCTGTTCGTCCCTCGAAAGGAAATCTCTCTTGTCCAAGAACACACGTTCGTTCGCCGCCGCGCTCGCTGCCGGGGCAATCCTGTTCACCGCGGCGTGCTCGTCGGATTCGGATGCGGCGCCTGCCGACACCGAATCCGCCTCTGGGGCCAGATCGGTCATCGAGCCGGGTGAAGCGAATCCGATGATCGCGCAGGGCGTCGAAATCTCCGGTGATGCAACAGTCTACAAGTCCAGTGGAATCGGACCGACAGCGCTGAACGACGATGCGGCAGAAGGAAGTCCGGAATCGTACATCGACACCGAACAGTTCTCGGGTGGGACCTTGCCGTCCGGTGTGACGGTCACCGAGGCTCAGGGAATCGGCGTGCTGAAGAAGATCCGCGACAACCTCGAAGATCAGGGCTATGCACTCGAGGATGTCGTGACGATGCGTGTGTTCCTCGACAATGCACCTGGTACCGATCGTGCCGACTATGCGGGCTGGAACCGCGCCTATCGCCAGTTCTTCGCGAACACCAATCTCGATACCGATGCGACAGAGCTCGTGCCGATGGGTACCGCGGAGCCCTCGGCACCCATCGAGCGTAATTCAGCGCGACCGTCACGGTTCGCCCTCGAGGTTGCTTCGCTCCCCGTGCAAGGGTGGCTTGTGGAGGTCGAGGTGGATGCTGTGAAGTGACGGCTCCGGTCTCGTGATTGATGGGGCTCCGCCCCAGTGGCGCGGTTAAGTGCACTGGCGTGCACTTAACCGCGCCACTGCGGCGGGCGGGGCGGGTCAGTCGGTTCCGAAGCCGGCCAACAGTCCTGAGTACTTCTTGGGTGGGGGAGCGGCGAACTCCGCACGCTTCCCAGTGCGCAGACCCATAGTCACGAGCGACTGCACGAACAACGTCGCTGCTGCTACCCCGTCGACGACGGGTGCGCCGATCTCCGACGAGATGTGCCCACAGAGGTCGGCCATACCGGCGCACCCGAGGACGATGGCGTCGCTGCCGTCCCTCTCCATGGCATCTCGGCACGCTTCGGTGATGATCTTTCTGGCGTCTGGGTCGGTCTCCAATTCGAGAACCGGAATCTCGCAGGCGTGGACCCCGCGACAGTGGCGGGACAGTCCGTAGTGTTCGGCAAGGTCCCAGGCACGTCCGGTGGTTCTGCCCAACGTCGTCACTACGGAGAAGCCGCGACCGAGAAAACTCGCGGCGTGCATCGCAGCTTCCGCGATTCCGACGACCGGGCCCGTCGCCGCCTCGCGCGCAGCGTCCATGCCTGGGTCACCGAAGCATGCGATGACGTAACCGTCGGCGCCCTGAGCTTCGCCGAGCGCGATCTGCTCCAAAATTCCGGGGACACTGAGGGCTTCGTCCACGTGAGACTCGATGGAGGCAGGCCCCATCGACGGACTGACCGCGTCGACGAGTGTGCCCGGGCCTGCGACGGCCCGGGCACACTCTCCGATCGTTGCGGTCATCGACAGCGTGGTGTTCGGGTTGACGACCTTGATGAGCACGGGCCGGATCCTATGCCTTCACCGGCGCGTCGAGGTGATTGGTCACTGCGAGCTTGGTCTTGGTCGCCAGATAGTAGTAGAGGGCGAATCCGACGCCGCAGCCGATGAACCAGCTGTACTTCGACGCGGTCGCCATCCCGGCGATCTCCATGCCGTCGATTGCACCGTTGAACAGCACGGTGAACATGGCCAGCAATGCACCGACGATCGTGGCGTAGACGGCCGCCGGGTTGTATCCCTTGGAGTACCAGTATTTTCCGGCCGGCGACATCGTGAACAGTTCGTCTACTACTACCTTCTGCTTGCGCACCAGGTAGTAGTCGGCGATCAGTACGCCGAACAGTGGTCCGATGAACGCACCGAGGGTCTCGAGCGTCAGGTGGATCACATCCGGGTTGTTGTACAGGTTCCACGGCGTGATGAGCACGGAACCGACCGCTGCGATCATGCCGCCTGCACGCCAGCTGATCTTCTGGGGGCTGACATTGGAGAAGTCGAATGCGGGAGAGATGAAGTTGGCGACGATGTTGATGCCGATCGTGGCGATCGTGAAGGTGAGCGCGCCCAGCACGATGGCGAACGTGCTGTCGATTCGAGCGACGGTCTCGACAGGGTCGGTGATGAGTTCGCCGAAGACCGGCAGCGTCAACGACGCGGTGACGACGACGAGGATGGAGAAGACGAGGAAGTTGACCGGCAGGCCGAGGAAGTTGCCCTTCTTGACCGCCGCGTAGGACTTGCCGTAGCGAGAGAAGTCGCCGAAGTTGAGCATCGGTCCGGAGAAGTAGGAGACGACGAGCGCGATCGCACCGAGCATGACGGGAACTGCGCTGAATCCCGTGTACTCGACTTCACCGAGGTTGAGATCGATTGCGCCCCAGCCTGCCTTCCAGATCAGGTAACCGCACAACGCGAACATGACGACATATACCGCAGGTCCGCAGAAGTCGATGAATTTGCGAATCGATTCCATGCCCCGCCAGAACACGGCGGCCTGCAGTACCCAGAGGAACAGGAAACTCGCCCACCCGAGCGCCGAGAGACCGGCGAAACCATAGTCGGCAGTCACGGCATACGGGGCAAGGCTTGGGAAGAGTTTGATGAGGACGATGTCGAGTGCCGCAGATGCGAGGAATGTCTGAATGCCGTACCAGGCAACGGCGATGAGGCCGCGAATGATTGCCGGGATGTTGGCGCCCAGTACTCCGAACGATGCGCGACAGATCACCGGATACGGCACGCCCGAGACCTGGCTGGGCTTGGCGACCAGATTGCAGAAGAAGTAGACGATCGAGATGCCGACGAGGAGCGAGATGAGCACCTGCCAGCTCGCAAGGCCAAGTGCGAACAGGCTTCCTGCCGTGACGTATCCGCCGACGGAGTGAACGTCGGACATCCAGAACGCGAAGAGATTGTAGGAGGTCCACGTCTGCTTCTTCAGCGGTGCGAGGTCCTCGTTCGTCAGCCGTGGGTCGTAGCTGTCCTTGATCAACCCGCCGCCGACCGGATGGCCCGCGGCCTCTACCAAGTCGCCGCTCGGCTCAGCAGAGGGCGATAGGGGGCCGTTCGCTGTATCTGTCATCGATGCTCCTGATGCCTAGCGTGGAGCCGCAGGGCTCCACTCCTGGAGAGAATGAATCGGTCCACTCCACGGTGGTGAAGACCGGCGAAACAAAAGGTAGCGACGAAGTGTTGCACCTGCGTGACGACATGGATATATCTTTCATCCGGCTCAGTCGGCCGTCGGATCCGCCAAGAGTCCCGATTCACTCGTGATGGACGAGATCACCGTATTGAGTCTTCCTGAATGCGATTGAGCGATCTCCAACAATGCGTCCGAATCGCGGTCGAGAAATGCTTCGAGCATCGTGCGATGATCCGAATGCAACGATGCCCGGTCCGACCCCGCGACGTGCACCATGGGTTGAATGGGTTCGGTGATGTTCCAGGCCGATTCCAGCATATGGAGGAGTCGCTTCATTCGCGACGGATTGGTCAGAGACATGTGGAATTGACGACTCCTGCGGTGGTACTCGCGGGGATCGTCGGCGGAAATCGATTCCTCCAGTAAGCGATTGGCCTCGATCGCCTGTTCTCGGTCGCTGTCCGTCGCGAGTTCGACGGCAGTTGCCAACGCAGCTGTTTCCAGTACCTCTCTGACGATGTACATCTCCCGCAGTTCGGCGGAGGTGAGTTGTGCCACGGTATATCCGAGATTGGGTCGGTGATCCACCAATCCTTCACCGATGAGAGTCTTCAATGATTCGCGAACCGGTATTCGACTGACACCGAAGACCTCTGCTACCTCGTTGAGCGGAATGGGCGTGTTCGGTGGTGCGTCGCCGGAGAGAATTACTCTGCGTAGTTCGTCGAGAATGGTCGACTGCCTACCTCCGGGTTCATTGATACTCAACTTCGCCAGGAGTACCGATCGCCGACGTGGTGGCATGTCAGGTTCCTTCCGTTACACAACGGGCACGCTAGTGGCTCGTGTTTGAAGTCGTTTTACGGGTCGCTTTCTTGAGGATTTCCTCCGGGGTTTTGGTCCAGACGAATGGTGTGGCGCGGGTGTTCCAGCCGTTGATGAACGCACGGATTTTCGATGTCAGATCGGTGACGGAGGTGAAGACGCCGCGGCCGAGTGCTTGACGTTGGATGACCCCGAACCACACTTCGACGAGATTGAGCCACGACGCTGATGTCGGAGTGAAATGGACTGCGATGCGGGGGTTCTCGGCTAGCCAGGCTTTGACTTCGGGGGTCTTGTGGGTGGCGTAATTGTCGGCGATCAGGTGCAGCTCCTGGCTGGGGTAGGCCCGTGCGACCTGTTTGAGGAACGCCAGGTATTCGGTACTGCGGTGGCGCGGTTTGCAGGAGGCGGTGACCTTGCCGGTGGCGATATCGAGTGCTGCGAACAGTGTTGTGGTGCCATGTCGTTTGTAGTCGTGGGTGTGCCTCTCGACCGAACCGGGCTGCATCGGGAGCATCGGTTGGGTGCGGTCGAGGGCCTGGATCTGGGACTTTTCGTCCAGTGACAATACGATCGCGTTCTCGGGTGGATCGAGGTACAGACCGACGACATCGTGGACCTTGGCGACGAGCTCCGGGTCGGTGGAATATTTGAACGTCTCCGCCCGCCACGGCTGCACACCGTACTCACGCCAAGCGTTGGCTACAGCGTAGAAACTTATCCCGAGATGGTCGGCTAGCAACCTCGAACTCCAATGTGTGACACCGAGTTTCTTCGGTGGCGGCATCAACGTCGCTGTCACGATCGCCGAGTGATCGAGCGTCCGCGGCCGGCCCGATCGATGCAGGTCCGACAGGCCGTCGATGCCTCGTTCGCCGTACCGTCCACGCCAGGTGATCACCGTCGGACGCGAAACGCCGCACCTGCGTGCGATCTCCGAATTCGACACCCCATCGGCGGCGAGCAACACGATCCTCGCCCGCAACGCCAACCCTGCAGGCGCGGTCGGTGCCCGCAAGATCGCTTCGAGCTTGTCCCTGTCGCCGTCGATCAACCCGAGAGGTGCGATTCGCATCCCTCATTTTCGCATCCCGACACTGTCAAACCAATTCAAACACGCGACACTAGCGGGACATTGTTTCGGCTGTGTGAAGATCGGTCCACCGGACGGAGAGATACCATCGGCCGGTGCCGAAGAACGACGATGTCCGCCCCGGGTTCGACGAACTCGGACCGAGAGCGTGGCCGACTGTCGACGGGTCCGTGACGGTCGTCGTCCCGTTGGGTTCGTTCGAGCAACATGGCCCGCACCTTCCGCTCGACACCGACACTCGGATTGCGGAAGCCGTTGCGCAGCGTCTGACGAACGTGGTGCTCGCACCGTCGATCGCCTACGGTTCCAGCGGTGAGCACGCGGGATTTCCGGGGACGATATCCATCGGCGCCGACGCGCTTCGATCGGTGCTCGTCGAGTACGGGCGATCTGCGTGCGCGTGGGCGGACCGGGTGTTGTTCGTCAATGGCCACGGAGGGAACATCGCCACCCTGACCGCCGCCGTGGAGCTACTGCGTTACGAAGGTCGAGACGTTGCGTGGGTCCCGTGCGCGGTGCCTGACGCCGATGCCCACGCAGGGCGGACCGAAACGTCGCTGCTGCTCTGGCTTTCACCGGACGTCGTGGACGTCTCGCGTGTCGAGGTGGGCAACACCGACGCACTCGGAGACCTCCTTCCGCGGCTGAGGGACGGAGGGGTGCGGGCTGTGGCACCCAACGGCGTGCTCGGTGACCCGCGTGGGTCCAGCGCATCCGAGGGCGAGGTGATTTTCGCCGATATGTGTGCCCGCACAGCCGCTGTCCTGCGGCGATGGGTGCCGTCTCCCCGAGGAATGTTGACCTGATCCGGGAGTCCGGAAACGGGCGTCGAAACGGGTTCTCGGTATGTTCCTTGTTTTCTCCGGCGGTCGATAACACTTCGCCGCGATGTCCGCTTACGATCACCTGATGGGTCAAGGACGATTGCCTGATGGCTTCGGGGTGCGCGTCGATCCTCGGGTACGAACTTACTCGGACGGTCGCGTTCTGATTGGCGGATCTCCGACACGGATGCTCAAGCTTGCCCCGACGGCTGCGGCCATGATCGGCGACGGATTTCTCGAGGTAACCGATTCGCAGTCCGCGCTCGTCGCTCGGAAGTTGCTCGATTCGGGTGTCGCCAACCCCCGACCGATGTCGATTCCGTCCCCGCGTGATGTGACGGTGGTCGTGCCCTTGAAGAACAACGCTGCAGGGCTCAGTAGGCTGCTGCCGGCGCTGCACGGGTTGAACGTGATCGTCGTGGACGACGGTTCGGACGATCCGGTCAAGGCCCCGCCTATGGCCTGGAGCGTCGGCGGGGTGACGGTACTACGTCACGCGACCTCGCGAGGGCCCGCGGCGGCACGAAACACCGGACTTCGCAGTGCAACAACTGATTTCGTCGCCTTTCTGGACTCCGACGTCGTGCCGCGCAAGGGATGGCTCGAGGTGATGCTCGGCCATTTCTCCGATCCGGCCGTCGCTCTCGTAGCACCGAGAATCGTGGCGCTGGAACCCGAGGGCAATGCGCTGGCGAGGTACGAGCACGCGCGGTCGTCCCTGGATCTGGGACGCAAAGAGGCTGCAGTGCGAGCGGGAAGCTCGGTGTCCTATGTGCCGAGTGCTGCGATGTTGATTCGTAGACAGGTGGCGCAGGAGTGCGGCGGGTTCGACGAGTCGATGCACGTGGCCGAGGACGTCGACCTCTGCTGGAGGTTGCAGGAAGCGGGGTGGCGTCTGCGCTACGAACCGGTGGCCCACGTGGCGCACGACCACCGGGTGACATTCGGCCGCTGGTTCGGACGCAAGCTGTTCTACGGCACCGGTGCGAGCCCGCTCGCCGAACGGCACCCGGGAATGGTTCCGCCGATCTCGATGTCCCCGTGGACGCTGGTCGCATGTTTGCTCGCTGTGAGCTTCACCAAGTTCGGTCTGCTCGGAGCGCTGTTGACGCTCGGCGTCACCATCGGCCGCCTCCGCAAAATGTTCGTAGGGCTCGATCAACCCACTCGGATCGCAGCGATACTTGCGACCGAGGGTTTCATCGGAGGTATGTGGCAGCTCGCATCCGCCCTGTGTCGCCATTATTGGCCGATCACGCTCCTCGCGGTAATTCTGTCCAGTCGGATTCGAAAGATCGCCCTGGGACTTGCGGTGGCAGAAGCGTTGTCGGACTGGTACAACCATCGTGAACTAGGTGGACTCGATCCGGTTCGGTACGCATTTTTCAAGCGAATCGACGACGTCGCCTACGGAGCAGGACTGTGGTCGGGAGCTGTGAACGCGCGAAGCGTCAAGGCGCTGACGCCACGAATGGACACATGAGCACTGCCCGTGCCGTGGACGTGATCGTCGTCGGTGGCGGGTCGTGCGGATCGGTCGTCGCGGCCCGGTTGAGCGAGGACCCATCGTGTTCGGTGATGCTGCTCGAGGCGGGATCGGGGTTCGGTTCGCTCGGCGACGTACCGCAGGACATTCTCGATGCACGCATTCTGCCCATCGGGCCGCAGAGTGCCTGGGTCGATACCTACCTCGCCGAGTTGACCCCGACGCTCACACGGACCGTGGCGCGGGGCCGCGTACTCGGAGGGTCTGGGGCAGTGAACGGCGGCTACTTCATCCGCGCGCGACCCACGGACTTCGACGCGTGGCCGAAGTCGTGGTCCTTCGACGACGTCCTCCCGTACTACCGCAAGCTCGAGAACGACACGGACTTCTCCGGAAGCTTCCACGGCGAGGCGGGGCCGATGCCCGTCTCGCGTGTCGCAGAGAACTCGAGGTCTCCGATCACCGAGATGTTCGTCGATGCGGCACACAGCGCCGGTTTTGCGGACGACTCGGACAAGAATTCACCCGTATCCGCCGGTGGCGTCGGACCGGTGCCGCGCAACATCTTTCGTGGCGTACGCACCAATGCTGCTGTTGCATACCTCCTTCCGGCATTGAGCCGCACCAACTTGACTGTCGTCGATGGGGCACGTGTCCTCGCCGTGACGTTCGACGGGATGAAAGCGAGCGGAGTCACCGTCGCGCGCGGACAGTCGGTCGAGCATTTGAAGGCAGAACGAGTAGTCCTGTGCGCAGGGGCGGTTCGTACACCGCAGCTGTTGATGTTGTCGGGTGTCGGACCGGTGAGACACCTTGTCGAGAAAGGTGTTTCGGTGAAGATCGACCATCCTCGAGTGGGTCGAGGGTTCAGCGATCATCCGGAAGTCGGTGTCTACTATCAGGTCTCGGACGCGGAGGCCGGTGAATCGCCGCTCGAGGCAGTCCTTCACGTCGACGATCTGGAAATACGTCCGTACTCGGTACCGTTCGACCGAATGATTCCAGGACTCGAAAACGGCGACCCGATGATAGGCGTCGGATTGATGCGACCGGAGAGTCGAGGCGATATCACTCTACGGACCGCCGATCCCTGCGATACACCGTTCGTGCGCTATCGATATCTGGAGACCGAATCGGATCGATCGGCGTTGTCGGCCGGCCTCGATGTGGTCGGCGAGATGATCGGTGGCGTCGCGCCGCTCGCAACCGTCGTCGGCGATCCGTTGCTCGGGCGGCTCGGGACCTCGCTTCATCTGTCCGGTAGTTGCGCGATGGGCGACGACAGCTCGGTGCTCGACGATTCGTGCCGGGTCCGGGGGATCGACGGTCTGTACGTTCTCGACACTTCGGCATTTCCTGTCGTACCGACGAGAGGACCACACGCGACGGCGATCATGCTCGCCGAACGCGGAGCGGACATCATGCGGGGCACGGTGGCGTAGGTTCGTGGTCTGCGGGCCATTCACGGCGCGCAGAGAATGGGGCTAACCCGATGTCTGATAAGTCTCCTCGCAATTCCATGACCAAGAAGTCCGGAAAGTCGTTGAAGGAGAAGCGCGCGGACAAGAAGACGAAGGCGTCCGGCGACACGAGCATCGACATTTCCGCGACGAACAAGAAGCGCTGACCGAAGGCAGGCCCTTCGGCCTCGGCGCTCAACCACCGGGGAAGAAGGGGTTGTATTCTGCGTGTGTGAGCTGCGTTACAGTAGGGTGACCGCGCCAGAAGAGGTAGCTGTGTGATGACTGGAAGAATCCGGGGGCAGGGCAACCCGTGGGTTGCTGTTCGCCCTGGTGAGGACATCGATGTCCTTGCTCGACGGATGACGACCGCGCATCGGTCGTTCGTCGAGGACAGGTCACCATCGGACAGCGTTCGCTCTGTGGTTCTCGATTCCTGGTTGCGAAGCAGAACGCAAGGCGTGGACCCGGACGGCGGTGACGACTCGGTCGTCCTCTCCGGCGCCGAACTCGATCGATACCGCGATGGCCATCCGATGTCGATCATCAGGCCCGTCATCCGCAAGCTGCTCGTCGAAGATGCAGCCGATACCGGCCTGCTCGTCGCGATCTCGGACGCCGAAGGTCGCCTACTGTGGGTCGAGGGCGATTCCGCCGCGAAAGACCGTGCCAGTTCGATGAATTTTGCGGAGGGCGTCGACTGGAGCGAGGAGAGCAAAGGGACCAATGCTCCTGGAACTGCTCTCGCCGTCGATCACTGTGTGCAGATATTCGCTGCGGAGCACTTCAGCCGATCCGTCCACGAGTGGAGCTGCTCGGCTGCACCTGTGCACCACCCGACCAGTGGTCAAATCCTGGGCGCTATCGATATCACGGGCGGACCGCGTGTGGCGGTGCCAGAGGTGCTCTCGTTGATCCGTGCCACGGTCGCAGCAGCGGAATCGGAGCTGCGTGTGCATCTGATGAACTCGCCGAAGTCGCTGGGGGACACGGCCCCTCGCTTGGAAGTACTCGGATCCGGTAAGCCGGGGGTGGTGCGGAGTTCCGGTCGCGTCTCGCTGTCGCAGCGTCATGCCGAGATCCTCCTTCTGCTCGCCGACCACCCGGAGGGACTGAGTTCGGATCACCTCGCGGTGCTACTCGACGAGCACGAGCTGGACTCGGTCACCATCCGTGCGGAGATGTCACGGTTGCGGAAGGCCTTCGGCTCGGCAGGTCTCGCGTCACGTCCCTATCGCCTGGTGGGGGAGCTGAATTCCGACGTCGGCGACATTCGCCGTGCCCTGGACCGCGGCGATGTGGAAGCAGCGCTGCGGATCTACACCGGTCCGGTTCTGCCGGGATCTTCGGCGCCCGGCATCGAGGAGATTCGCGAGGAACTCCGCTCGCGCGTTCAAGCGGCATTGCTGCGGGTGGGTGACCCCGTCCTGCTCGCGCAGTGGACGTCGTCGATTCACGGCCGGGCCGACGTCATCGCCTGGGAGGCCTACCGGGCGACTCTGAGTCGCGACTCCGCCCTGTACGGCCAGGTCAACGCTCGTATAGACCTGCTCGATCGACAGCTGGGCGTCTGATAGTCGCGTGCATGAGTCGCTATGTCATAGCTGCACGCGGTGCAGCAACGTAGTTGCAACGTTGCAGGCTCTAGTGTTCTGAATCACATCAGTTCTGTTGATCAGAAGGAGTCCTAGATGTCTGTTTACGCCCGCCCCGGTACCGAGAATTCGGTCATGTCGTTCCAGCCGCGCTACGAGAACTGGATCGGCGGCGAGTGGGTACCACCGGTCAAGGGCCAGTATTTCGAGAACCCGACTCCCGTCACCGGTGAGAACTTCTGCGAGGTAGCTCGCTCCACGTCCGAGGACATCGAGCTCGCACTCGATGCCGCACACGCCGCGGCACCTGCATGGGGCAAGACCTCCGCAGCAGAGCGCGCCGTGATTCTCAACAAGATCGCCGATCGTATCGCCGAGAACCTCGAGTCGATCGCGCTCGCCGAGTCCTGGGACAACGGCAAGCCGATTCGCGAGACTCTCAACGCCGACATCCCGTTGGCCGTCGATCACTTCCGCTACTTCGCCGGGTGCATCCGTGCGCAAGAAGGCTCGCTGTCCGAAATCGACTCCGACACAGTCGCGTACCACTTCCACGAGCCCCTGGGTGTCGTCGGCCAGATCATTCCGTGGAACTTCCCGATCCTCATGGCGGTATGGAAGCTCGCCCCCGCGCTGGCAGCCGGAAACGCTGTCGTCCTCAAGCCGGCCGAGCAGACACCCGCATCGATTCTGCACCTGATTTCGATCATCGGTGATCTGCTTCCCGCTGGAGTGCTCAACGTCGTCAACGGGTTCGGTACCGAGGCCGGCAAGCCCCTCGCGTCCAGCCCGCGTATCGCCAAGATCGCGTTCACCGGCGAGACCACCACCGGACGACTGATCATGCAGTACGCCTCGCAGAACCTGATTCCGGTCACCCTCGAGCTCGGCGGCAAGAGCCCCAACGTCTTCTTCTCCGATGTTCTTTCGGCCAACGACGACTACCAGGACAAAGCACTCGAAGGCTTCACGATGTTCGCCCTCAACCAGGGTGAAGTGTGCACCTGCCCGTCGCGTTCGCTCATCCAGGCAGACATCTACGACGAGTTCCTCGCGCTCGCAGCGATCCGCACCAAGGCTGTGCGACAGGGCAATCCGCTCGATACCGACACGATGATCGGTGCCCAGGCATCGAACGATCAGCTCGAGAAGATCCTGTCCTACATCGAGATCGGCAAGGGCGAGGGTGCGCAGGTCGTCACCGGCGGTGAGCGTGCTCAGCTCGGCGGAGACCTCAACGGCGGCTACTACGTTCAGCCCACGATCTTCACCGGCAAGAACGACATGCGCATCTTCCAGGAGGAGATCTTCGGACCGGTCGTCTCGGTGACATCGTTCAAGGACTACGACGAGGCCATCTCCATCGCCAACGACACCCTCTACGGACTGGGTGCAGGCGTGTGGTCGCGAGACGGGGGCGTCGCCTATCGTGCGGGTCGCGACATCAAGGCCGGTCGGGTGTGGACGAATACCTACCATCAGTACCCGGCGCACGCTGCCTTCGGTGGATACAAGCAGTCGGGCATCGGCCGCGAGAATCACAAGATGATGCTGGATCACTACCAGCAGACGAAGAACCTTCTTGTCAGCTACGCGCAGAAGGCCCAGGGCTTCTTCTGATGCCTGACGGGTCGGGTCCAGCTCCGGCTGCACCGGCGCGTCTGCGAGCCACCGCCGGGGCGATGGAGCTTCTCCGTCGCCTCGGCGGTATCCACGGCGCACTGATGATGCATCAGTCCGGCGGTTGCTGTGACGGGTCGTCACCGATGTGTTATCCCGCAGGCGAGTTCATCGTCGGAGACCGGGACGTATTGCTCGGGCTGCTCGATCTTCGTCTCGGTGTCGATGACATCCCTGACGATCTTCCCGACGGTGACGACGCAGTGCCGGTGTGGATTTCGGGTTCGCAGTTCGAGGCGTGGAAGCACACGCAGATGGTCCTCGACGTCGTGCCCGGGCGTGGATCCGGCTTCTCCCTCGAGACACCGGAGGGTCTGCGGTTTCTCAGCCGAGGGCGCGCGTTCACCCCGGAGGAGAACGACGCACTGAAAAACACGGCGCCACTGGTAGGCGTCGACTGGGAAGAGGGACGCAGGCCGCCGGTTCCACGCGACGTTCTCGTCGTCGCAGAAGCGGTGGATGCGTGTCCGGTTCCGGGAATGCTCCAGGGGTAGATGCTCCGCCCCAGTGGCGCGGTTAAGTGCATTGCAGTGCACTCAACCGCGCCACTGGCGCCGGAGGCGCCTGCGATCGGCGCCGCACCGGACTGGTAGCGCTGTAATCCTGTCGTCATATTTCGATCACTCCGCGCTTACACCGCGGGCATATCTTGATTCGATTCGCTTCCCCCCGGGCGATTACGAGCTGACTGCTTCGAGAGAGGCCGGACATGTCCACCAAACCAACAGGCGCCCACCACGACGGGACCGAGTCCCACGTCGAAGGAAGCGAATATCTGGCGAAACGTCAGTTGAAGAAGGGAACCGCGGGTTGGGTTCTGCTCGCCGGCCTCGGCGTCAGCTATGTCATCTCGGGTGACTACTCGGGCTGGAACTTCGGTTTGGAGCAGGGCGGGTTCGGCGGTCTGTTGATCGCGGGAATCGTCATTGCCGGCATGTATCTAGCGATGGTGCTCGGCATGGCCGAGATGTCCTCGGCGCTGCCGGCGGCGGGCGGTGGCTACACGTTCGCGCGTCGCGCGCTCGGACCGTGGGGCGGATTTGCAACAGGGACAGCGATTCTCATCGAGTACGCCATCGCGCCGGCAGCTATTGCGACCTTCATCGGTGCCTACGTCGAGTCTCTCGGGCTCTTCGGAATCACCGACGGGTGGTGGGTCTATCTCGCCGTGTACGCGATCTTCATCGGGATCCATCTCGCCGGCGCGGGTGAAGCTCTCAAGATCATGTTCGTGATCACCGCGATCGCACTCGTAGGCCTGGTGATCTTCGCGTTGTCGGCGGTGGGCCAGTTCGACTCGGCCAACCTGACCGATATCGCTCCGACCGACGCCGCGGGTGCATCGAGCTTCCTGCCGTTCGGATATCTCGGAATCTGGGCGGCTGTTCCGTTCGCGATCTGGTTCTTTCTGGCGATCGAAGGTGTGCCGTTGGCAGCCGAGGAAGCGAAGGACCCAACCAAGAACGTTCCGCGAGGAATCATCGCGGCCATGGCTGTTCTCCTCGTGACCGGTGCAGGTGTGCTCTTCCTCGTCACCGGAGCAGGTGGCGCGGAGGCGATGCAGGCGTCGGGCAATCCGCTGGTCGAGGCTCTCGGTGACAGCTCGGCCGCGAAGGTCGTCAACTACATCGGGCTCGCAGGACTGATCGCGAGCTTCTTCTCGATCATGTACGCGTACTCGAGGCAGCTGTTCGCACTGTCGCGTGCCGGCTACCTGCCGAAGACGCTGTCGGTGACCAACTCTCGCAAGGCTCCGACCCTTGCGCTGATCGTCCCGGGCGTCATCGGGTTTCTGCTTTCGCTCACCGGTCAGGGCGCGATGCTGCTGAATATGGCCGTGTTCGGCGCTGCATTGAGTTACGTTCTGATGATGGTCAGCCACATCGTGCTGCGTCGCAAGGAACCGCACATGGAGCGTCCGTACCGCACCCCGGGCGGCATTGCCACCACCGGATTCGCCCTCGTCATCGCAGCTCTCGCGGTGGTTGCGACCTTCCTGGTGGACAGCACCGCCGCGCTGTGGTGCCTCGCGGTCTTCGCGGCATTCATGGTGTACTTCGGCGTCTACAGCCGTCATCATCTCGTCGCGAATTCACCGGACGAAGAATTCGCCGCACTCGCGGAAGCAGAAGCCGAACTCGAATGAGCATCTATACACAGTCGGTATCCGGCACGACCTATCAGTTCGACGGCCTCGTCGAACTGATGGCGAAGGCAACGCCCTTGCGCTCCGGCGACGAACTGGCCGGCTGCGCTGCGCAGTCCGATGCAGAACGGGCCGCAGCACAATGGGCACTGTCCGAGGTGTCTCTCGACGTGTTCCTGCACGATCTGCTCGTTCCGTACGAGACCGACGAGGTCACCCGGCTCATCATCGACTCGCACGACCGGACCGCATTCGGTGCCGTGAAGCACCTGACCGTCGGCGGGCTGCGGGATTGGCTGCTCGACGCCGCCGCATCGCCGGATTCGGCGTCGATCCTTCGGTCCGTCGCAGCGGGGTTGACGCCCGAGATGGTCGCCGCTGTCAGCAAGATCATGCGCAATCAAGACCTGATCTCGGTTGCACGGGCTGCCGAGGTGACAGCGACTTTTCGGACGACCGTCGGATTGCCGGGGACATTGAGCACGCGGTTACAGCCGAACCACCCGACCGACGATCCACGTGGAATCGCCGCCGCGACGCTCGACGGCCTTCTACTCGGGTCCGGCGACGCGGTCATCGGGATCAATCCCGCGACCGATTCTCCGCACGCCACATCGGATCTGCTCTACCTGCTCGACGACATTCGACAGCGTTTCGAGATCCCGACGCAGTCGTGCGTGCTCTCGCACGTGACGACGACGATGGAGTTGATCGGCAAGGGAGTTCCCGTCGATCTCGTCTTCCAATCCGTTGCCGGCACCGAGGGTGCGAATTCCGGTTTCGGCGTGCATGTTTCGCTACTCCGCGAGGCCAACGAGGCAGGCCGCTCCCTGCATCGTGGAACGGTCGGAGACAACGTCATGTACCTCGAGACGGGGCAGGGGTCGGCGCTGAGTGCGGGCGCGCACCTGGGTATGGACGGAAAGCCTGTCGACCAACAGACGTTGGAAACTCGTGCGTACGCGGTGTGTCGAGATCTCGAGCCGTTGTTGGTCAACACGGTCGTCGGATTCATCGGCCCGGAGTATCTGTACGACGGTAAGCAGATCATTCGTGCAGGCCTGGAAGATCACTTCTGCGGCAAGCTTCTCGGTCTGCCGATGGGCGTCGACGTCTGTTACACCAACCACGCCGAAGCCGACCAGGACGACATGGATACCCTGCTCACACTGTTGGGGGCCGCAGGGGTTGCCTTCGTCATCGCGGTGCCCGGCGCCGACGATGTAATGCTCGGGTACCAGAGTCTGAGCTTCCACGACGTCCTGTACGTACGGCAGGTACTGGGGTTGAAGCCGGCACCCGAATTCGCTGCGTGGCTCGATCGCCTCGGGATGGTCGATTCCACTGGACGGATCCTCGACGTCGACGCCGTGGGCTCACCGCTTCGGGCGCTGACCGGTGCGCGATGAACGAACTCGAACCGAAGCGTCCGGACAGCGCGCTGTGGGATGAGCTCCGCCTGAGCACTCAGGCCCGGATCGGGCTCGGACGCACCGGTGACTCCCTACCGACTCGTCGGGTGCTGGAGTTCAGGTCCGCACACGCGGCAGCACGAGACGCGGTCCACATGCCGCTCGAGGTCGAGAAGTTCGCGGCGGACGTGGAGAAGGTGGGCGTCGGCGCGCCCGTTGTCGTGACGTCGAAGGCGACGTCGAGGGCCGAGTACCTGCGTAGGCCGGATCTGGGTCGCACCCCCGACGACCTGTCGTCGATCGACAAGGGCGACTTCGATCTCGGATTCGTCCTGAGCGACGGTTTGTCACCGAGAGCGTTGATGGATCACGGTTCGTCGATGCTCGAAGCGCTGGTGGCGGAGCTGTCGGACACGTATTCGATTGCGCCACCTGTGATTGCGACAGAGGCCCGAGTAGCGCTCGGTGACCATATCGCCGAGGCGATGGGTGTGCGTACCGTCGTTGTGCTGATCGGGGAGCGACCAGGTCTTTCGGTGGCGGACAGCCTCGGGATCTATCTCACTCACCTACCCGCGCCCGGGAAGTCCGATGCCGATCGGAACTGCATCTCGAACATTCATCCTCCGGAAGGCCTCGGGTATCAGCAGTCGGCGAAGATCGTTGCGGGTTTGATCTCCGGTGCGCGGAAGTTGGGTAGATCCGGCGTCGCTCTCAAAGACACCTCGCGTGCTGAAGCGCTCGAGTCGTCGGAGGCGTTGACCATCGAGTAGCACCCCTTTCCGGGGGTAGAGTAGCGTGACTCAGGTCACTACCCTGGCCGGTATGGAGAGTCTCAGTTTTTCGTCGGGAAGTTCGTCGACGCCGCTTCTCGAGGACACTATCGGCGCAGATCTCGATCGGGCCGCCGCTGCGCACGCTGGACGCGACGCACTGATCGACGTGTCGTCAGCTCGACGATGGACCTACTCGGAGTTTCTCGCGGACGTCGAATTGTTGGCGGCCGGCTTGCTCGTGAAAGGCGTGGGGCGTGGCGACCGCGTAGGGATGTGGGCCCCGAACTGTCCCGAATGGGTTCTGGCCCAGTACGCGACTGCGAAGATCGGTGCGATTCTGGTCAATATCAATCCGGCGTATCGGACGCACGAGTTGCGTTTCGTGCTGAAACAGGCCGGAGTATCGGTGCTGCTGTCGGCACAGGAGTTCAAGGGCTCGGACTACGCCGCGATGATCGACGAAGCGCGCACCGAGGCACCCGACCTACGCGAAGTCGTGTATATCGGCAGCTTCGGTTGGGAACTGATGACCGACAGAGGGCACCGCGCGATAGCCGAACATCCCTCGATGGTGGCAGACGTGCAAGCGACGTTGAACGCGCACGATCCGATCAATATCCAGTACACCTCCGGGACAACAGGATTCCCCAAGGGCGCCACGTTGAGTCATCGGAACATCTTGAACAACGGCTACTTCGTCGGCGAGCTGTGCCACTACACCTCGGCCGACCGTGTCTGCATTCCGGTGCCGTTCTATCACTGCTTCGGCATGGTGATGGGAAATCTCGCGTGCACCAGCCATGGCGCTGCGATCGTCATCGCAGGCCCGGCTTTCGACGCCGCATCGACGTTGACCGCCGTCGAGCAGGAACGGTGCACCTCGCTGTACGGGGTGCCGACGATGTTCATCGCCGAACTCGCGCTGGCCGAGTTCGATTCGTTCGATCTGAGTACTCTGCGTACCGGAATCATGGCCGGTTCGCCGTGCCCGACCGAGGTGATGAAGCAGGTCATCGAGCGAATGGGAATGTCGGAGGTCTCGATCTGTTACGGGATGACCGAGACGTCGCCGGTGTCGCTGCAGACTCGGAGCGAGGACTCCATCGAGCAGCGAGTGTCGACGGTGGGTGCCGTTGGGCCGCATCTCGAGGTGAAGATCGTCGATCCGGTCGACGATAGGACGCTGCCCCGCGGAGAGTCCGGGGAACTTTGCACCCGTGGTTATTCGGTCATGCTCGGGTACTGGGAACAGCTGGAGAAGACAGCCGAGGCGATCGACGGCGAGGGATGGATGCATACCGGCGACATCGGCGTCATGGATGACCTCGGCTACGTGTCGATCACCGGACGGATCAAGGACATGGTCATCCGCGGAGGCGAGAATGTCTATCCGCGGGAGATCGAAGAGTTCCTGTACACCCACCCCGATATCCTCGACGCGCAGGTGATCGGCGTTCCCGACGCCAAGTACGGCGAGGAACTGATGGTCTGGATTCGGATGAAGGACGGCGCGGCGCCGCTCGACGCCGACGCGGTCAAGGCGTTTTCCGCCGGCAAATTGGCGCACTACAAGATCCCGCGATACGTTCACGTCGTCGACGAATTTCCCATGACGGTCACCGGAAAGGTGCGCAAGGTGGAAATGCGCGAGCGGTCGCTGGACCTCATCTGACTCTTACAACCGCTTCGGCTGTCTACAACCGTCATTCGTGTTGTGAACGCGTATTCAGTGTGTGAGAGCGCGAGCCTTCGCTCGTTCGAATCGCATGTACACGTCATGGAAGCTCCATAAGTCCTTCCAAGTCCAGCGGAATACTACGTACCCCTCGTCACGAAGGGCGTCTTCCCTTTCCTTCTCGCGCGCAAGTGTCTCCGCACGCCCGCCGTACTTGGCCATTCCATCGAACTCGCCGATGATCCGAAATTGTGGCCAGAAGAAGTCGACCCGGAAATTCAGACCCGGCACCCGATACTGCAGCGACGGCGTAGGCATGTCATGGTCGATCATCTGCAGACGGCTGAGTGTCTCGCCTGCGCTTTCGCTGAGACCGTTCATTCGTGCGACTGCGCGGCGTGCCGCAGCGATGTTGTGCAGTCTGGAACTCTGCTCGAGAATCTCCGTCAGCTCGTCCGTCGTGATCGCGTACTTCCGGAGTGCAGAATCTCCGATCACCACCGCGTGATCCATATCGACGATTCGGGCAGTGTCGATGACCGTGCGAGCAGGGGAGGTGACCGGTAACGAATCGATCTCTACGACGGTCGCGGTTGTGAGAGCTGCGGTGTGTACGTGAACGCTCGACGTCTTTCGGCCGCCCGTCGACCTATCGGCAGTGAGGTGGACCCGGTCGAGCTCGGTGTTCCACATCGTGAGGCCATGCATCACCGCTGCCGAGATGTGGCTCACGGCATGATCGGTTCGGCCTCGGACCGCGGCGACCGCCCTGAGTCGGTGAACAGCAGTCGGCGTCAGGCCGTCGTACCCACGTGCGGGGTAGTAGATGCCTGTGGCGATCTTCCTGATCTCGCCTGCGTCGACCAGTCGGCGAAACTCGGCGTCGGTGTATCCAGCTGCCGACGCTGCTGTGCGCGTGAAGAATCCGTCCGAATCGGGGTGCATGCGACGATCGTGCAGTCGAGATCGTCGCATTGCCACCACCTGACCTGGGATTGTGGATGAACCGGGCAGCTGTGGATGGATTCTGGTTCGTTCGTACCACTCGACACTTCCTGCTTCCTACAACGTCCGTGTTCGTTTACAACGTCGATCCGGGTTGTAAACGCACATCTCGGTTGTGAAGAGTGGACTCGAGGAATACTCTCCCCATGACCGAGCCACAGTGGACGCCGTCGTCGGAGGATATCGAGAGCGCCCGCATCACGGATTTCGCCACGCAGGTAGGGCAGACGTACGGGGTGTCTTTCGACGACTACACGGCACTGTGGACATGGTCGACAGACAACCTCGAGCAGTTCTGGCAGGCGGTGTGGGACTACTTCGACATCATCGCGGACGAGGATCCGACCGCAGTGCTGGGCAGTGTCGACATGCCGGGAGCACAGTGGTTTCCGGGGGCAAAGCTCAACTATGTCGACCAGGTCAAGCGGCACGTCGACCGTGGTGGAGTCGCCATCGAGTACATCGCGGAGGACGGCACCGAGCGGGCGCTGAGCTGGGACGAACTGGCCCGCCAGGTCGGCGCACTCGCCGCGACTCTGACTTCGGCCGGAGTGGGTACGGGCGATCGGGTCGTCGGATACCTCCCCAATATCCCCGAGACTGTGGTGGCGTTTCTCGCGACGGCAACCGTCGGTGCGATCTGGTCCGCATGCGGTCAGGACTACTCTGCCTCGGCTGCCCTCGACCGCTTGGGTCAACTGGAACCGAAAGTACTCGTCACTGCCGACGGATACTCCTACGGAGGCAAATTTCACGACAAGAAGGCCGATGTGGCGTCCCTGCGTGCCGGACTCGCGACGGTGGAGTCGGTGATCCAGGTGGGTGACAACGTCGCCGAAGGGTCGACGAGCTGGACAGACGCCACTTCCGGCGCACACGAATGGGTGTCGACGCCGGTGCCGTTCGATCATCCGCTGTGGGTCGTCTTCTCCTCGGGTACGACGGGTCTGCCGAAGGGTATCGTGCACGGGCACGGTGGAGTGTTGCTCGAACATCTGAAGTCGGTTGCACTGCAGTCCGACATCGGGCCGGAGGACACGTTCCTCTGGTACACCAGCCCGAGTTGGATGATGTGGAACTTCCAAGTCGCAGGACTTCTCGTCGGTGCCACCATCGTGTGTTTCGACGGCAGTCCCGGATTTCCGTCACCCGACGCGTTGTGGTCGATCGCGGCACGACGACGGGTGACGTTCCTCGGGACGAGTCCCGGTTACGTGTTGGCCTGCATGAAAGCTGGTGCGCGTCCCTCCAGTGAACACGATCTGAGTGCACTTCGCGCTGTCGGAATCACCGGATCCTCGCTGCCCGCGTCGTCATCGATCTGGTTGGCGGACAACGTCGGTGCGCATGTTCCGGTGTTCTCGATCTCGGGTGGCACCGATGTCGTGTCGGCGTTCGTCGGCGGTGTCCGGACGGTACCGGTGTGGCCGGGTGAGCTGTCGGCGCCGTACCTCGGCGTCGCACTCGATTCGTTCGGTGAACGCGGTGAGTCACTTCTCGGTGACGTCGGCGAATTGGTGATCACGCAGCCGATGCCGTCGATGCCGATTCGCTTCTGGAACGATGTCGACGGAAGTCGCTATCGCAGTGCCTATTTCGACAGCTTCCCCGGAGTGTGGCGGCATGGGGACTGGATCACCCGCACCGAACACGGGAGTGTCCTTGTGCACGGCAGGTCCGATTCCACGCTGAACCGCAACGGAATCAGAATGGGAAGCGCGGACATCTACCAGGCAGTCGAATCGTTGCCCGAAGTCGTCGAATCACTGGTGTTGGGAGTCGAATCCGAGGACGGCGGTTACTGGATGCCTCTGTTCGTAGTGTTGGCCGACGGCGCCGAACTCGACGATGAGCTCCGCCGGAAGATCAAGGACGTCATCACCGAACACGCATCGGCGCGGCACGTTCCCGACGAGATCATCGCGGCGCCTGGAATCCCGCATACGAGAACGGGGAAGAAGCTCGAAGTCCCGCTCAAGAAGATTTTTCAGGGCCGCGAGCAGTCAGGTGCATTCGACCGAACCTCGGTCGACGCTCCGGAACTGGTGGATTGGTTCGTCGCACGTGGGCGCGATCACGAGCGGTGACGCGTCCATTTCGCCAGGAACTCCTTCTCTTCGGCGGTGATGCGGCGCAGTCGCTCCGAGCCGATATCCACCATCGCCATCTGAGTGGTCGCGAGTACCGCGGGAGCGGAATCGGCCGCTGCGCCGGATGGACGCACCTCGTAGCCGATGGTGAAGTCGACGGATCGCACCTGCTCGAACCACAGGGCTATGTCGAGCGGGCTGTGGGAATGGCGCAACGGCTTCTTGTACGAGATGTTCACGTTCGCGATCAGTGCGCTCTTGATCAGCGACTCGTTGGCTTCGCCTGCGCTGAGAAGCCATTCGATGCGAGCCTCCTCCAACAAGGTGACCATTCTGGCGTGATTGATGTGGGCGAAGGCGTCCATGTCGGACCAGCGGACTGTGATGGTGGCGTGGTAGGCCTGTTCGACGTGTGTCACCGCCATACGTTCTCATGCCCACGGTGATCTAGAGTCCGGGTGTGTTGATCAGAAACGTGGTCCTGGCTCCGGGTGGAGACGCCGTCGACGTGCAGACGGTGTGCGGCGAGATCGCCGAGGTCGGGCCGGCCCAGTCGACGACACGTCCGATCGAGGGAGACGTTCTCGACGGTGGGGGCGCCGCATTGCTTCCCTCGTTCGTCGACAATCACCTGCACCTGACGCAGTGGGCGGCGTCCTTGACGCGGATCGACGTCTCCGGGGCGGATTCCGCAGTGGACCTCGTCGACATACTCGCGCGGTCCAACGAACGGCACGGTCACGGGATTCTCCGAGCCCAGGGATTCCGAGATGCGCTGTGGCCTGATGCACCGCACAAAGATGTACTGCAGAACGTGCTGCCGGGGCGACCTGTTGCCGTCACGAGCATGGACCTGCACACGCTATGGCTCAGTCCCGCTCTACTGGCCGATCTGGGCATGGATCATCCGACCGGTGTGCTCCGAGACCACGAGTGCATGGAGGGACTCAACGCCCTCGACAAGCTGACGAACATCGATGACAGCGATCATGACACTCTCGCCGCAACCGCCGAGTTGGCGCGACGCGGAATCACCGCGGTCACCGACTTCGAGTACGCGGACAACCGGGCAGTGTGGGGCCGACGTATCGAGCACGCAGCACCGGCGGTCGACATCCATTTCGCAGTGTGGCGGGAGTGGCTGGAACACGAACTCGTCCTCGGCGCACGCACCGGCGACGCCATCGCCGAGCACGTCGCACTCGGACCGCTCAAAGTCATGTTCGACGGTTCACTCAACACCCGGACCGCGTGTTGCCACGATCCTTATCCCGGCGGAAGCTCGAGCGGTGTGTTGCTCGAGACGCCGGAGGACCTCGTCGCGCTCATGGCGAGCGCTCGTTCAGGTGGAATCCTGCCGGCGATCCACGCGATCGGCGACAGGGCCAACTCACTGGCACTCGACGCGTTCGAGCGGGTCGGTGGCGGTGGCCGGATCGAACATGCGCAGCAGCTTGTCGCCTCCGACGTGCAACGCTTCGCCGCCTTGGGTGTCAGCGCTTCGGTGCAGCCCCAGCACGCGATCAGCGATCGCGACGTCGCGGACGAACTCTGGGGCGGTCGAGGGTCGATCGCGTACCCCTACCGGTCGTTGCATCGAGCGGGGGCCCGGCTTCTCTTTGGGTCCGATGCGCCGGTCAGTCCGCCTTCGCCCCTCGACTCGATCGCCGACGCCGTATGGCGGACCGACGACGAGCGGCCACCGTGGCATTCGGAGGAGGCGTTGCCGCTCGACATCGCGATTGCCGCCGCATGCGGCGGAAGGGCCTCCATCGAGCTGGGGATGTCGGCAGACGTAGTACTCCTGGCCGAGCATCCGGCAGTTCTGAGCAACAAAGACCTTCGCGCGGTCCCGGTGCTGGCTACGGTACGGGCGGGAGCCATCACGTTCGGTGGGTCACCGACGTGAGCGAGGTGCCCGCGTGGCAGGTGTACGGGGAAGCGGACCTGCCACTTCCGCTCGCTGCTGCGCTGGCGGCATTCGTCGAGCAGGGTTACCACGGGACGTCGGTGCGGGAGATTGCCGGCCGAGCCGGTCTGTCGGTACCGGGGCTCTACCATCACTATCCGTCGAAGCAGGCCATGCTTGTCGGCTTGATGTCTGCGTCGATGGACGAGCTGCTCGCCCGGTCCCGCCAGGCGGAGTCCGGAGCCGGCTCTTCTCCGCTGGCACGCTTCGACGCTGTCGTTCGGTCGCTGCTGTTGTTCCATATGTATCGACGGGACCAGGCGTTCCTGGGATCGACCGAGATACGCAGCTTGGAGCCTGCCAATCGGGCCCACTATGTCGGCCGACGAGACGAACAACAACGCATGCTCGACGGGATCGTGGCGGCGGGCATCGAGTCCGGTGACTTCGATCTCCGGCATGTGGAGGACGCATCGCGAGCGGTGACGTCGATGTGCGTCGGTGTCGCAGGGTGGTATCGACCGGACGGACCGTTGAATCCCGCCGAACTCGTGGAGATCTACCTCGGTATAGCTCGGCGAATTGTCGGGGCAGCAGGGTAGGTTCGCGACCATGGCATCGTTGAGCGATTCGGACGTTCGAGAGTTTCTTGACCACGGGACCAGGACGGGCAAGCTGGGCTACGTCGCCCGGGACGGTCGCCCGCTCGTAGCCCCGGTGTGGTTCGTCGTAGAGGACGAGGCGATCGTGTTCAACACTGGCGCGGACACCGCGAAGGGCAAGGCCATCGCACGTGACCCGCGGGTTGTGCTGACTGTCGACTTGGAAGAACCGCCGTATGCATTCGTGCAGGTCCAGGGGGTTGCGGACGCATCGGAGGAGCCCGCGGACTTGCTGCGGACAGCCACAGCTATCGGCGAGCGGTACATGGGGGCCGACCGAGCGGAGGAATTCGGTAGACGTAACGGAGTCCCGGGTGAGCTGGTCGTTCGCATCAGGCCCACCAAGATCATCGCGTCGCTGAACATGACTGCTTGATCCGGTGTGCTGTTCGACTGACGGCACCACCTGGCTTTGGTCAACTCCACTGGGTGACCTGTAGATTGGACCGGTGCTGATACTGGACGTGGAACGGGGGTGCTCGGCCCAGTCTCGCAGGTGTGGGTGGGCGCGGGGCGGCGCCGCGACGTTGCCCGGGTGCATCGTGCAGATCAGCTGCCTCTCGAGGGCTCACGATCGACGCCTGTAACGATCGTGCCCCCCAACGAGGATGTACCGATGGGTAACTTCATCAACGCGCGGGGCGGCGAGTCGTTCTGATTGCGAAAAACTATTACATTTGTGTGTTCGGTGCTCGAAGAGCTTCGGTGAAATCGATGTTCGGCGAGGGCGCGTGATTGTGGGAAAGAGAGGATTCGATTGGACCCGCTAGGTTGGGAAGAATCAGCCGAAGGTGCATCTGAAGGTCACGGAGTGCCCGAATCGTCCTTTCCGCTCTCTCCCGCACAGCTCGGCATGTGGTTCGCTCAACACGTCGATCCATCGGTACCGGCCAACATTGCCCAGTACGTCGAACTCCGCGGTGATCTCGACCGCGATCTACTCCAGCGGGTCTCGTCGGAGGCCGCGCTCGAAATGCAGTCCGGATTCGTTCGGATCGTCGAAGTGGATGCCGAGCCGCGGCAGTACGTCGACCCGTCCCTCGACGATTCCCTCGGGTACCGCGATCTCCGCGGGGAGGCGGACCCTCGCGCGGTTGCACTCGCGTGGATGCGCGCTGACTACAGTGCGCCGATCGACATCCTTCGTGACCGCCTGATCTCCGCCACCGTCCTTCAACTCGAGGACGATCTGTACTTCTGGTACGAGCGGGTCCACCACGTCGTCCTCGACGGATTCGGCGCGGTGACGTTCATGAACCGTGCCGCCGAGCTGTACACCGCTGCGGTCGAGGGCACGGAGCCCAAGAAGAACTTGTCGTCCGACCTGCGCAAGGTCTACGACATCGATGTCTCCTATCGCGACTCGACGCGGTTCGACACCGACCGCGAGTATTGGGCACAGCGAATCGCCGGCATCGATTCGGTGACGAGCCTTGCCGGCCGTAGCGCCGCGCCTGCGGCGGTCAGTCAGATCGACTCGAGGTCTGTGTCTCCTGCCGCCGTGTCCGGTATCGATGCGCTCACCGAAGCCACAGACACAACACTGGCCAGTGTCGTCATCGCTGCATTTGCGGCGTACATGGCGCAGATGACCGGTCGCGAGGACGTCGTCCTCAGCTTGCCTGTGACCGCTCGCACGACGGCCGTGCTTCGGCGCTCGGGTGGAATGGTCTCCAACGTGGTTCCGCTGCGACTCGACGTGTCGAGAGATACCACCGTCGAACAGCTACTTGCACGTATCGGGACCGAGGTTACCGGTGCCCTGCGGCACCAGCGCTACCGCCACGAGGACATCCGACGCGACGCGGGCGGATCGAGCGGCCAGGCGTCGTTCTTCGGGCCCTGGGTCAACATCATGCTGTTCTTCGGCGAAGTGCGACTCGGCTCCATGGTCGGGGGCATCAACATCCTCTCGACGGGTCTGATCGAGGATTTCGGCCTCAACCTCTACCAGAGCGTGGCGGGCAGCAAGACTCACATCGATTTCGAATCGAACCCGAACCTGTACTCGTCCGAGGAATCGGAGCGGAACCACAGCAGGTTCGTCGACTTCTTCGATCGGTTCGTCGAGTCGACTCCGGACGCTCGGGTGTGGGATCTCGCCCTCGCCACCGAAGACGAACAGAATCAGGTACTCGGAACCTGGAACGACACGGCGCGGGAGCTCGTACCGACCACGTTGCTGTCCGAATTTCATGCGCGCGTGGATGCCGACCCGTCCGCGACAGCGCTGGTGTTCGAGAACCGATCGCTGTCCTACGGTGAACTGGGCGCGCGAGTCGGCGGCCTTGCCCGGATCCTGATCGACAAAGGCGTCGGTCCGGAGACTCTCGTAGGTCTGTCGATTCGACGGTCGCTCGATCTGGTCGTCGCGATGTACGCGATCGTCGAGGCAGGTGGTGCATGGGTTCCGATCGATCCCGATCACCCCGCGGATCGCACGGCCTACATCCTCGACTCCGCGCAGCCGTTGTGTGTGCTGACAGTCTCCCGCGATGCGGTCGAACTTCCCGCGGGCACGGACGTCGTCGAGGTCGATCTGGTCGACTTCGGGAAGCTGACGGGATCACGCGTCGAGGACCGAGAAAGACTGTCCCCGTTGCGGATGGACAACACGGCGTACGTGATCTACACCTCGGGCTCGACGGGCCGACCCAAGGGTGTCGCGGTCTCGCACGCGGCAATCGACAATCAGCTGCAGTGGATGACCGCCGAATACGGTCTGGACTCCTCGGATGTCTACCTGCAGAAGACCGCGACGACGTTCGACGTATCGCTGTGGGGCTTCTTTCTCCCGCTTCGAGTCGGCGCCACCATGGTGCTCGCAACTCCGGACGGCCATCGCGACTCGATATACGTAGCAGACAAGATCGCCGAGTACGGCGTCACCGTCACCGACTTCGTGCCGTCGATGTTGTCCGTATTCGTGGCCAACGCACCTGCCGGAACGTGTGGTTCTCTCCGGCACGTATTCGTCATCGGTGAGGCGCTGCCGGCGGAAACCGCCGCAGCGTTCCGTGATCTCTCCCGAGCAGGTCTGCACAACCTGTACGGTCCGACCGAGGCTGCTGTGTCGGTCACCTACTACGAGAGTGGAACTGCGGATCTCAAGACCGTCCCGATCGGCGTTCCCGAGTGGAACACTCGAACGTTCGTACTCGACGGGAGACTGCGCCCGACTCCGATCGGTGAGGCCGGCGAACTCTACCTTGCTGGTGTTCAACTGGCGCGCGGCTACGTCGGACGACCCGATCTGAGCTCGGATCGCTTCGTTGCCAACCCATTCGGGTCGGCGGGGGAGCGGATGTACCGCACAGGCGATCTCGTCAAGTGGCGCGCCGATGGCACGATCGATTACATCGGCCGTACCGACTTCCAGGTCAAGTTCCGCGGCCAGCGAATCGAACTCGGCGAAATCGAGACGGTTCTCCTTGCACACGAGTCGATTTCCCAGGCCGTTGCACTCGTCGTTCCCACCGCGACCGGTGAACAATTGGTCGCATACGTCGTGCCGGCGCCTGGCGACGCCGTCGACGCCTCCCACGCGGTGGAGTTCGCCGGACGGTCACTGCCCTCGTACATGGTCCCGGCCTCGATCATGGTGCTCGACGAACTTCCGCTCAACACGAGCGGCAAGCTCGACCGCAAAGCGCTGCCTGAACCGGTGTTCACCAGTGTCAAGACGTACCGAGCACCACAGAGCCATGCCGAATACGTTGTCGCGGGGGTGTTCGAGGACGTCTTGGGCGCAACACACGTCGGTCTCGACGAGGACTTCTTCGAACTCGGCGGAAACTCGCTGATTGCAACACAACTCGTGACCCGTGTCGGTTCGGCGCTCGGAATTCGATTGGGCGTCCGCGAGTTGTTCGAGGCGCCGACTGTCGGCGCTCTCGCTGCTCGTGCAGAGTCGGCTGCGACCGTCGGCAACGATGCCCCTGTGCTCGAGGCACGCGAGCGTCCCGACCGGATTCCACTCTCGCCCGCTCAGCAGCGGATGTGGTTTCTCAACCGGTTCGATCCGTCGACTGCGGTGTACAACCTCCCGTTCACCGTTCGTCTGACCGGCAAGCTCGATGTCGACGCACTGTCGGCCGCGTTCGCCGACGTCGTGCGCAGGCACGAGACGCTTCGCACCATCTATCCTGAGGTCGACGGCTCGCCGGAGCAGGTCGTGCTCGACCCTGCCGGCGTTCCTACGGACATAGTGCCCACCCGGATCGCTCGCGAGAACTTGCCTCGGCACCTCGGTGAGCTGGTGGGTAAGGGCTTCGATGTCACCGTCGACGCACCATTCCGTACCGCGATCTTCGAGATCTCACCCACCGAGCACGAGTTCGCGATGGTGCTCCACCACATCGCTGCCGACGGCGCGTCGTTCGGTCCTCTCGCCCGCGACGTCCTGGTTGCGTATTCCTCGCGCGCGGACGGCCGCGAGCCGGACTGGTCGCCGCTGAGCGTGCAGTATGCCGACTACTCACTGTGGCAGCGAGCGGTACTCGGACCGGAATCGGACCCGACATCGTTGTCTGCGCGCGAAATCCGTTACTGGAGCAGCACACTCGAAGATCTGCCTGATCAGCTGACGCTGCCGTTCAGTCGTCCGCGTCCCACCGTCTCGTCCAATTCCGGAGCCAAGCTGAGGGTCGAGTTGCCTGCGGAGTTGCACTCGTCGCTCGCCGGCCTCGCACGTGCCAACAGTGCGTCGCTGTTCATGGTGATGCAGTCCGCGTATGCGATCCTGCTCGCCAGGCTCAGCGGCACCACCGACATCGCCATCGGAGCTCCCGTCGCCGGGCGCGGCGAGCCTGCACTCGACGACCTCGTCGGAATGTTCGTCAACACTCTCGTCCTGCGCACCGAGGTCGATCCAGGGGATTCTTTCGAGACCCTGGTCGGTCATGTCCGAGATACGGACCTGTCCGCGTTCGCACACGCAGGCGTCCCGTTCGAGCGGCTGGTGGAGGTCCTCAATCCGGCGCGGTCGACGGCGCGTCATCCGTTGTTCCAGGTCGCGCTGTCACTCGAATCGGCCATGTCTCGCGAACTCAATGTGGGTGGATTGCGGGCGGTAGCAGACGAATTCGACGTCCCGATCGCCAAGTTCGACCTGCAGCTGTGGCTGACCGAGCACCACGACGACGACGGCAGGCCAGCCGGGATCGACGCGGTATTCGAGTACGCCACCGACTTGTTCGACGCCGAACTCGTCGAGAGTTTTGCAGCGAGATTCACCGCGATCCTGAACTCGGTCACCGCGGATCCTCGCCGGCCGGTCGGGGACGTGCAGATCATCGAGTCGGACGAGTATCGGTCCGTTGCGTCGGAGTGGAACGTCTCGGGTGTGGACGTCTCGGAACCCACGACCCTGGTGAACCTCTTCGGCGAGGCGGCGGGCGCCTACTCGTCGAACGTTGCGGTGACGTTCGGCGACAATGCACTGACCTACGCAGAGTTGGACTCTCGGACGAATCGACTTGCGCGTCTGCTGATCTCGCACGGGGCGGGGCCGGAGACGCTGGTCGCCGTAGCGCTGCCTCGTTCCATCGAGTTGGTCGTCGGACTTCTCGCTGTGGTCAAAGCGGGCGGAGGATATCTTCCACTCGATCCGAACTATCCGGTCGATCGCATGGAATTCATGCTCGAGGACGCGCGCCCGATCAGTATTCTGTACTCGGGCGCGGCTGGTGTCGAATTGCCGACAGATGTCGAAAAGCGATCTTGTGCAAGCACACTCGATCTCGACACGATAGATCTCGAGGAGTATTCCGACGCGCCGATCACCGACGCCGGCCGGCGTGGACCCCTCGGTCCCGACAACGTCGCCTACGTGATCTACACGTCGGGCTCGACCGGCCGACCCAAGGGTGTTCTTGTCTCGCACCGCAACGTGGTGCGGCTGTTCGCGAACACCGACGAGGTGTATCGATTCGGTGCGGACGACGTGTGGACGATGTTCCACTCCTATGCGTTCGACTTCTCGGTGTGGGAGCTCTGGGGCCCACTGCTGTACGGCGGAAGACTCGTGGTGGTGGATTACTTCACCTCGCGCACACCCGAGGCGTTTCATCGATTGTTGGTCGACGAGCAGGTCACTGTCCTCAACCAGACGCCGTCGGCGTTCTATCAGCTGTCGGAGGCGGACCGGACCGCCGTGCAGGTCAGCAGTGTCGACGTCAGCAGTGTCGACCCAGAGTCGAACGGTGCGGTCTCGCATCTCGACGGTGTGATCGCACAGACCGATACCCTTGCCCTGAGGTATGTGATCTTCGGCGGTGAGGCGCTCGAACCGCGCCGCCTCGCGGGGTGGTTCGATCGGCACGGCGATGCGAAGCCTCAGCTGGTCAACATGTACGGCATCACCGAGACGACCGTGCACGTGTCGTATCAGCTATTGACGGAGGCTGCTCTCGCCGCGACTTCGGCTTCGGTCGTGGGCAAGCCGATCGCCGGTCTTCGCGTGTACGTCCTGGACGCACGCCTGCATCCTGTCCCCATCGGTGTTCCGGGGGAGCTCTATGTCGCCGGTGGCCAGTTGGCACGGGGGTACCTCGGCAGGCAGGACTTGACCTCGGTTCGATTCGTCGCCGATCCGTTCGGTTCCGGTGACGGGCATTCGCTGCTCTACCGCACCGGTGACGTCGCACAGTGGAACGCGGCCGGTGAGCTGGAATACTTGGGACGCTCGGACGACCAGGTGAAGATTCGCGGGTTCCGAATCGAGCTCGGTGAGATCGAAGCTGTTGTCACCGACCAGGATTCGGTAACCCAAGCCGCTGTCATCGTCCGCGAGGACATGCCGGGCGCGGCTCGGCTCGTGGCCTACGTCGTGGGTGAGAATTCGAACGGCAGTGCCACCGTCGACGTGGACGCTCTGCGCGTCAACGTGGCCGAGCAGTTACCGGAGTACATGGTGCCATCGGCATTCGTGGTTTTGGACTCGATCCCGCTGACGGTCAACGGAAAGCTCGATCGTCGAGCGTTGCCTGCACCTGTGTTCGAAGTACGCGAATTCCGTGCGCCGACGACTCCGATCGAGGAGATCGTCGCCGAGGTGTTCGCCGAAGTACTCGGGGTCGAGCGGGTCGGTCTCGACGACGATTTCTTCGAGCTGGGCGGCAACTCGCTGATCGCTACCCAGGTCGTTTCTCGACTGGGCGTGGCGCTGGATGCCAGCGTTCCCGTGCGCATGCTCTTCGAGGCTTCCACCGTTGCGCTGCTGGCAGTGCGGGTGGAACAAGCAGCCGGCGAGGGCGGTCGCACCGCGCTCGTCGCCTCTGCTCGACCCGAGCGAGTTCCCCTGTCCCTTGCGCAGCAGCGGATGTGGTTCCTCAACCGGTTCGACCGCGATTCGACGGCGTACAACATTCCGTTCGCGTTGCGACTGACCGGCGAGTTGGACGTGGCAGCCCTCCAGGTGGCCATCATGGATGTCATCGACCGCCACGAGTCGTTGCGAACCGTCTACCCGGACACCGCCGAGGGTCCACGGCAGTGCATTCTCGACGCGGCCCAGACCGTTCCGAATCTGACTCCGATTCTGACGTCGGCGGCGGATATTCAGCGTCAGGTCTTCGCGTTGGCTTCCACCACGTTCGATGTGACCGTGAACGTTCCCATTCAGGCACGGTTGTTCGAGATCGGACCGCGTGAACACGTGGTTGCGATGGTTGTTCACCACATCTCGGCCGACGGTTGGTCCATGGGCCCGCTCGCCCGAGACATCATGATCGCCTATGCCGCTCGGACTGCGTGGGAGCATCCCAACTGGCTGCCACTGGCTGTTCAGTACGCCGACTACAGCCTGTGGCAGCGTTCCGTTCTCGGCTCGGAAGACGACTCGACATCGCTCATTTCGAGCCAGGTCGAGTACTGGGCCGACATCCTCGCAGGACTCCCGGATCAGCTTGATCTGCCGACCGATCGTCCGCGGCCGAGCCGTCAGTCGTACAAGGGTTCGTCCATCCGGTTCGAGATCCCCGCAGAGATCCATCGTGAGCTGTCAGGCCTGGCTCACGCGCACAACGCATCCTTGTTCATGGTCGTCCACGGCGCTCTTGCCGTCCTGCTCGCCAGGTTGTCCGGGTCGGACGACATCGCCATCGGAACTCCGGTGGCCGGTCGCGGCGACGCCGCGCTCGACGATCTGGTCGGGATGTTCGTCAATACGCTTGTGCTGCGCACCGATATCGATGGTTCGAGGTCGTTCTCGGAGCAGATCGGTCGCGCTCGGGAAGTGGCACTCGGTGCGTTCGGTCATGCGGATCTGCCGTTCGAACGCCTCGTCGAGGTGCTCAGCCCGGCACGTTCTCAGGCACGCCACCCACTGTTCCAGGTGATGCTGTCGTTCGAGAATCTCACCCGGACACACGTCGAACTTCCCGGCCTGTCGGTCGACAGCGTTGCGCTCGACGCCGAGGTTGCGAAGTTCGACCTGCAGCTCAACGTCACCGAGTCGATCGGTGTCGACGGGCGTGGGCAAGGCATGTCCGCCGAATTGACCTATGCAATCGACCTTTTCGATTCGGAGACCGTCCGTAGCTTCGCATCTCGTTTCGTTCGAGTGCTCGAGGCGGTCGTCCGGGATTCCTCGGTAGCGGTGGGTGATATCGATCTTCTCGACGTCGGCGAGCGCGAACGAGTCGTGTCGACGTGGAACCGTACGCAGCACGATCTCGCCCCGGGACGGACGCTGGTCGACCTCTTCGACCGCCAGGTCTCGGTCAGTCCCGACGCGACGGCAGTTGTCTACGAAGGCGAGAGACTGACGTACTCGGAATTCGACGTCCGGGTCAATCGTCTTGCCCGGTATTTGATCTCGATCGGGGTCGGTCCGGACATGCTGGTCGGTCTCGCGATCGGCCGCAGTCTGGAACTACTGGTCGGGATGTACGCCATCGTCAAGGCGGGCGCCGGATACGTGCCGATCGATCCGACACAACCGGCCGAGCGCAACGAGTACATCGTGTCGACTGCGTCGCCGGTGTGCGTGTTGTCCACGACGCGTGATCATCTCGAAATCGCCGACATCGAGGTCATCGATATCGATGTGCTGGATGTGGACGGGTACTCGAGCGCGCCCGTCGCCGACAGTGACCGAGTGTCTCCGCTGCGTGAATCGAACACGGCGTACGTGATCTTCACGTCCGGTTCGACCGGACGTCCCAAGGGCGTCGCGGTGGCGCATTCGGCGATCGTCAACCGGTTGCTGTGGATGCAGAACGAGTATCCGATCGGTGCCGAAGACGCTGTGCTGCAGAAGACTCCGTCGACGTTCGACGTGTCGGTTTGGGAGTTCTTCTGGGCTCTGCAGACCGGGGCTTCGATAGTTGTCGCAGTGCCCGACGGCCATCGCGACGCCGTCTACCTACTCGAACTCATCCAGCGTGAACGTGTGTCGGTCGCACACTTCGTACCGTCGATGTTGGCGGTATTCGTTCCGGAGGTCGAAGTTCGCCGCGCAGCGGGAAGCTCGTTGCGTCTGGTCTTCGCCTCGGGTGAAGCACTCGCCCCGACGACGGCACAGGCGCTGCGTCGAGCATTGCCCAAGGTCTCCCTGCACAATCTGTACGGCCCTACCGAAGCCGCCGTCGATGTCACCTACCACCAGGTGAGCGACGTCGACACCGTGGTGATGCCGATCGGCGCGCCCGTGTGGAACACGTCGGTATTCGTGCTCGACGCTCGTCTGTCTCCGGTGCCGGTCGGTGTCGCAGGTGAGCTCTATCTAGCGGGCGCTCAACTGGCCCGTGGCTACGTCGGGCGCCCGGACCTGTCTGCGGACCGGTTCGTCGCACACCCGTTCGCGGAGGCTGGAAGCCGGATGTACCGTACCGGCGACGTCGTGCGGTGGAATCGTGCGGGCGAACTCGAATATCTCGGCCGGAGTGATTCCCAGGTCAAACTCAGAGGTCTTCGAATCGAGCTCGGCGAGATCGAGACAGTTCTGCTCGAGAGTGCACAGATTCAGCAGGCAGCTGTGTTGGTGCGCGGCGAGCAGTTGGTCGCCTACGTTGTCGTCGCGCCCGAGACGGATCTACGGCCGGCGCGGGCAATGCTGGCGCAGCGACTGGCCGAGTACATGGTGCCGTCCGTTTTCGTGCCGATGACGGAGTTCCCGCTAGGCGCGACCGGCAAGTTGGATCGCCGTGCGCTGCCCGATCCAGAACATGTCCAACGCGAGTACCGCGAACCCGTCACGCCCACCGAGCAGACGGTCGCGCGCGTGTTCGCCGAGGTGCTCGACGCTTCCGAGGTCGGGCTCGACGACGACTTCTTCGAACTCGGCGGAAACTCTTTGATCGCGACGCGTGTCGTCACGCGACTGGGCGCGGCCCTCGATGCCGAGATCGGTGTGCGTTCGCTCTTCGAGAATCCGTCGGTAGCCGCATTGGCCCGAGCGTTGGCCGAGAGGGCGGGCGCCGGCCGGCGTAAGCCGTTGGTTCCGCAGGTGCGCCCCGAGTTGGTTCCCCTGTCGCTTGCGCAGCAGCGAATGTGGTTCCTGAACAGGTTCGATACGGCCTCAGGGGTCAACAACATTCCTGTTGCCGTCCGCCTGTCCGGTCTGCTCGATCGACAGGCACTCAACGTGGCCGTTGCCGACGTGTTGGATCGGCATGAGTCGTTGCGAACCGTATTCCCCGAGGTCGATGGGTCGGGGCACCAGTTGGTGCTGCCGACGAGTGAGGTCATCCCGGATCTCGCGCCGATCGAGGTCTCCGGAGGAGACATTTTCTCGGTACTGGAAGAGGTCGCAACGACGGGCTTCGACGTCACCGTCGAGCTGCCGCTTCGCGCGCGCTTGTTCGAGATCAGCCCGACCGAGCACATTCTGGTGCTGGTCGTCCATCACATCTCCACGGACGGCTTTTCGATGGGTCCGCTCACGCGGGATGTCATGACCGCGTATGTCGCGCGATCCGAAGGGGTGCAACCCAACTGGTTGCCACTGCCGGTTCAGTACGCCGATTACAGCCTGTGGCAGCGCGACATGCTCGGGAACGAGGACGACCCGAATTCCCTGCTGGCTCGTCAGCAGGACTACTGGAAGACAACTCTCGCGGGGATACCTGCCCAGTTGGATCTGCCGGTGGACCACCCGAGGCCTGCCGTCGCATCCAATCGCGGCGCCGGTGTGACCTTCGATATCGACCAGGACACTGTCAACGTCCTGACCGACGTCGCGCATCGTCACAGCTCGTCGTTGTTCATGGTGATGCACTCGGCCTTCGCCGTCCTGCTCGCTCGCATGTCGGGAACCGACGACATCGTGATCGGTACCCCGGTGGCCGGGCGCGGTGAGTCGGCGCTCGACGATCTGATCGGCATGTTCGTCAACACGCTCGTTCTTCGAACTCCGGTCGACGGCCGTGCGCGTTTCGAAGATGTTCTCGCGCGCACCCGTACGACTGATCTCGCGGCCTTCGCCAACGCCGACGTTCCGTTCGAACGGCTCGTCGAGGTGCTCAACCCGGCTCGCTCGCAGGCTCGCCATCCATTGTTCCAGGTGATGCTGTCCTTCCAGAATATGGAGCGGACCAATCTGGAGCTGCCAGGACTGTCGGTGTCGGTGGTCGATTTCGCAACCAAGGGGTCGAAGTTCGATCTTCAGTTGACGATGAGTCAGAAGGTCGACGAGCACGGTGTCGACGCAGGGTTGTCCTGTCTCTTCACTTATGCGACCGACCTTTTCGACGAGACCACCGTCGAGGCGCTCGCGGATCGGTTCCAGCGCATCGTGCAGGCGGTCGGTGCCGATCCGGCAATCATCGTCGGAGACATCGATTTTCACGATCCCGACGAATACGACCGACTCGTACGGTCGATCAACGACACCGAGCACAATGTCGACGACCGGCACACCTTGGTCTCCCTCTTCGACGCTCAGGTTGCACGCACCCCGGACGCGCCTGCGCTGGTTCTCGCCTCGGAAACCGAAGAGCCGTCTTCGGTTCTGAGCTACGCGGAGTTCGATGCACGAGCCAACTCCTTGGCTCGGTGCTTGATCGACAGGGGGGTAGGGCCGGAGTCCACGGTGGCGCTGGTCGCACGACGTTCCTTCGATCTGTTGATCGGTATGTATGCGATCGTCAAGTCCGGCGCAGCGTACGTGCCCATCGATCCCGACCAGCCTTCCGCCCGCAACGAACATGTGCTGGCGACCGCACAGCCGTCCATCGTCCTCGCCACTGCCGACATCGCCGAGTCCCTGACGACGAACGCTCCGATCTGTGTGTTCGACCGGCTCGATCTGAGCGACGTACTGTCGACGCCGATCACGGATGCCGACAGGACTTCGCCTCTGCGACCGGACAATCCGGCCTACCTGATCTTCACTTCGGGCTCGACCGGCAAGCCGAAGGGCGTCTCGGTCAGCCATCGCGCGATCGTGAATCAAATGCTGTGGCGACAGGATGTCTACCCACTGTCCGATGCCGACGTGTTGATCCAGAAGACACCGGCGACGTTCGACGTGTCGGTGTGGGAGTTCTTCTGGGGGTTGGAGAACGGCGCCTCACTGGTCATCGCGCCCCATGATGCGCACCGTGATCCGAGCCGGATCACCCGCATCATCGAGCGGGAGCAGGTGACGCTGGCGCACTTCGTTCCCTCTGTGCTGTCGGTCTACGTCACCGATCTCGACACCGACGCGTGCCGTTCGCTACGGCTGCTCTTCGTCGGCGGTGAGGCGCTCACGCCGTCGACGGTGAGCCGGGTACGGCGCGTGTTCCCCGGGGCCGAACTGCACGACCTGTACGGACCAGCCGAGACCGCCGTGGATGTCACCTATCACGCTGTCACGGAGGCTGATTCCGTGCACGTGCCCATCGGTGTGCCGCTGTGGAACACCCAGGTGTACGTGTTGGACAGCCGGATGCACTCGGTGCCCGCGGGCGTTCTGGGGGAGCTGTATGTCGGTGGTGTTCAGCTCGCTCGGGGTTACGCGGGCCGGGCGGACTTGACGGCCGAACGATTCGTGGCAAATCCATTCGGAGAGAAGGGGACTCGTCTCTACCGAACCGGTGACCTCGTGCGGTGGAACCCGGACGGTGAGCTGGAGTACGTCGGACGCAGTGATTTTCAGGTCAAGCTTCGTGGTCAGCGCGTCGAACTCGGTGAAATCGAGTCCAGTCTTCGTGCGGCCGGCGAGAACGTCGACGATTCGGTCGTCGTCGTGTCGTCGGATGCGCGGGCGGGCGATCGTCTCGTCGCCTATGTCGTACCGACGCCGGGTCGATCCGTCGATTCTGCTGCGTTGCGTTCGGCACTGAAGTCTTCGTTGCCGTCGTACATGGTCCCGTCCGCGTTCGTGACGCTGGACTTCCTGCCGCTCAATGCCAGCGGCAAGCTGGACCGGCAGGCCCTGCCGGTGCCCAGTGTCGATGTCGCGCAGTTCCGTTCGCCCGTCACGCCGATCGAGGAGATCGTCGCGCAGGTGTTCGCGGACGTTCTCGGTGCGGAACGGGTCGGTCTCGACGACGATTTCTTCGAACTGGGCGGAAACTCGCTGGTCGCAATGCAGCTGGTGTCGAGGCTCGGTGCCGCGCTCGAGACGAGCGTCGGAGTACGCGAACTGTTCGAGAATTCGGCTGTCGGTGCGCTGGCCGCGAGCGTGGAACGCAAGGCCGGAACGGGTGGTCGTGCCAAGCTCGGACCGCAGACCCGTCCGGCGAAGATCCCGCTGTCCCTTGCGCAGCAACGGATGTGGTTTCTCAACAGGTTCGACACCGCGTCGGCCGTCAACAACATCCCGGCGGCAATCAGGCTCACCGGCGCCCTCGACGTGGACGCGCTCACGGCTGCGGTGAGCGATCTGCTGAGCCGTCACGAGTCGCTCCGCACGGTCTACCCTGACGACGACGGATCCGGGTATCAGAAGATCCTGCCCGTCGGTGATGTCACGCTCGATCTGGCACCGGTGCTCGTCCAGGCGGACGAACTACCCGCGAAGATGTACGAGTTGGCTGCCACCGGTTTCGACGTCACACTGCACGTTCCGTTCCGGGCCCGTCTCTTCCGTGTCTCGGCAGATGAGCACGTACTGATGTTCGTGGCCCACCACATCGCTGCCGACGGATTCTCGATGTCTCCGCTGGCGCGGGACGTGATGACCGCGTACGTGTCCCGCACGGAAGGACAGGAACCCGGTTGGCCGGTGCTCGACGTCCAGTATGCGGACTTCGCCATCTGGCAGCGAAATGTACTCGGGTCCGAAGCCGATCCGGGATCGCTGCTCGCGCAGCAGGAGTCGTACTGGCGCGATGTCCTCGCGGAACTGCCGGACGAAGTGACATTGCCGTCCGATCGACCGCGCGGCGAGGCCTCGTCGGGTCGAGGCGATGTCGTGTCCTTCGAGGTGCCCGCTGCTGTCCACCGACGACTTTCGATGCTGGCGCGCGAGAACAACGCCTCGTTGTTCATGGTCGTCCACAGCGCCGTCGCGGTGCTGCTCGCCCGCATGGCGGCGACCGAGGACGTCGTCGTCGGCACACCTATCGCAGGTCGCGGAGATGCCGCACTCGACGACGTGATCGGCATGTTCGTCAACACGTTGGTCCTGCGCACCGAAGTGGACGTCTCGACGACGTTCAGCGAACTGCTCGCGATATCGCGTGATGTGGATCTGGCTGCGTTCGCGCACTCCGACATTCCGTTCGAGCGACTGGTGGAGGTGCTCAATCCCGAGCGCTCGCAGGCCCGCCACCCGCTGGTGCAGGTGTTGCTCGCGTTCCAGAACATCCGTCGGACCGAGTTCGAACTACCTGGCCTTACCGTCGCGCCGATGGACGTCGACGCTGCGACTGCCCGCGCAGATCTGCAGCTGACTGTTACCGAAGCAGTGGCAGTCGACGGGGCGCTCGACGGCCTGCAGGTGTTCTGGACCTATGCGACCGACCTCTACGACAGACGCACCGTCGAAGAGTTCGGCGCGCGGTTGCTGCGCGTTCTCGACTCGGTCGTCGACGATGCGGACGTGGTGATCGGGGAGATCGATCTACTCGGTTCCGAGGAAAGAACGTTGGTGACGTCGACCTGGGCCGGCGTCGACGGTGTCGCCGCAGACTCGACCCTGGCCGAACTGTTCGGGCGTCGGGCGGAGCGTTCGCCGGAGTCGACAGCGGTGGTCTTCGGTGCCGAACGGCTGAGCTACCGGGAACTCGACGAGCGATCCAACAGACTTGCGCGTCATCTGATGTCGACGGGGGTCGGCCCGGAGTCTCTGGTCGCTGTGGCATTGCCTCGATCGGTGGACCTGGTCGTCACGCTGTTGGCTGTGATCAAGTCCGGCGGCGGATACGTACCGGTGGACCCGACGAACCCGGCCGATCGCATCGCCTATGTGCTGGAGGACTCTGCACCCACTGCGCTCGTGACCTGGTCGGGCCGCGAGTTCTCCGCGCCTCACGAGCTCGACAGCGTCGAGGTCGACCTCCTCGACCTGTCGGCGCACGAGAAGTCGCCGATCGACGACGCCGAGCGCAGTCGTCCACTGCGGCCGTCCGATGTTGCATACGTCATCTACACCTCGGGTTCGACCGGCCGACCCAAGGGCGTCATGGTTCCGCACGTCGCGGTCGCGCGTCTGATGGCGAACACCGACGGGTTGTTCGAATTCGACAGCAATGACGTATGGACGTTGTTCCACTCGTACGCATTCGATTTCTCGGTGTGGGAACTGTGGGGCCCTCTGCTTCACGGTGGCACGCTCGTCGTGGTGGACTACTTCACCTCGCGGTCACCGGAGTCGTTCCGAGAGTTGTTGATTCGGGAGAACGTCACAGTCCTCAACCAGACGCCCTCAGCGTTCTACCAGTTGGCGGAAGTGGACCGAGTTCTCGGCGCCGACGGGCAGAATCTGCAGCTTCGGTACGTCATCTTCGGCGGTGAGGCACTCGAACTGCGGCGGTTGTCGGACTGGTTCGCCCGGTACGGCGATCGTTCTCCGGAACTGGTCAACATGTACGGGATCACCGAGACCACCGTGCACGTATCGCACCGCCGCCTCGACGAAGAACTGGTGTCGAGCGCCACGGGTTCCGTCGTGGGCGGTGCAATCCCAGGACTTCGCGTCTACGTGCTGGACGCACGACTCCAGCCGGTTCCGGTCGGGGTGGCCGGTGAAATGTATGTTGCAGGCGGCACGTTGGCCCGCGGATACCTCGGTCGAACGGACTTGACGGCCACTCGCTTCGTCGCCAACCCGTTCTCGGGAACCGCGGCGCACGCCGGTGGTTCGCTGATGTATCGGACCGGAGACGTCGCACGTCGAACCATCGACGGAGATCTCGAGTTCGTCGGCCGCGCCGATGATCAGGTCAAGATCCGAGGCTTCCGAATCGAGCTCGGCGAGATCGAGTCCGCAGTGCTCGCCGACGACTCGGTGGGACAGGTGGCCGTCGTCGTCCGCTCCGATCGACACAACACGCTCCAGTTGGTCGCCTACGTCGTCCCGGTGTCCGGTGCGACCGTCGACGCGGCGGACCTTCGTACCTCGGTAGCGGCATCGCTGCCGGAGTACATGATTCCGTCGGCCTTCGTGGTGGTGCCCGAGATTCCACTGACCGTCAACGGCAAGCTCGATCGTCGCGCGTTGCCGGAGCCGGTCTTCGAGGTGCGTGAGTTCCGTGCGCCGTCCACTCCGATCGAAGAGATCGTGGCAGAGGTTTTCGCCGATCTGCTCGACGTCGAACGCATCGGTGCCGACGACGACTTCTTCGAGCTCGGCGGCAACTCGTTGATCGCGACCAGGGTGGTGGCGCGCATCGGCACTGCGGTCGGTGCCTCGGTGCCGGTCCGTGCCCTGTTCGAGGCCCGCACCGTAGCGAAACTCGCTGTCGAGGTCGAGCGGGCCGACGGCGACGCTCGGGTGGCGTTGGTTGCTCGCGAGCGGCCGATCGAGATCCCACTGTCGTTGTCGCAGCGTCGAATGTGGTTCCTGAACCGGTTCGATCCCACGTCCACGGCGTACCTCGTTCCGTTCGCACTTCGGCTCTCCGGCGATCTGGACATCGGCGCCCTCGGCGCGGCCGTCGCGGATCTCGTCTCTCGCCACGAGTCGATGCGAACCATGTACCCGGAGACCGAGAACGGACCGGTGCAGCAGATACTGCACCCGTCGCAGGCACTCCCCGAACTGTCGGTCACGGAGGTTGCTGCGGAGAACGTTGCCGAGAGGATCGCCTCTCTTGCATCGACACAGTTCGACGTCACGACCGAGGTACCGATCCGAATCGAGCTCTACCGGACCGGAGCGGACGAACACGTGCTCGCGATGGTCGCCCACCACATCAGCGTCGATGGGGTGTCGGTCGCTCCGCTGGCTCGCGACTTGATGACGGCGTACGCAGCTCGGACCACGGGCGCCGAGCCGGGATGGGCTCCGTTGCCGGTGCAGTACGCCGACTTCAGCCTCTGGCAGCGCGACATGCTCGGCTCCGAAGACGACGCGGATTCGACAGTGTCTCGGCAGCTCGGCTACTGGACCGAGGCGTTGGCAGATGTTCCGGACGAGCTGACACTTCCGTCCGATCGCACGCGGCCTGCAACCCAGTCGTTCACCGGTGGCAGTGTCGAATTCGGGATCGACGCCGATTTGCACGGACGGCTTCGCGATCTGGCGCGGTCGCGAGGTGGCACCTTGTTCATGGCGGTGCACGCGGCGTTTGCAGGTCTGCTTGCCAGGCTCTCCGGTACCACGGACATCGCGGTCGGCACGCCCATTGCGGGCCGAGGCGACCGCGCCCTGGACGATCTGATCGGAATGTTCGTCAACACATTGGTTCTGCGTACACAGGTGGACGGCGCGTTGCCGTTCACCGAACTCGTCGATCGTGCGCGTGAGGTTGACCTCGGCGCATTCGCCAACGCGGACGTTCCGTTCGAGCGGTTGGTCGAGGTCCTCAACCCCGTTCGTTCGACTGCTCGGCATCCCCTGTTCCAGGTCGGGTTCTCCTTCCAGAATCAGGGAGTCACGGACCTGGCGCTTCCGGGTCTCGACATTGCTGCGATGGAGATCGAGTCCGGCGTCGCACAGTTCGATTTGCACCTGATCGTGGTCGATCGCTACGACGTAAGCGGAACACCTGCGGGCATGTCGGCCGAGTTCACTTACGCGAAAGACTTGTTCGACCACTCGACGGTCGAGAAGATCGCCACCCGGTTCGTTCACTTCCTGCACACAATCGTGGAGCGGCCCGAAACTCCGGTCGGCGACGTCGACCTGCTCGGCAGCTCCGAGCGCGCCCTACTCGTCGAGTCTCCGAACGCGACGAGTCATCCCGTCGACCGCAACGCCACTCTGGTCTCGCTGTTCGACGAGCAGGTCGCGAGGCACCCCGACTCGATTGCTCTGGTCGAGGGCGATCGACGGTGGACGTACCGCGAATTCGATTCCCGGGTCAACGCACTGGCGCGCTATTTGATCGGCCGCGGAGTCGGACCGGAAACACGGACTGCATTGGCGATTCGCCGCAGTGCGGATCTGGTCGTCGCGATGTTCGCTGTCGCGAAGACCGGTGGCGCGTATGTGCCTGTGGACTCCGAGCAGCCGATCGAGCGGATCGAGTACGTACTCGACTCAGCCTCGCCGATACTGCTGTTGTCCACCGAGCGCGACGGAGAAGCGTTCTCGGACCGGTCGATCGCCGACACCTCCGTGGTGAGGATCGACACCCTCGACCTGTCTTCGTACACGAGCTCACCGGTCACGGATTCGGAGCGAACTGCGCCATTGCGCACCGACAACTGTGCCTACGTCATCTTCACCTCGGGATCTACGGGCCGACCCAAGGGCGTTGCCGTCAGCCATTCGGCAATCGTCAATCAGTTGACGTGGAAGCGTGCCGAGTTCGATCTCGGGCCCACCGATTCGGTTCTGCTCAAGACCGCAGCGACGTTCGATCTGTCGGTATGGGAGTTCTGGTCCGCTCCGACGTCGGGGGCGACGCTCGTCTTGGCCGGGCCCGACGACCATCGTGATCCTGCTCGACTTGCCGACATCATTCGACGCGAGTCGGTCACGACGCTCCACGTGGTGCCGTCGATGCTGACCGCCTTGATGGTGAACGGCGACAACACTGTTCCGTCGTCGCTGAAGCGAGTACTGGCCATCGGCGAGGCGCTTCCGGGTGATACCGCCCGACGTTTCTTCGAGCACAACGACGCGGAATTGTTCAACCTGTACGGCCCGACCGAGGCTGCAGTGTCGGTGACGTCGCATCGAGTGACGTCCGACGAGAATGCCAGCGTCCCAATCGGTCGGCCGGAGTGGAACACCCGGGTGTACGTACTCGATGCCCGCCTGCATCCGGTCCCGGCAGGTACCACCGGCGAGCTCTACCTCGCCGGCGCACAGTTGGCTCGCGGCTACCTGGGGCGCCCGGACCTGACTGCCGAACGGTTCGTGGCAGATCCGTTCGATCCGAACGGTGGAAGGCTGTACCGCTCCGGTGACCTTGCGTTCTGGAACGCGGACGGGGAGCTGGTCTTCTCGGGCCGTTCCGATTTCCAGGTCAAGATCAGGGGCTTCCGGATCGAGCTCGGCGAGATCGAGGCAGCGATGCGAGCGCTGGACGTGCTCGCCGATGCCGTGGTGATCTTGTACTCGGATCCGCACACCGGTGATCGGCTGGTTGGCTACCTGGTTCCCTCCGCGTCGGCGACGGTCGACATCGAGGATGTGCGAACGGCGTTGAGCTCGTCGTTGCCGTCGTACATGGTGCCGTCCGATTTCGTCGTCCTGGCGGCCTTGCCGCTCAACGCCAACGGCAAACTCGATCGTGTCGCGCTCCCCGCTCCCGTGTTCGAGGCGTCGGAGTTCCGTGCCCCGACCAATCCGATCGAGGAGATCGTGGCCCGCGTGTACTCCGAGCTACTCGGCGTAGCTCGGGTGGGACTGGACGACGACTTCTTCGCACTCGGCGGCAACTCGCTGGTGGCAACACAGCTCGTCGCACGCCTCGGTGCTGCACTGGATGCGTCGATTTCGGTTCGCTCGGTCTTCGAGGCTCCAAAGGTCGGCGCGCTTGCCGCTCGGGTGGAGTCGTACGTCGGACAGGGTGCACGTACTCCGCTCGTCGCACGGACACGTCCGGAATCCGTTCCGCTGTCCTTGGCGCAGCAGCGCATGTGGACCCTCAATCAGGTGGATCCAAGCTCGGATGCATACAACATTCCGGTGGCTATTCGACTCACCGGTGTCTTGGACGTCTCAGCGCTGCGAGCTGCAGTGGGTGACCTCTTCCGCAGGCATGAGATCCTGCGTACCCGCTACCCGGACACGGCGGACGGGCCCATCCAATCCGTCGTCTCCATGTCGGACGCGCTGCCGGCGCTCGAATTGCGTGAGATCTCGGCCGCAGATGTGCCTGGCGTCGTAGGTGAGGTCGTCACCGCTGGATTCGATGTTGCGAACGCGGTTCCGGTACGCGCCGAGCTCTTCTCCGTCACCGAGGCGAGCGGAAAGGAGTTCGTGCTCGTCTTCGTCGCCCATCACATCAGCGCCGACGGATTCTCCATGCGTCCGTTGATCAGGGATGTGATGACCGCGTACGTCGCACGAACAGCAGGCGATGCACCGCAGTGGACGGAACTTCCCGTGCAGTACGCGGACTACTCGCTGTGGCAGCGTGAGGTACTCGGATCCGAGGACGACGCCGACAGTGTGTTGTCCAGTCAGATCGCGTATTGGTCCGACGCGCTGGCAGGCGCGCCCGAACGACTTGCGCTGCCGACCGACTTCCCGCGACCGGCCCGGGCGTCCATGCGTGGCGGACGTATCGAGTTCGGTGTCGCGCCCGACATCGCGGCGAGAGTGCAGAAGACTGCGCGTGAGCACAACGCAACCGTCTTCATGGTGGTGCACAGCGCACTGGCGGTTCTGCTGTCGAAGCTGAGTGGTGAACAGGACATCACCGTCGGTACTCCGGTTGCCGGGCGAGGCGATGCTGCACTCGACGACCTCGTCGGCATGTTCGTCAACACGCTTGTACTACGGACCTCGGTCACGCCGAGTACGACATTCGCGGATCTGCTGACTCAGGTCCGCGAGAAGGACCTCGCTGCGTTCGGCAACGCCGACGTGCCGTTCGAACGGGTCGTGGAGGTGGTCGGGCACAAGCGTTCGGCGGCGTACAGCCCGCTGTTCCAGGTCATGCTCACCTTCCAGAACCTCGCCACCGGCACCTTCGCGCTGCCGGATCTGGAGGTCTCGGCGTTGGAGAGCGGTCTCGAGCAGGCCAAGGTCGACCTACAGCTGACAGCGACGGAACGCTTCGACGACTCGGGTGATCTCGTCGGAATCGATGCCGTGTTCAACTACGCCACGGCGTTGTTCGAGCCCGCGACGATCGAACTGTTCGCGCAGCGTTTCGTCCGCCTTCTCGATCTGCTGACATCGGATCCGGGCAGCATCCTGCGTGGCGTCGACATGCGTTCGGAGGCCGAGCGGGCACGGCCGGCACCGAAGCCGAAGACGATCGACGACCTGCCCGAACTGGTGTCGGCTGCGGCCGTCGCTGCCCCCTCGACCGTCGCGGTCTCGTTCGGTGACAAGAGCGTGACGTTCGGCGAGCTCGACGAGAAGCTGTCGGCCGTGTCCGCTTCGACGGGTGGTGCGCTCAAGCCCGAGGCCGTGCTGTCGGTTGCCTTGACGGGCCTGTTGCCGGGGATTTTGCCTGCCCTCGGTGCCGACGGCTTCGCCGCGACCGTGGCCTCATTGATCGAGGAAGCACAGGCCCTTGCGGCCGAGCCCGGAGGAGCCGGTGCTTCCATGCAGTGACCTACATACGCTCGATCGTGAATGTGGAGTCGAAGCCGGTTCGAGTCGCAGCGTTTCGTAGTGTGTCTCGTGTACGCGATGCATTTCGGCGCGTACCGCGGCGGTAAGTAGGAGGAACACCGAAGATGTCGAATGGTCGGCCGAACACTCGGAGTCAGGGCGCTGCTGGCGGCGTAGCAGTGGAAGAACTTCCGGGCGTGATCGCTTCAGTCGTCGATGCTGCGCCTGATCGCATCGCCATGACCCATGGCGAGACGGCTGTGAGCTACACGACTCTGCACGCCGAACTGACCGCACTCGAAGCGGCCATGGGAGGTGCACTCGGAACCGAGGCTCTCGTCACTGTCGTGCTGTCGAACGTCGTTCCGGGCGCTCTCGAATCCATCGGTCTCGCAGGCATCGTCGATTCGATCGTCGCCGACGCGTCAGAGGTGTTGGGAGATCTCACTCCGGCAGGTCCGCCGACTCTCGTGTCCAGGTTCGAGGAACAGGTCGCTCGTACCCCGGATTCGATCGCCATCGAGTTCGACGGTGAATCGCTGACGTATGCGGAATTCGATGCGCGTGCCAATCGACTCGCCCGACACCTCGTGTCGATGGGGATCGGCCCCGAGTCTCTCGTCGGGCTCGGTATCCGACGCTCAATCGACCTCCTAGTCGGCATGTACGCGATCGTGAAATCCGGCGCGGCCTACGTTCCTCTCGATCCTGATCACCCGGCCGACCGGCTCGCCTACGTACTCGACGTCGCACAACCCGCCGCGGTACTCGGAGTTTCCACACAGCCGCTCGATCTTCCCGTCGATGTCGAGGTGCTGTCGATCGACCTACTCGACCTGGACGATCTCGAGTCGACCCCACTCACCGACGACGACCGGGTCCGGACACTCACCGACGACGCCCTGGCCTATGTCATCTTTACTTCCGGGTCCACGGGACGCCCCAAGGGGGTGGCGGTAACCCATCGCGCGATCGTCAGCAATGTCCAGTGGCGTCAGGACGAGTACACCCTGACCCCGCACGACGTCGTGCTGCAGAAGACACCGTTCACGTTCGACGTGTCGGTGTGGGAATTCTTCTGGCCGTTGCAGATCGGTGCGCGGCTCGTCGTCGCGGCACACGACGGCCATCGTGATCCGGCGTATCTCGCCCGGGTCATGACCGAACGCAACGTGACCGTTGCCCACTTCGTCCCGTCGATGCTGGCGGTCTTCGTCGCTGAACCGACGATCAGCGAAATCCGCACTCTGCGCTACGTGTTCGCGTCCGGTGAGGCCCTTCCCGCCCAGACCACGACACGATTCCATGCCGTCAGCTCCGCCGAACTGCACAACCTGTACGGTCCGACCGAAGCTGCCGTCGACGTCACCTACTACGAGACCGCTGCAGTGGAATCCGGGTCGGTACCGATCGGCAGGGCCGTGGTCGACACGCAGCTCTACGTGCTGGACGACGGCCTGCGTCCGGTGACAACCGGCGCCGAGGGTGAGCTCTATCTCGCGGGCGTGCAGTTGGCGCGCGGGTACGTGGCCCGACCGGACCTCACCGCGGACCGCTTCGTGGCCGATCCGTTCGAGAACGGCCAGCGGATGTACCGGACCGGCGACCTCGTACGGTGGGTGCCGCGCGCGGGCGTCGAAATGCTGGAATACGTGGGACGCACCGACTTCCAGGTGAAACTCCGTGGTCTGCGCATCGAGCTCGGTGAGATCGAGACTGCGATTCTCGAACACGAGTCGGTCTCGCAGGCGGTGGCTCTCGTCCACGCGGATGCGACGCTCGGTGACGTCCTCGTTGCGTACGTGGTACCTGCGTCGGGTGCGGACGTCGAGCAGAACAGCCTCGCCGAGGTCGTGGCGGCTCGGCTACCCGAGTACATGGTTCCCGCGTTGTTCGTTTCGGTCGGGGAGTTTCCACTCGGTTCGAGCGGAAAGCTCGACCGAAAGGCACTGCCGGCGCCCGAGTTCTCGTCGCTGGCAAACGAATACCGAGAACCGTCCACCGAGACCGAACTGGCTCTGGCAGCTGTGTTCGGTGAGGTGCTCGGCTCCGAGACCATCGGCGCCGACGATGACTTCTTCGCGATCGGCGGCAACTCGCTGATCGCCACCCGGGTCATCTCTCGCATCAATGCGCGCTTCGACATCCGCACCGATGTCCGCGACTTCTTCGATGCGCCGACTATTGCCGGACTCGCAGTGCTCGTCGACAAGGCGGTCGCGCAGGGCGAGGGAGGCGCGGCGCCTCTGGTACCGCAGGAGCGGCCGGAGATCATTCCGTTGTCGCTTGCGCAGCAGCGTATGTGGTTCTTGAATCGGTTCGATACTGCGTCTGCGGTGAACAATATTCCGGTGGCGATTCGTCTGACGGGTCAGCTCGACGTGTCGGCGCTCAATCTTGCTATTCGCGATGTTCTCGTCCGTCACGAGTCCGTGCGAACGATCTATCCCGAAATCGACGGCGTCGGATCGCAATTGGTCCTCGACGCGGACGCGGTCGCCCCGACGTTGTCGGCCGAGCCGGTGTCGGAAGCCGACGTGCTCGGCCGTGTCGTCGAATTCGTTTCCGTTGGTTTCGATGTGACTGCGGAGGTGCCGTTTCGGGCTGGTTTGTTCGAGGTGGTGGGTGCGGGTTCTGGTGTTTCTGAGTTTGTTGTGGTGTTTGTTGTGCATCATATTGCGGCTGATGGTTTTTCGATGGGGCCGTTGACGCGGGATGTGATGGGTGCGTATGTGGCGCGGGTTGGTGGTGAGGAGCCGGGGTGGGCTCCTTTGGCGGTGCAGTATGCGGATTATGCGTTGTGGCAGCGTGCGGTGTTGGGTTCGGAGTCGGAGCCGGATTCGTTGTTGTCGCAGCAGGTGTCGTTTTGGCGGTCGGCGTTGGATGGGTTGCCGGATCAGTTGGATTTGCCTGCTGATCGGGTGCGTCCGGTGGTGGCGTCGAATCGTGGTGCGAATGTTGTGTTTTCGGTGGATGCGGGTGTGCATCGTGGGTTGGGTGTGGTGGCTCGTGAGTTGAATGCGTCGTTGTTCATGGTGGTGCATTCGGCGTTGGCGGTGTTGTTGTCGCGGTTGTCGGGTGTCGATGATGTGGCGGTGGGTACGCCGGTGGCGGGTCGTGGTGAGGCTGCTCTCGATGATGTGATCGGGATGTTCGTCAATACGTTGGTGTTGCGGTCGGTGTTCGGGTTGGATTGGTCGTTTGCTGATGTGGTGCGGGATGTGCGGGAGCGTGATTTGGGGGCGTTCGGGCATGCGGATGTGCCGTTCGAGCGGTTGGTGGAGGTGCTCAATCCGGCGCGGTCGCAGGGGCGTCATCCGTTGTTTCAGGTGATGTTGTCGTTCCAGAATTTGGAGCGGACGTCGTTGGAGTTGCCGGGGTTGTCGGTGTCGGCGGTGGAGTTCGATGCTGCGGTGGCGAAGTTCGATGTGCAGGTGACGGTGACGGAGTTGTTCGATGTCGATGGTGGTCCTGCGGGGTTGTCTGCGACGTTGACGTATGCGACGGATTTGTTCGACGAGTCGACGATGGTGTTGTTCGGGGAGCGGTTTGTTCGGGTGTTGGAGTCGGTGGCTTCGGATTCGTCTGTGGTGGTGGGTGATATTGGTGTGTTGGGTGAGGTGGAGCGTTCGGTGGTGGTGTCGGGGTGGAATGACACTGTGCGGGTGTTGGATTCGGGTGTGGGTTTGGGTTCGGGTGAGGTGTCGTTGGCGTCGTTGTTTGTCGATCGGGTGGGTGTGTCGTCGGATGCGGTGGCGGTGGTGTTCGAGGGTGAGCGGTTGTCGTATGGGGAGTTCGGTGGGCGGGTGTTTCGTTTGGCTCGGTGGTTGATCGGTGAGGGTGTGGGTCCTGAGGTGTTGGTGGGGTTGGGTATGCGGCGTGGGGTGGATTTGTTGGTGGGGATGTATGCGGTGGTGGTGGCGGGTGGTGCGTATGTTCCGTTGGATCCTGATGTGCCGGTGGAGCGTAATGGGTTCATTGTGTCGGTGTCCTCGCCGGTGTTGGTGTTGGTTTCTGGTGGTGTGGATGTGGGTGTGTTCGGTGAGGTTGTGGGTGTTGCTGGTGGTGGTGTGCGGGTGGTGGATGTGTCTGGGGTGGATGTGTCGGGGTTCTCGGGTGGTCCGGTGGGTGATGGTGAGCGGTTGTCGGTGTTGCGGGGGTCGAATACGGCGTATGTGATTTTCACGTCGGGGTCGACGGGTCGGCCGAAGGGTGTGGCGGTCTCGCACGAGGCCATCGTCAACCAGATCGCTTGGCTCACCGATAGATTCGAGATGGGACCTCAGGATGTGGTGTTGCAGAAGACACCCGTCACATTCGACGTGTCGCTGTGGGAGCTGTTCGGCACCCTGCTTACCGGTGGACGAATGGTGCTGGCTGCGCCCGACGGGCACCGCGATGCTCGGTACCTCGCCCAGGTGATCGCGGACGAAGCGGTCACCATGACGTCGTTCGTCCCGTCGATGCTGTCGGTGTTCGTCGCCGAAACATCAGGATTCGACACCGAGTCGTTCCGATCGTTGCGTGTCGTCCTTGCGGCAGGCGAAGCGTTGTCGATGTCGGTCGTGCGCGCCTTCGAGCGCGCCCTGCCGGGGGTGGCGTTGCACAACCTCTACGGCCCGACCGAGTTCACGGTGCATGCAACCGAGGGAATGGTGCACTCTGCACAAGAGTCGATCACCATCGGTTCGCCCGTGTGGAACACCCGAGCTCTCATCCTCGATCAGCGTCTGCACCCGGTTCCAGTCGGTGTCGCAGGTGAGCTGTATCTATCGGGCCCGCAGGTCGCGCGGGGATACGCGTCGCGTCCCGACCTGACCGCCAGCGCATTCGTCGCCGACCCGTTCGCGGATCAGGGTGCATCGACGCCGTCGCGTCTCTACCGCACAGGTGACCTCGTGCGGTGGACGAAGAACGGTGAGATCGAATATGTCGGGCGTACCGACTTCCAGGTCAAGGTGCGTGGCCTGCGTATCGAATTGGGCGAGATCGAAGCTGTTCTGACGGACGATGACTCGGTCGCGAGCGCTGTCGTTCTCGTGCGCAACGATCGCCTGGTCGGGTACCTCATCCCCGAGCCCGGTACCACTGTCGAGCTCGACGAAGTCACGGCTGCGGCTGCAGCGAAGTTGCCGGCGTACATGGTGCCGTCGACCTTGTTGGTGCTCGAGAAGTTTCCGCTCGGTGCGAGCGGAAAGCTCGATCGAAATGCTCTGCCAGACCCGGTGTTCGAGGCCACGCAGTTCAGGGCACCGACCACGCCTGTGGAAGAGATCGTCGCCGACACCTTCGCCGGAGTCCTCGGACTCGAACGAGTCGGTCTCGACGACGACTTCTTCGAACTCGGCGGCAACTCGCTGATCGCTACGCAGCTGGTGTCCCGACTGGGCACGGCACTCGAGACGCAGCTTCCGGTGAGGATTCTGTTCGATGCGCCCAAGGTGAGTGCCTTGGCTTCGCTGGTGGAAACGCAGGTCGGGCGGGGCGCTCGCCGTGCGCTCGTGGCGCAGGAGCGGCCGGAGATCATTCCGTTGTCGCTTGCGCAGCAGCGTATGTGGTTCTTGAATCGGTTCGATACTGCGTCTGCGGTGAACAATATTCCGGTGGCGATCCGTCTGACGGGTCAGCTCGACGTGTCGGCGCTCAGTCGAGCTGTCGACGACCTGCTCACCAGGCACGAGTCGCTTCGTACCGTCTATCCCGACATCGACGGTGCAGGAATGCAAGAGATCCTGCCGACCGCCGTCGTCAGTCCCGATATGTCGGCGCGCTCTATCGACGCGGCCGACCTCCCGGAGACGCTGCGTCGCTTCGTATCGTCCGGTTTCGATGTGACTGCGGAGGTGCCGTTTCGGGCTGGTTTGTTCGAGGTGGTGGGTTCGGGTTCTGGTGTTTCTGAGTTTGTTGTGGTGTTTGTTGTGCATCATATTGCGGCTGATGGTTTTTCGATGGGGCCGTTGACGCGGGATGTGATGGGTGCGTATGTGGCGCGGGTTGGTGGTGAGGAGCCGGGGTGGGCTCCTTTGCCGGTGCAGTATGCGGATTATGCGTTGTGGCAGCGTGCGGTGTTGGGTTCGGAGTCGGAGCCGGATTCGTTGTTGTCGCAGCAGGTGTCGTTTTGGCGGTCGGCGTTGGATGGGTTGCCGGATCAGTTGGATTTGCCTGCTGATCGGGTGCGTCCGGTGGTGGCGTCGAATCGTGGTGCGAATGTTGTGTTTTCGGTGGATGCGGGTGTGCATCGTGGGTTGGGTGTGGTGGCTCGTGAGTTGAATGCGTCGTTGTTCATGGTGGTGCATTCGGCGTTGGCGGTGTTGTTGTCGCGGTTGTCGGGTGTCGATGATGTGGCGGTGGGTACGCCGGTGGCGGGTCGTGGTGAGGCTGCTCTCGATGATGTGATCGGGATGTTCGTCAATACGTTGGTGTTGCGGTCGGTGTTCGGGTTGGATTGGTCGTTTGCTGATGTGGTGCGGGATGTGCGGGAGCGTGATTTGGGGGCGTTCGGGCATGCGGATGTGCCGTTCGAGCGGTTGGTGGAGGTGCTCAATCCGGCGCGGTCGCAGGGGCGTCATCCGTTGTTTCAGGTGATGTTGTCGTTCCAGAATTTGGAGCGGACGTCGTTGGAGTTGCCGGGGTTGTCGGTGTCGGCGGTGGAGTTCGATGCTGCGGTGGCGAAGTTCGATGTGCAGGTGACGGTGACGGAGTTGTTCGATGTCGATGGTGGTCCTGCGGGGTTGTCTGCGACGTTGACGTATGCGACGGATTTGTTCGACGAGTCGACGATGGTGTTGTTCGGGGAGCGGTTTGTTCGGGTGTTGGAGTCGGTGGCTTCGGATTCGTCTGTGGTGGTGGGTGATATTGGTGTGTTGGGTGAGGTGGAGCGTTCGGTGGTGGTGTCGGGGTGGAATGACACTGTGCGGGTGTTGGATTCGGGTGTGGGTTTGGGTTCGGGTGAGGTGTCGTTGGCGTCGTTGTTTGTCGATCGGGTGGGTGTGTCGTCGGATGCGGTGGCGGTGGTGTTCGAGGGTGAGCGGTTGTCGTATGGGGAGTTCGGTGGGCGGGTGTTTCGTTTGGCTCGGTGGTTGATCGGTGAGGGTGTGGGTCCTGAGGTGTTGGTGGGGTTGGGTATGCGGCGTGGGGTGGATTTGTTGGTGGGGATGTATGCGGTGGTGGTGGCGGGTGGTGCGTATGTTCCGTTGGATCCTGATGTGCCGGTGGAGCGTAATGGGTTCATTGTGTCGGTGTCCTCGCCGGTGTTGGTGTTGGTTTCTGGTGGTGTGGATGTGGGTGTGTTCGGTGAGGTTGTGGGTGTTGCTGGTGGTGGTGTGCGGGTGGTGGATGTGTCTGGGGTGGATGTGTCGGGGTTCTCGGGTGGTCCGGTGGGTGATGGTGAGCGGTTGTCGGTGTTGCGGGGGTCGAATACGGCGTATGTGATTTTCACGTCGGGGTCGACGGGTCGGCCGAAGGGTGTGGCGGTCTCGCACGAGGCCATCGTCAACCGGCTGCTGTGGATGCAGGACACGTATCGACTCGCCGAGAACGACGTAGTGCTGCAGAAGACGCCGTTCACGTTCGACGTATCCGTCTGGGAGTTCTTCTGGGCCCTGCAGGTTGGCGCATCGGTCGTCGTCGCCATACCCGACGGCCACCGCGATCCGCACTACCTGGCTCGCGTCGTGGCCGAAGAGTCCGTGACCACTGTGCACTTCGTCCCGTCGATGCTGTCGGTATTCGTCGCTGAGCTCGAAGCTCGCCAAGTTCAGTTGCCCACGGTGCGACAGGTGTTCGCGTCGGGCGAGGCACTACCGGCGGCCACTGCTCAGCGCCTGTTCGGAGCTCTGCCGAACGTCCGGCTGCACAATCTGTACGGACCGACCGAAGCTGCCGTCGACGTGACGTTCCACGAGGTGCTGGAGGGGGAGACGGTCGTTCCCATCGGCGCCCCGGTGTGGAACACCCGAGTGTTCGTCCTGGATCGTCGTCTCGCTCCTGTCCCGGTCGGTGTCGAGGGTGAGCTGTATTTGGCGGGTGTTCAACTTGCCCGCGGCTATGTCGGTCGTCCGGATCTGACGGCCGACAGGTTCGTCGCCCACCCCGTGCCGGAAGCGCGTTCCCGCGGTGAGCGGCTGTACCGAACGGGCGACGTCGTCCGTTGGACCGCGAGCGGCGAGCTCGACTACGTGGGCCGCAGCGACTTCCAGGTCAAACTCCGTGGTCTGCGTATCGAACTCGGCGAGATCGAAACGATCCTGCTCGAGCAGGATTCGATCGCCCAGGCAGCGGTGCAGGTTCGCGACGAGCAACTCGTTGCATACGTCGTGGTGAACACCGAGGACTTCGACAGAGCGGCAGTTCGCTCTGCACTCGGCACGAAGCTCGCCGAGTACATGGTGCCGTCCGTCTTCGTCGTGCTCGAGGAGTTCCCTCTCGGCTCGAGCGGCAAGCTAGATCGCAAGGCGCTGCCTGCACCCGTGCTGGCGGCGAAGGAATTCCGAGCACCTACTACACCGGTCGAAGAGATCGTCGCCGACACCTTCGCCGGGGTCCTGGCACTCGAACAAGTCGGTCTCGACGACGACTTCTTCGAACTCGGCGGCAACTCGCTGATCGCTACGCAGCTGGTCTCGCGGTTGGGGCAGGTCCTGAACACGAAGATCGGCGTGCGCGAACTGTTCGAGGCATCCACGGTCGCAGAACTTGCGGTGCGGATCGCGAGCCAGGTCGGTAGCGGCGGGCAGCGAGAACTTGTCGCCGTCGATCGGCCCGCACGCATTCCGTTGTCGTTGGCGCAGCAGCGGTACTGGTTCCTCAACCAGTACGACACGACCTCCGCCGTGGACAACATTCCGTTCGCTGTGCGACTGAGTGGGCAACTCGACGTCTCCGCACTGGAAGCAGCGGTGGCCGACCTCATCGCACGCCACGAGTCTCTTCGAACGATCTACCCCGACTCGATGGACGGTCCGCATCAGGAGATTCTGCGCGTCGACGATGCCGATGCCGTCCTGGCGGTCGACGACGTCGAGGAGGCGGACATTCGTCGGCGCGTCATCGATTTGATGATGACCGCGTTCGATGTCACGACCCAGATTCCACGAGCCGCGCAACTGTTCCGGCTGGCCGACGACGAGTACGTGCTCGCGTTCGTCATCCACCACGTCTCGGCGGACGGCGCGTCCATGGCACCGCTCGTGCGTGATGTGATGGTGGCCTACGCGGCGCGTTCGGCTGGTGAGGCGCCTGGTTGGGCTCCGCTCGAGGTGCAGTACGCGGATTACGCGTTGTGGCAGCGTGAGGTTCTCGGTAGTGAGGACGATCCGGATTCGATTGCTTCGCAGCAGGTTGCGTATTGGAAGAGTGCGCTGGCCGGTCTACCGGACCAGCTCGACCTGCCCTCGGATCGACCTCGGCCGGCGCATCAGAGCTTCCGAGGCGACTCGGTTCGCTTCACGATAGACGCGAATCTGCACAGTGCTCTTCTCGATCTGTCACGTAAGCACCACGCGACGTTGTTCATGACGATGCATGCCGCGTTCGCGGTCTTCCTGTCCCGCATGTCCGGAGTCGACGACATCGCAGTCGGAACCCCTGTTGCCGGTCGCGGAGACAAGGCGCTCGACGACATGATCGGGATGTTCGTCAATACGTTGGTCTTCCGTACGCGGGTGGATTCGTCGATGACATTCGAGGAGTTGCTTGCGCAGGCACGGGAAGCGGATCTGCAGGCGTTCGCTCATGCGGATGTGCCGTTCGAGCGGTTGGTGGAGGTGCTCAATCCGGTCCGATCGACGGCACGGAACCCGTTGTTCCAGGTGGGGCTGTCGTTCCAGAACATGACACGGGCCAGCCTCGAGCTGCCCGGTCTGACGATCGCTCCCGTCGATGTCAACTCACCGCTCGCGAAGACCGATCTTCAGCTGACGATCTTCGACGGTACGACAGCGGATGGTCGACCGGCAGAGATCCATGCGGAGTTCACGTTCGCGACGGATTTGTTCGATGTGGTGACGGTGGATGGTTTTGTGGAGCGGTTTGTTCGGGTGTTGGAGTCGGTGGCTTCGGATTCGTCTGTGGTGGTGGGTGATATTGGTGTGTTGGGTGAGGTGGAGCGTTCGGTGGTGGTGTCGGGGTGGAATGACACTGTGCGGGTGTTGGATTCGGGTGTGGGTTCGGGTGAGGTGTCGTTGGCGTCGTTGTTTGTCGATCGGGTGGGTGTGTCGTTGGATGCGGTGGCGGTGGTGTTCGAGGGTGAGAGGTTGTCGTATGGGGAGTTCGGTGGGCGGGTGTTTCGTTTGGCTCGGTGGTTGATCGGTGAGGGTGTGGGTCCTGAGGTGTTGGTGGGGTTGGGTATGCGGCGTGGGGTGGATTTGTTGGTGGGGATGTATGCGGTGGTGGTGGCGGGTGGTGCGTATGTTCCGTTGGATCCTGATGTGCCGGTGGAGCGTAATGGGTTCATTGTGTCGGTGTCCTCGCCGGTGTTGGTGTTGGTTTCTGGTGGTGTGGATGTGGGTGTGTTCGGTGAGGTTGTGGGTGTTGCTGGTGGTGGTGTTCGGGTGGTGGATGTGTCTGGGGTGGATGTGTCGGGGTTCTCGGGTGGTCCGGTGGGTGATGGTGAGCGGTTGTCGGTGTTGCGGGGGTCGAATACGGCGTATGTGATTTTCACGTCGGGGTCGACGGGTCGGCCGAAGGGTGTGGCGGTCTCGCATGAGGCTGTGGTGAATCAGTTGGTGTGGAAGCGTGCGGAGTTCGGTTTGGGTGTGGGGGATGTGGTGTTGCTCAAGACTGCGGCGACGTTCGATTTGTCGGTGTGGGAGTTTTGGTCGCCGTTGGTGTCGGGTGCGTCGGTGGTGGTGGCGTCGGTGGACGGTCATCGGGATGCGGCGTATTTGCATGAGTTGATGGTGGCGGAGTCGGTGACGACGTTGCATGTGGTTCCGTCGTTGTTGTCGGCGTTGTTGGCGGTGTCGGGTGGGGTGTTGTCGGGGTCGTTGGTGCGGGTGTTGGCGATCGGTGAGGCGTTGCCGGGTGCGACGGCGCAGTGGTTCCGTCGGGGTAATGCGGGTGCGTTGTTCAATTTGTATGGTCCGACCGAGGCTGCGGTGTCGGTGACGGTGCATGAGGTGGGTGCGGGTGATGTGTCGGGTGTGCCTATTGGTGTGCCGGAGTGGAATACGGGTGTGTTGGTGCTCGATGAGCGGTTGCATCCGGTGCCGGTGGGTGTGTCGGGTGAGTTGTATTTGGCGGGTGTGCAGTTGGCGCGTGGGTATGTGGGTCGGGTGGATTTGACGGCGGAGAGGTTTGTGGCGAATCCGTTTGTGGGTGTTGCGGGTGTGGGTGTGGGTTCGCGGTTGTATCGGACGGGTGATGTTGTGCGGTGGAGTGGTTCTGGTGAGTTGGAGTATGTGGGGCGTAGTGATTTTCAGGTGAAGGTGCGTGGGTTCCGGATCGAGTTGGGGGAGATCGAGTCGGCGTTGCGTGGTGTGGCTGGGGTGGGTGATGTTGCGGTGGTTGCTCGGGTGGATGAGTTTGCGGGGGATCAGTTGGTGGCGTATGTGGTGGGTGTGGAGGGTGTGGATGGGTCGAGTGTTGCGTTGGATGTGGGTGCGGTGAAGGCGGAGTTGGGTGGTCTTGTGCCGTCGTACATGGTGCCGTCGGCGTTCGTTGTGTTGGATGCGTTGCCGTTGAACGCGAATGGGAAGTTGGATCGTGCGGCGTTGCCGGATCCGGTGTTCGAGGCTGTGGTGTTTCGGGCTCCGTCGACTCCGGTGGAGGAGGCGGTGGCGCGGGTGTTTTCCGAGGTGTTGGGTGTGGATCGGGTGGGTGTGGATGATGATTTCTTTGCGTTGGGTGGTAATTCGTTGATTGCGACGCAGGTGGTGTCGCGGTTGGGTGTGGCGTTGGATGCGGTGGTGCCGGTGCGGTTGGTGTTCGAGGCGCCGTCGGTGGGTGCGTTGGCGGTTCGGGTGGAGCAGTCGGTGGGGTCGGGTGTGCGGGTTCCGTTGGTGGCGCGGCAGCGTCCGGAGATGGTTCCGTTGTCGTTGGCGCAGCAGCGGATGTGGTTCCTCAACCGCTTCGATTCAGGTTCTGCCGCCTACAACGTGCCGGTGGCGATTCGGTTGACGGGTGCACTGGACGTGGCGGCGGTGCAGGCTGCCGTGTCGGACGTGATTTCTCGGCACGAGTCTCTCCGCACGATGTACCCCGAGACCGAGAACGGTCCGATACAGCTCGTCGTCCCGGTGGAGCGCGTCGTACCCGACATCCAGATCATCGACGTCGAGGTTGCGGATGTCGAAGATCGTGTCCGTGAGCTGGCGTCGACGACGTTCGATGTCACGACGGAGATTCCTCTGCGCGTGCGCCTGTTCACCTTGTCTGCGACCGAGCACGTCTTGGCTCTCGTGGTCCACCATATTTCCGCAGACGGATCGTCCATGGGTCCGCTGACCCGCGATGTCATGATCGCGTACGCGGCGCGTTCGGCTGGTGAGGCGCCTGGTTGGGCTCCGCTCGAGGTGCAGTATGCCGATTATGCGTTGTGGCAGCGTGAGGTTCTCGGTAGTGAGGACGATCCGGATTCGATTGCGTCGCAGCAGGTTGCGTACTGGAAGGGTGCGCTGGCCGGTCTGCCGGACCAGCTCGACCTGCCGACAGATCGTCCGCGCCCGGCCGTGCAGTCCTACGCCGGTGGTAGAGCCGACTTCGTCGTCGATGCCGAGCTGCACGCACAGTTAGTCCAGCTCGCACGCCGGACGAACAGCACGTTGTTCATGGTCATGCACACGGCGATGGCGGTGTTCCTGTCCCGCATGTCCGGTACCGACGACATCGCCATCGGCACCCCGTTCGCCGGCCGTAGCGACAGGGCACTCGACGACATCATCGGGATGTTCGTCAATACGTTGGTCTTCCGTACGCGGGTGGATTCGTCGATGACGTTCGAGGAGTTGCTGGCGCAGACGCGAGCCAGTGATCTGCAGGCGTTCGCTCATGCGGATGTGCCGTTCGAGCGGTTGGTGGAGGTGCTCAATCCGGCGCGTTCGACAGCACGGCACCCGTTGTTCCAGGTGGGGCTGTCGTTCCAGAATCTCGCGCAGAGTTCGCTCGAGTTGTCGGGGTTGTCGGTCAGCGGTCTGGATGCGGATACCGGGATCTCGCAATTCGATCTGCACCTGATCGTGACGGATCGCTACGACGACGCTGGGCGTCCGCTGGGTGTGGGCGGATATGTGTCGTTCGCGACGGATTTGTTCGATGTGGTGACGGTGGATGGTTTTGTGGAGCGGTTTGTTCGGGTGTTGGAGTCGGTGGCTTTGGATTCGTCTGTGGTGGTGGGTGATATCGGTGTGTTGGGTGAGGTGGAGCGTTCGGTGGTGGTGTCGGGGTGGAATGACACTGTGCGGGTGTTGGATTCGGGTGTGGGTGGGGTGTCGTTGGCGTCGTTGTTTGTTGATCGGGTGGGTGTGTCGTCGGATGCGGTGGCGGTGGTGTTCGAGGGTGAGCGGTTGTCGTATGGGGAGTTCGGTGGGCGGGTGTTTCGGCTTGCTCGGTGGTTGATCGGTGAGGGTGTGGGTCCTGAGGTGTTGGTGGGGTTGGGTATGCGGCGTGGGGTGGATTTGTTGGTGGGGATGTATGCGGTGGTGGTGGCGGGTGGTGCGTATGTTCCGTTGGATCCTGATGTGCCGGTGGAGCGTAATGGGTTCATTGTGTCGGTGTCCTCGCCGGTGTTGGTGTTGGTTTCTGGTGGTGTGGATGTGGGTGTGTTCGGTGAGGTTGTGGGTGTTGCTGGTGGTGGTGTTCGGGTGGTGGATGTGTCTGGGGTGGATGTGTCGGGGTTCTCGGGTGGTCCGGTGGGTGATGGTGAGCGGTTGTCGGTGTTGCGGGGGTCGAATACGGCGTATGTGATTTTCACGTCGGGGTCGACGGGTCGGCCGAAGGGTGTGGCGGTCTCGCATGAGGCTGTGGTGAATCAGTTGGTGTGGAAGCGTGCGGAGTTCGGTTTGGGTGTGGGGGATGTGGTGTTGCTCAAGACTGCGGCGACGTTCGATTTGTCGGTGTGGGAGTTTTGGTCGCCGTTGGTGTCGGGTGCGTCGGTGGTGGTGGCGTCGGTGGACGGTCATCGGGATGCGGCGTATTTGCATGAGTTGATGGTGGCGGAGTCGGTGACGACGTTGCATGTGGTTCCGTCGTTGTTGTCGGCGTTGTTGGCGGTGTCGGGTGGGGTGTTGTCGGGGTCGTTGGTGCGGGTGTTGGCGATCGGTGAGGCGTTGCCGGGTGCGACGGCGCAGTGGTTCCGTCGGGGTAATGCGGGTGCGTTGTTCAATTTGTATGGTCCGACCGAGGCTGCGGTGTCGGTGACGGTGCATGAGGTGGGTGCGGGTGATGTGTCGGGTGTGCCTATTGGTGTGCCGGAGTGGAATACGGGTGTGTTGGTGCTCGATGAGCGGTTGCATCCGGTGCCGGTGGGTGTGTCGGGTGAGTTGTATTTGGCGGGTGTGCAGTTGGCGCGTGGGTATGTGGGTCGGGTGGATTTGACGGCGGAGAGGTTTGTGGCGAATCCGTTTGTGGGTGTTGCGGGTGTGGGTGTGGGTTCGCGGTTGTATCGGACGGGTGATGTTGTGCGGTGGAGTGGTTCTGGTGAGTTGGAGTATGTGGGGCGTAGTGATTTTCAGGTGAAGGTGCGTGGGTTCCGGATCGAGTTGGGGGAGATCGAGTCGGCGTTGCGTGGTGTGGCTGGGGTGGGTGATGTTGCGGTGGTTGCTCGGGTGGATGAGTTTGCGGGGGATCAGTTGGTGGCGTATGTGGTGGGTGTGGAGGGTGTGGATGGGTCGAGGGTTGCGTTGGATGTGGGTGCGGTGAAGGCGGAGTTGGGTGGTCTTGTGCCGTCGTACATGGTGCCGTCGGCGTTCGTGGTGTTGGATGCGTTGCCGTTGAACGCGAATGGGAAGTTGGATCGTGCGGCGTTGCCGGATCCGGTGTTCGAGGCTGTGGTGTTTCGGGCTCCGTCGACTCCGGTGGAGGAGGCGGTGGCGCGGGTGTTTTCCGAGGTGTTGGGTGTGGATCGGGTGGGTGTGGATGATGATTTCTTTGCGTTGGGTGGTAATTCGTTGATTGCGACGCAGGTGGTGTCGCGGTTGGGTGTGGCGTTGGATGCGGTGGTGCCGGTGCGGTTGGTGTTCGAGGCGCCGTCGGTGGGTGCGTTGGCGGTTCGGGTGGAGCAGTCGGTGGGGTCGGGTGTGCGGGTTCCGTTGGTGGCGCGGCAGCGTCCGGCGATGGTTCCGTTGTCGTTGGCGCAGCAGCGGATGTGGTTCCTCAACCGCTTCGACACGGAGTCCGCGGTCAACAACATCCCCGTGGCGGTCCGGCTGTCGGGATCGTTGGATATCGAGGCTCTCAATGCTGCCGTACGGGACGTGCTGGCGCGCCACGAGTCGCTGCGCACGGTCTATCCGGAGACGGATGGTATTGCCGCACAGGTAATTCTGCCGGTTTCGGCTGCGGCGCCGACCTTGGCGCCCAAGCCGGTCGATCCGGTCGACGTCGCTGCAAAGGTGGAAGCGGTCATTTCGGCTGGATTCGACGTGACCACCGAGTTGCCGATGCGAGGCGAACTGCTTCAGGTCGCTGAGGACGAGTACGTTCTCGTCTTGGTCGCGCACCACATCTCGGCCGATGGATGGTCGATGGGTCCGCTGACCCGCGATGTCATGATCGCGTACGCGGCGCGTGCGGCTGGTGAGGCGCCTGGTTGGGCTCCGCTCGAGGTGCAGTATGCGGACTATGCGCTGTGGCAGCGAGAGGTTCTCGGTAGTGAGGACGATCCGGATTCGATCGCGTCGCAGCAGGTTGCGTACTGGAAGAGTGCGCTGGCCGGTCTGCCGGACGAACTCAATCTCCCCACCGACCGTAGTAGGCCGTCGGTGCGCGACTACGTGGGCGGAAAAGTCCCATTCCGCATAGACGCGGACACCCACCGGGCTCTGGTGGACGTAGCACGGACAACGTCGAGCACGCTGTTCATGGTCGTACACACAGCGATGGCAGTGTTCCTCGCCCGGATGTCCGGGACCGATGACATCGCCATCGGCGCGCCCATCGCGGGTCGAGGGCAGTCCGAACTCGACGACATGGTCGGCATGTTCGTCAACACTCTGGTGTTGCGGACTCACGTCGAGCCCGACCGGTCCTTCACCGAGATTCTCGCGCGAGCGAAAGAGGCAGATCTGCAGGCCTTCGCTCATGCCGACATCCCGTTCGAGCGGCTCGTGGAGGTACTCAACCCCGAACGGTCGACCGCGCGTCATCCGCTGTTCCAGGTTGCGTTGTCGTTCGAGAACCTTCCGTCGACCGATCTGCAACTGCCGGATCTTCATGTCAGCGGTGTTCCGTTCGAGGCTCACATCGCAAAATTCGACCTCTCACTCACGCTGCGCGAGCACGTGCTCGGTGACGGAGGTCTCGACGGTATATCAGCCGAGTTCTCCTATGCCGCAGATATGTTCGACGAATCGACGATCGCTGATTTCGCGGTACGGTTCGTCCGCTTGCTCGACGACGCGATCGCGAACCCATCTCGACCGGTCGGCGATCTCGCTCTCCTCGATGCCGGCGAGGCCGATGCTCTGACTCATGTGTTCGGTGGTGACGCCGGTTCGGCCACCACACTGCATGAGATCCTGACAGCGGGTGTCGCCCTCGCCCCTGACGCCGTCGCAGTTCGGATAGCGGGCAGATCGGTGACCTACCGCGAACTCGACGAGTCGTCCTCGCAGCTGGCGCGGACGCTCATCGAACGAGGCGTCGGGCCGGACACTGTTGTCGCTCTGGCGTTCCCTCGCTCGTACGAGATGCTCGTATGCGTCTGGGCGGTGGCCAAGGCCGGCGGTGCGCACATGCCCGTCGACCCGAACTACCCGACGGATCGAATCGAACACATGCTGTCCGATTCGGCTGCCGTCGTAGCGATCACGGCGTCGATGTACGTCGATGCGTTGCCGGGCAAGTCCTGGATGCTGCTCGACGACGACGCGCTTCGCCTAGAAGTCGACGCACGGTCCGTCGAACCGATCGCAGACGGAGAACGTCGGTCGACGCTGACGACCGATCACCCGGCGTACGTCATCTACACCTCGGGCTCGACGGGACTGCCGAAGGGCGTCGTCGTCACCCACGCGAGCCTGCGCGGCGTGCTCGATTCCGCGGTCGAGTTGTACGGGGTGACCTCGGAGAGTCGCTTCCTGCACATCTGCTCGCCGAGTTTCGATCCATCGGTTCTCGAATGGATGGTCGCGTTCTCCACCGGTGCTCGACTGGTGATCGTTCCCTCCGACGTCATCGGTGGGCCGGACCTGGCTGAAATCCTGATCTCCGAGAAGGTCACGCACTCGATCATCACTCCGGCGGTGCTGGGAACGATGGATGCAGACGGCATGGACGATCTCGAGGTCCTCTCCGTCGGCGGAGATGTGACGACGCCTGAGCTCCTTGCACGGTGGGCGCAAGGCCGACGCTACTTCAACGGCTACGGCCCGACGGAGACGACGATCATCTCGTCCTACGCCGAACTCGAGCCGGGGCGACCGATCACCATCGGTTCACCGGTCCGGGGCACGGCAGCGCTCGTTCTGGACGGACGACTACGACCTGTCCCCGTCGGCGTCGCGGGTGAGCTGTATCTCGCGGGCGAGGGACTCGCTCGCGGTTACCACGAACGCGGCGGACTGACCGCTTCCCGGTTCGTCGCTGATCCCTACGCGGGGACAGGTGCGCGGATGTACCGCACCGGGGACCTCGTTCGGTGGACCATGCGCACAGGTGCCCGTGAGCTCGAATTCGTCGGTCGATCGGACTTCCAGGTCAAGATCCGTGGATTCCGTGTCGAGCTCGGTGAGGTCGACGCGGCGCTGACCGCTCACGACACGGTTGCGTTCGCGGCGACCCTCGGTAAGGATCTGCCCTCGGGTGCAACGGTTCTCGTGTCGTACGTCATGCCGTCGGTCGGTGCAACGGTGGATCAGGCCGTGCTGACGGAGTTCGTCGGGCAGACATTGCCTTCGCACATGGTGCCTGCGTCGATCGTCGTCCTCGACGAGATCCCGTTGACTCCGGTCGGCAAGCTGGACCGACGCGCGCTCCCGGAACCGGTGTTCCAGGAGCAGGTGTATCGCGCAGCGGAGACCGACCTCGAAGAGATCATCGCCGAGGTGTTCGCCGATGTTCTGCGCGTACCGCGGGTAGGTGTGGACGAGTCCTTCTTCGCTCTCGGCGGCGACAGCATCGTGTCCATCCAGCTCGTCTCGCGAGCCAAGGCCCGGGGTGTGTCCTTCACTCCGCGCGACGTGTTCGAGCGACGATCGGTTGCCGGGCTCGCCGAAGTCGCTGTGCGGGTGAGTGATGCGGACCGCCCCGCGGTACTGACCGAATTGCCGGGCGGCGGCGTCGGCTCGATGCCTCTGACGCCGATCATGCGCAAGGTGACGGCAGCGGGCGGGGGCCTCGACAGGTTCTCGCAGTCGGTCTCGGTGTCTCTGCCAGTCGGAATCGACGAAGATGTGCTGACTGCGACCCTGTCGGCAGTGATCGACCACCACGACATGTTCCGGGCGGTGTACGCGGGCGGCGAACTGAGCGTCCGGGCTCAGGGCACTGTCGACGTGGGCGCTGCACTCGAACGGGTTCGCGTCGATGCGTCGATCTCCGGGGCCGACCTGGAGGCCCTCGCCTCCGACCGACTGAACGCCGCGATGGGGCGCCTCGACCCTGCTACGGGAGTAATGGTCCAGTTCGTCTGGTTCGACTTCGATTCCGAAACCGAGGTCGAAGGGGAGGGTCGACGCGGGGTCCTGCTCATCGTTGCCCACCACTTCGTCGTCGACGGCGTCACGTGGCGCATCCTGCTCCCCGACCTTGCGGTCGCGTGGTCGCAGCTCGCTGCAGGACAGGCGGTTTCGCTGCCGGCCGTCGGCACTTCGATGCGTCGGTGGGCGCACGGATTGGTCCAGGCCGCTGCGTCGCCTGCGCGCCGCGAGGAGTTGCCGATGTGGACATCGTTGGCCGACATCGACGACCCACTTCTCGGTCGCCGACCCTTCGATCCGGCTGTCGATGTGTCCCGCACCGTCGAACGCGTCGAGGTCGACATCTCCGCGGATGTCACCGACGCTTTGCTGACCACTGTCCCGCGTCTGTTCCGGGGAGGTGTCAACGACGGCTTGCTGGCAACCCTGGCGTTGGCGCTCGTTCGATGGCGCGAGAACCGCGGGATTCACACTACGAGTTCGCTGTTCGCTCTCGAAGGGCACGGACGCGAGGAAGCGGTGGTTCCCGGGGCTGATCTGTCGCGGACGATCGGTTGGTTCACCAGCGCCTACCCGCTGGCGCTTCGTCTGGACGCCCTGGATATCGGCGAGGCGTTCTCCGGCGGGCCCGCTATCGGTTCTGCGGTCAAGGCCGTCAAGGAGCAGATCCTTCAGGTGCCTGATCGCGGAATGGGCTACGGCATCCTGCGGTATCTCGATGAGGAGACGGCCGCAGCGCTGGTATCCGTCCCGGAGGGGCAGGTCAGCTTCAACTATCTGGGTCGAATCTCGGCCACCGAGATCCCGGCCGAGCTCGCGGATATCGGATGGGCACCCACCGGCACGCTGGGTTCGCTCACTGCGTCGATGGACGACGACATGCCTGCGAACTCGACGATCGACATCAATGCCATCGTCACTGACAGTCCGGACGGTCCGAAGTTGGGCGCCACGTTCGCGTTCCCGACCGGACTTCTCGACCGGGCCGACGTCAGCGAGTTGGCCGATCTGTGGACCGACGCGATGCGTGCTCTGGCCGGACATAGTAGGACCGCCGAAGCCGGTGGATTGACGCCGTCGGATCTGCCGCTGATCGAGTCGACTCAGGCCGAGATCGATACGTGGGAGTCGAAATACCCGACTGTCGAAGATGTCTGGCCGTTGACACCGTTGCAGTCGGGCTTGTTGTTCCACGCGATGATGACCGAGTCGACGGTCGACGTCTACACGATGCAGGCGGTGCTCGACCTTTCCGGAGTCGTCGACACCGAGAGACTGCGCGCATCCGGGCAGGCGTTGCTCGACCGCCACGCCAACCTCCGAGCTGCGTTCGTGTCCGACAGTGACGGACGGCCGGCTCAGGTGGTTCTCGGCGAGTTGACACTGCCGTTCCGCGAGATCGATCTGACGCACCTGGACGAGGCCGAACGCCGTGCCGAGGCCAAGCGGATACTCGTTGCTGCACAAGCGGAGCGCTTCGACATGTCGGCGCCGCCGCTCATCAGGTTCACGCTCATCAAGGTGGCTGCAGATGCCTGGCACCTCGGGATCACCAGTCACCACATCCTGCTCGACGGATGGTCGATGCCATTGCTCATGCAGGATCTGTTGGTGTTGTACGCCGTGCGTGCGGATTCGTCCGTGCTTCCGCGGGTGCGTCCGTTCCGCAACTTCCTGTCGTGGCTCGACAGCCGGGACCGGGGTGACTCGCTCGATCGATGGGCGGACGCTCTGCACGGAGTAGCCGAACCGACATTGCTCACCGAGAGTGTGCGGCGTTCCGATGGGGCACCGGTCATCGACAAGGTCGAGGTGTCGCTCTCGGAAGAGCGGACCGCTGCGCTGAGTGCGATGGCTTCGGATCTGGGCGTCACCGTCAACACTGTGGTGCAGGCAGCGTGGGGAATTCTCCTCGGTCGCCTCACCGGGCGTTCCGATGTCGTGTTCGGTGCCACCGTATCGGGGCGTCCGGCCGACCTTGCCGGCGTGGAATCGATGGTCGGTCTCTTCATCAACACGTTGCCGGTCCGGGTCGACATCGGTGATCGACGTTCGAGGGCCGAGACCCTCGTTCGACTGCAAGGTCAACAGGCGGACCTGCTCGATCATCATTACGTGGGCCTCACCGAGATCCAGCAGCGAATCGGTCTCGACAGGTTGTTCGACACCCTGCTCGTGTTCGAGTCGTATCCCATCGACCGTGATGCGATCGCAGCGGCGAGTTCGGTGGACGGGCTGCAGATCACCGGTGTCGGTGTCAACGACGCCACGCACTACCCGTTGACCGTGCTGACCGTGGTCGAGGCACAGCTCGAACTGACGTTCAAGTACCTGGACACGTTCCTCGACGGGCGGTACGTGAGCGAACTGAGTCGATGGTTCCTGTCGATTCTCGACGCGTTGATCGACGAGCCGAACGGGCAGGTCGGGACGATCGACATTCTCGATGCGGGTGAGCGGGAGCGCATTGTTACGGCCTCCACGGAACCCGAGTCGGGCACGCTCGCCGCCGGAGGATCCTTCGGATCGGACCTGCAGATACTCCCGAAGGTATTGGCGGAGGTCGTCGAGGACGATCCCGAGGCCCCAGCGCTCGTGTCGGGCGAGAACGAGATCAGCTATCGAGCACTCGACGTCGCCTCGTCGAAACTCGCTCGTTCGCTGATCGAACGGGGCGTCGGACCGGGAACGTCGGTAGTGGTGCACCTGACGCGTTCGACGACGGCGATCGAGGCGTTGTGGGCAGTGGCCAAGACGGGTGCGGCAGTGATTCCGTCGCAACCCGGTTCGAATCGCGCGGTCGGTCACGCGCAGTTCGGTGTGACCGTCGGCGCTCACCTGGCAACGGCAGCGGACGGACCGACCTGGGTCGTCGTGGACAGCGTCGACTTCGAGCTCGAAACGGCCGACCGTCCAGGGCATCCGGTGTCGTACACCGACAGGCTCCAACCGCTGTCCGGAGACCACACAGCGATCACGCTGTCCTCGGGTTCGCTCACGCAATCGGAGTTGATGCACCGCCTCGGTGAGTACGCCGAACGGTTCGAACTGGCCTATGACTCACGCAGCTTCCTCTACGGCTCGTTCGACTCGGATGCGTCGATGCTCGAGGCGCTTGCGGTGACATCGCGTGGAGGCGCGCTGATCATGGGCGAACCGGATGTCGGCGCCGACTCGGTGGTCGACCTTCTGTTCGACTCGTGGGCGACGCACGCGTTCGTGCCGATCGAAGTACTCGAGGTATCAGGTCCGGACGACCTGGACGATCTCGTAGTGGTCGTCGTCACAGACGGCCCAGCCACGGGTGACGCAGTCGACACGTGGGCAGACGGGCGCACTGTGACCAACCTGTGAGTGCCTGTTCGTCCTCGGGACTTCCGTAACGATTTCGCCCGAAACCGGGATAGATCCCTGAGGCGAAGAAGCAGATCTCGAGTCTGCTCTTTCGTCCGCGTGGGGAGAACTGAGGACGGCTCGGTAAACTTGGCTGTTCTCGTTCCCTGCCCGGAACGGGCGCCCGAACGTCGCTCGTGGGATCCGATCGTGTGTCCTCGACGGCGGTTACGGGGAACGCGTGGACCGAGACCAACGAATTGTCGACAACGAAGGTGATCCGCATACATGACGTGCCGCACTCCTGGAAGATCGAACACGGACTCGGCGACATGAGTGCTAGTGATTCGCGCGCTCGCGTCCCAGGCGCGACTCGTAGCGCCGGTCGCCGGTCGCGAGGAGAACGTCCGACGCGTCGGCAGGGTGTTCGTACGGAGCTGCTGTCTCAACTGCTGACCGGTGCTGTCGAGACGGCGGGGGAGAAGACTGCGCTGGCGTGTGCGGGCGCGGAGCTGACCTACCGTGAACTCGACGAACGGTCGTCGCAGTTGGCTCGGGCTTTGATCGATCGAGGCGTCGGGCCAGGCGACAGAGTGGCCCTTGCACTGCCGAGATCGATCGAATCGGTGCTTGCGGTGTGGGCGGTCGCCAAGACGGGCGCTGCATTCGTACCGGTAGATCCGAACTATCCCCTCGATCGCATACGGCACATGGTGTCGGATTCGGGAGCGGTCCTCGGCCTCACCGTTGCTCATCACACCTCGGATCTCCCCGGCGGCGTGGACTGGCTTGCACTGGACGATTCGGCACTGTTGTCGGACGTCGACCTACTGCCTTCGCATCCGATCTCCTACGCGGATCGAGTGCGTCCGCTGCTCGAATCGCACGCGGCCTACATCATCTACACCTCCGGTTCTACCGGAATGCCGAAGGGCGTCGTCGTCACCCATTCCGGGCTCGGTCCGCTCGTGGCTGCGGAGCGCCCGCACTACGGGCTCACGTCCGACTCCCGAATGCTGCACATCTGTTCGCCCAGCTTCGACGTCTCGGTTCTCGAATTGCTTCTGGCGTTCACGTCCGGAGCAACGCTCGTCGTGGCACCGCCCTCGATCAAGGGAGGCCAGGAACTGGCCGACCTTCTGCGTGCCGAACGGGTCACGCATGTGCTCATCACTCCGGGGGCACTGGGATCGGTCGATCCCGTAGGACTGCCGGATCTCGCTGTGGTCGTCGTCGCAGGTGACTCGTTCACCGGGGAGCTCGTCGCGAGATGGGTGGAAGCAGAACGCGGTGAGGGATTGCCTGCACGGCAATTCTTCAACGGATACGGGCCCACCGAGGCAACTGTTCTCGCGACCAGCACTGCGCCGCTTCCGGCTGGGGAGTCGCCTGTCATCGGCACCCCGATCGCAGGAGTCGGTGCCTTTGTACTCGACGCCCGGCTTCGTCCGGTGCCGGCGGGCGTCAGCGGCGAGCTCTACCTTGCAGGTGCCCAGCTCGCCGAGGGGTACAACGACCGCGCGGCGCTGACGTCGGAGCGGTTCGTGGCCAACCCGTTCGCAGACACGTCGGCGGCGAGCGCCGGAGCGCGCATGTACCGCACCGGCGATGTCGTTCGACGCGACGTCGACGGCGTCATCCACTACCTCGGCCGGTCCGATTTCCAGGTCAAGATCCGTGGTTTCCGGATCGAGCTGGGTGAAATCGACAGCGTGCTCACGGCACATCCACGGGTACAGTTCGCGGCCACTGTCGGGCACGAATTGCCCTCGGGTGATGCCGCATTGGTGTCCTACGTGCAGTCGATCGACGGCGGCGCACTCGACAGCGAAGCGCTCGATGTCGATGAACTCGTCGACTACTTGGGCCGCACTGTGCCTGCGCACATGATCCCGGCTCAGATCATCGAATTGGACTCGGTTCCGCTTACTCCCGTCGGCAAGCTCGACCGCGCAGCCCTCCCCGCCCCCGTTTTCGCGGCCAGGGAGTTCGTGGCGCCGGCGACCGAGCTGGAACAGACCGTCGCGGACATCTTCGCCGAGGTCCTCGGAATCGAACGCGTCGGCAGAACCGACTCCTTCCTCGACCTGGGTGGCAATTCACTCGCCGCCACCAGGCTTGTTGCGCGTCTCGGCGCCGCACTCGACGTCCGAGTCCCGGTTCCGTTGCTGTTCGGCAACCCTGTCGTCGCAGATCTTGCGCGCGAGATCTCCTCTCGGACTCTCGGCGATGCGCGCGCCGCATTGGCACCTCGGGTGCGCCCCGACGCCATCCCGCTCTCGCTGGCCCAGCAGCGAATGTGGTTCCTCAACAGGTTCGACACCGAGTCCGCTGTGAACAACATTCCGGTGGCGATTCGGTTGTCCGGCAGCCTGGACGTACAGGCGCTGTTTCACTCCATTCGCGATGTGATCGAGCGGCACGAGTCGCTGCGTACCTCTTACCCCGACGTCGATGGTGTCGGGTATCAGGTCATCCAGTCCGTCGACGACGTCTTTCCCGAGCTGACACCGGTAGTCGTCGAACCGAGCGATGTGGCCACGGCAGTACAGGACATGGTGTCGACCGGCTTCGACGTCACAACACAGGTGCCCCTTCGTATTCGGCTGCTGCAGGTGTCGGACGAGGAGCATGTTCTGGTCCTCGTCGTGCACCACATCTCCGGTGACGGAGTCTCGATGGGCCCGCTCACCCGTGATGTGATGACGGCGTATCACGCGCGTAGTCAGAACGCACTGCCGAGCTTTGCGCCGTTGTCGGTTCAGTACGCGGACTACACACTGTGGCAGCGCGACGTCCTCGGTTCCGAGCTCGAGCCCGGCTCGGTCATCGCCGATCAGATCGAGTACTGGACCTCGGCGTTGGCAGACCTGCCGACCGAACTGGGTCTGCCGTTCGACCGACCGCGGCCCGCTGTCGCATCGAACGTCGGTGCTACGCATACGTTCACGATCGATGCCGATACGCACCGACGGCTGAAGGCGTTGGCGACTCAGTCGGGTGCCAGCGTGTTCATGGTCGTGCACGCGGCCCTCGCGGTTCTGTTGTCACGCCTCTCGGACTCCGCAGACATCGCAGTCGGAACGCCCGTGGCGGGCCGCGGTGAGGAAGCACTCGACGACCTCATCGGCATGTTCGTCAACACCCTCGTACTCCGAACCGACGCGTCGCCGAATCTCGGCTTCCGTGAGTTCTTGAACGATGCGCGCACCACCGATCTCGAAGCATTCGCACATGCCGATCTGCCGTTCGAGCGTCTGGTGGAGATTCTCGATCCGGAACGAAGTGCAGCACGCCACCCGATCTTCCAGGTAATGCTGACGTTCCAGAACATGGAACCGACACGGTTCGCCCTCCCTGGGCTGACGGTGGCGGGCGTCGACCTCGATCTCGCGATCGCGAAATTCGATCTGCAGTTCGCGATCACCGAGATGCTGTCGGACACGGGCACGGACGGTCCGTTGGTAGTCGAACTGACCTACGCGCGAGACATCTTCGACGAAGACACCGCGGTGAGTTTCGCTCGGAGACTGACCGCTGTCGTGAACGCGGTCGTCGCCGATCCCGATGTCGTCATCGGAGATATCGACATCCTGGACGCGAACGAGCGAGCACGTCTGAGCGACATCCGCTCCGAAGCCGTCGATTCCGGTGAGCTCACTCTCGCTGCACGTTTCGAGGCCGTTGCAGCCGCGAACCCGGGGGCTCCGGCCGTCACCAGTGGCGACGTCACACTGAGCTACGCCGAACTCGACAGCGCTGCCAATCGAGTTGCACGTGCGCTGTCGCACAAGGGAATCGGTTCCGAAAGTCTCGTCGCGGTGGCCCTCCCTCGATCGGCCGAGCTGATCGCGGCGATCCTCGGCGTCCTGAAAGCCGGCGCGGGATACCTGCCCGTCGACACGAGCAATCCGACCGAGCGCCTGTCGTACATCCTCGGGGATGCGGCGCCGAGCGCGGTGATCACGTCCTCGGGAGAGGCGGAGTCGCTCGGTGCGATCGAGTGCCCGACCATCTTCGTCGACGGTGCCGATCTCGCGGAGTACGACGGGTCAGCGCTCTCCGGTGACGAACTTCCCGCCGGTATCTCTGCAGACAACGTTGCGTACGTGATCTACACATCGGGCTCGACGGGGCAGCCCAAGGGCGTCACCGTCACCCACCGAAATGTCACGACGTTGTTCGCGGCTGCGGCTCAGAGGTTCGAGTTCGGGCGCGACGACGTGTGGACGATGTTCCACTCGTATGCATTCGACTTCTCGGTGTGGGAGATCTGGGGCCCGTTGTTGGCGGGAGGACGGCTGGTGACTGTGGACTACTTCACGTCGCGCTCGCCCGACATGTTTCTCGAACTGCTCGCACGCGAACGGGTCACCGTCCTCAACCAGACGCCGTCTGCATTCGCACAGCTGGCCGAGGCCGAACGGGCCGCGGGAGACCGTGCGGCCGATTTGTCATTGCGCTACATCGTATTCGGTGGTGAAGCGCTCGATTTGGGGTCCCTCGATCGCTGGTACGCCCGCCATCCGGATGGACCGCTGCTGGTCAACATGTACGGCATCACCGAAACCACCGTGCACGTGTCGTACCTGGCGCTTTCACGCGAGCTCGCCCGTCGCGCAACCGCCAGTGTCATCGGCGACGCGTTGCCAGGATTGACTGTGCGAGTTCTGGATTCGAGGCTCGGCCTCGCTCCGGTCGGTGTCGACGGAGAGCTGTACGTCAGCGGTGCGCAACTTGCGCGAGGGTACCTGGGTAAACCCGATCTGACGTCCACTCGCTTCGCCGCCGATCCGTTCGGGCCGAGCGGATCGGTGATGTACCGCACTGGCGACCGCGGCCGCTGGAACGCGTCCGGGCAGCTCGAGTACGCGGGTCGTAGTGATTCACAGGTGCAGCTTCGCGGCTTCCGAATCGAACTCGGTGAAGTCGAATCCGCGCTGCTACGTGACACCGACGTCGCTCAGGTGGTGGCAATCGTGCGTCGTGACGTGCGCGGCCCCGCCGACACTCGTGACGTGAACGGCACAGGGGAGCGGGCAACGGACTCGTTGGTCGCCTACGTCGTACCGTCGGCGGGCGCGAGTATCGATGTCGCCCGATTGCGGTCCGGTGCCGCCGAATTCCTCACCGACTACATGGTTCCGGACGTCATCGAGATCCTGGACGAGCTACCGCTGACGATCAACGGCAAGCTGGATCGTCGGGCTTTGCCGGTTCCGGTGTACGCATCTGCTTCGGCCTTCAGCGCGCCCAGCACTCCCGCCGAGAAAGCGGTCGCCGAGGTGTTCGGCCAGGTTCTCGGCCACGACTCCGTGGGCGCGGACGACTCGTTCTTCGAACTCGGTGGCAACTCGCTCGACGCAACCCGGGTCATCGCGAGACTGAACGCAGCGCTCGGTAGCGACGTGACGGTACGTGAGCTGTTCGAATCACCGACGGTCGCCGCTCTCGCGTCGTGCGCAAGTCGGCGTCTCGGCGTCGGTGGCCGTCGAACACTCGTCGCTGCCGAACGGCCGTCGCGCATTCCACTGTCGCTGGCTCAGCAACGAATGTGGTTCCTCAATCGACTCGACCCTGGCTCGTCCGTCTACAACATCCCGCTGGCGATCCGGTTGACGGGTGAGCTCGATCTCGGTGCACTCGATCACGCCATCGCAGACGTGATCGACAGGCACGAGAGCCTGCGCACGAGCTACCCCTCGGACGAGGACGGGCCGTTCCAACAGATCGGCGACGTGGCTGACGTCGGACTCGATCTGGCGCCGGTCGCTTGTGCGAGCGAGATGGAACTGATCGACCGAGTTCGCGAGACGATCACGCGTGGTTTCGACGTGTCTACCGGCGTACCGGTTCGCGTACAGCTGTTCGCGCTTGCCGAGGCCGATCATGTCCTCGCCGTCTCCGTGCATCACATCTCCGCAGACGGGGTGTCGATGGCTCCGTTGGCGCGTGATGTGATGACCGCTTACGTGGCGCGGACCTCCGGTTCGTCGCCTGCCTGGACTCCGCTGCCCGTGCAGTACGCCGACTACGCGCTCTGGCAACACGACGTTCTGGGTACTGCCGAGGACGTCGACTCCCTCGCGGCAGCGCAGCTTCGCTACTGGACGGAGCAGCTGTCCGGTGTCCCCGACGAGTTGGACCTGCTCACCGACAGGCCGCGTCCGCCGAGGCAGTCGATGCGTGGACGTTCGTGGTCGACCGAACTGTCCCCGGAATCGACCGATTCACTCGGCGCGATCGCGCGAGAGAACAACGCCTCACTGTTCATGGTCGTGCACAGTGCGTTGGCGGTGCTGCTCGCGCGCATCAGCGGCGGACGGGACATCGCGATCGGCACCGCGGTGGCCGGCCGCGGTGATGCCGCCCTCGACGGACTTGTCGGAATGTTCGTCAACACCCTCGCGTTGCGAGTCGATGTCGATCCCGCCGATAAATTCGGGAATCTGCTCGACCGAGTCCGCGACGTGGACCTCGGTGCCTTCGCCAACGCGGACGTCCCGTTCGAGCGGGTGGTGGACGCAGTAGCCCCGGCGCGATCGGTGGCCCGACACCCGATCTTCCAGGTGGTCTTGTCGCTGCAGAACCAGGAGCAGGCCAGCCTCGAACTGCCGGGACTGTCGGTTGCCGTGCTCGATGGCGCCGAACTGGCGGCCAAGTTCGATCTTCAGATCACGGTCGAGGGAGTCGGCGATCGACTCCGCATCGTCTTCACGTACGCGACGGATCTCTTCGACGAAGAGTCGATCGCCCGCCTCGGCGAGCGGTTCACGATGGTGCTCGATGCTGTCGGCCGCGACACCGAACTGATCGTCGGGGACATCGACATGCAGTCCGAGACCGACGCCGACGCCGGGCATGTTCTGACCGCTGCGTCACCCGCCGACGTCGCGACGCCGTCGGTCGTAGAGGGCGTGACTCTGGCCCAGGTGCTGCGTACGGTGGTCGACGACGATCCCGACGCCCCTGCCATCTCGGTCGGTGATGTCGACATCACATTTGCCGAGGTCGACGAAAAGTCGTCACAACTTGCTCGCGAACTGATCTCCCGGGGTATCGGTCCCGGCGATTCGGTCGTCGTGGCCGTTCCGCGCTCCGCGGAGCGCGTCTTCGCGTTGTGGGCGGTAGCGAAGAGTGGCGCTGCGTCGGCAGTCGGGGCGGCCGATAGTGCTGCCCTCGGTATCGCTGCGACCCCAGACGGGGTCGACACGGCGGTCGACGAGTGGATCGTCCTGAACGAGAAATCTGTGATCGACTCGGTCAGCGGGCGCTCGTCACGTCCCGTGTCGTATTCGGAGCGTGTGCGATTGCTTCGGGCCGAGGATCCGTTTGCTTTCTTCGATGATGCTCGTAAACCGATATCGCACGGCGAGGTCGTTACGCTGGCCGATTCACTGCGAGAACACATCGGGTTGACCTACGAGTCCCGGACGTACGGGACTGCGGAATTCGGTAACGTTTGGTCTGCAATGGAATGGGTACTCGCGTCGTCCACTGGCGCCGCAATGGTGATCCCGGAGTCGGAGCACACCGATTCTGTCGATCTTGTAGCTGCCGAACAATGGGTGACGCACGCATTCGTTTCCGGGGCAGAGGCCGACGCCCTCGGTGACAGTACCGACGCAGAGGACCTCGCCTCGGTGGTGCTTGTCGAGCATCCGATCGACGCTGTGCTCCCAGCCAGCCGTTCGACGGCGGGTTGGACAGTATTCGGATGATGGCTGGGGCGTCGCGCAGGAGCTGGACAACGGTCTGCGTGGCGCCCGTAAAACCGTCGAAAAGAATGTTTGTGACGTATTTCTCGTAAATTCACCGATTATCTCGGTTTTATCACGGCGCGTCTGCAATTGTTAATCTTCACGTCATCTTCGTGCGCGAATGTGAATCGTGGGTAATTGCAGATTTCGCGTCCCTTGGTAACCTTCTCGGTAGATCTGAATATGGTTCGAAATGCCTGTTGTGCAGAAATGGGCGTTTTTGTCCGATTTGGATTCAAAAAGTCAGTCCGAATCCCTGACCGACTGCGAGGAAACGCTTACCGATGAATCCGACGAATTCCAATGCGCACCGTGGCGCTTCCGGCGAGACGGCAGTCGAGCGCTCTCCCAGGTCGGGCACATCGAAGAGGCGTAAGAAGGACAAGCGCACTGCGCGCACACGCAGGGTTCGATCGGTCTCGTTGCCGGATGTGTTGGCCGCAGCGGTGGAGCGAAGTCCGGATTCGACGGCAGTGGTCTGTGGTTCGGCGAGCGTGTCGTACCGCGACATGGACGGTCGGTCGTCACGCTTGGCGCGTGTGTTGGTGAACGCCGGCGTCGAGGTCGACGGGTTCGTGGGTGTGGCGCTGCCGAGATCCGTGGAGTCCGTGATGTCGGTGTGGGCGGTGGCGAAGTCGGGGGGCGCGTTCGTTCCATTCGATCCGGGATATCCGGCCGAGAGGTTGGAACGGATGGTCGTGGACTCCGGTGTCCGGATCGGCGTCACTCTGAGCGAGTTCGTGCCGGCATTGCCGACGAGTGTGAAGTGGATCGTGTTGGACGCCCCGGTCGTCGAGGAACAGCTGGCCGGGGTCTCGTGTGAGCCGGTAACCGCGGTGGATCGGATCGGTCGCCTGCGGCCGGAGTCGGCTGCTTACGTTGTGTACACGTCCGGCTCGACAGGAGTTCCCAAAGGCGTGGTGGTGACGCAGGCAGGATTGGCCGATTTCGCGGCCGAGCAGCGCACACGCTACGGATTGTCGGCGGATTCTCGGACGCTGCACTTTGCCTCGCCGAGCTTCGATGCGTCCGTGTTGGAGTTGCTGTTGGCTGTGGGTGCGTCGTCGACGATGGTGGTGGCAGAGGCGTCGGTGTTCGGTGGGGTCGAGTTGTGGAAGTTGTTGGTGTCCGAGCGTGTATCGCATGCGTTCGTGACGCCCGCTGCGTTGGCATCGGTGGATCCGGAGGGTTTGCCGGACTTGCGAGTAGTGGTCGTGGGTGGCGAGGCGTGGTCGCCCGAGCTGCTGGCGCGGTGGGCAGTCGAACGGGGCGACGGTCGGGGTGTCCGTGAGTTCTTCAACGGCTACGGTCCGACCGAGACGACGATCATGTCCAATATCTCGGATGCGTTGGTGCCGGGCGCGGTGGTGTCGATCGGTGCTCCGATTCGCGGGATGTCTGCGGCGGTCCTCGACGATCGGTTGCGTCCGGTGGTCGGCGGCGCGAAAGGTGAACTGTATGTCTGGGGGCCTGGAGTGGCTCGTGGCTACCACAATCGCCGGGGGCTGACCGCTGCACGCTTCGTCGCCAATCCGCTGGTCGATGACGGCACCCGAATGTACCGAACAGGGGATGTCGTTCGTCGCGTGCCCGACTCGCACGACATCGAGTACGTGGGGCGTAGCGACTTCCAGGTCAAGATCCGCGGCTTCCGTATCGAACTCGGCGAGATCGATGCCGTCGTCACCTCCCATCCCCAGGTCGAGTTCGCGGTCACCGTCGCTCGCACGAGTCAGCAGGGTGCCGCCGCGACCGTGTTGGTGACCTACGTGCTGCCGGTGGTGGGATCGGACCTCGACGTGTCGGGGATTCGGGGGTGGGTGAAGGAACGGTTGCCCCGGCACATGGTGCCGGCGCAGGTGGTCGCGCTGGACGAACTGCCGTTGACGCCGGTAGGCAAGCTGGATCGAGCAGCGTTGCCCGAGCCCTCGCCGATCGAACGCGAGTTCCGCGCGCCCGGTTGCGCCACGGAACAGGTGGTTGCAGGAGTGTTCGAGAAGGTGCTGAAAGTCGAGGCAGTGGGCCTCGACGACGACTTCTTCGAACTGGGTGGCAATTCGTTGATCGCAACCCAAGTGGCGGCGCGTTTGAGTGCCGCGCTCGGACGAACGGTCTCGGTCCGAACCCTGTTCGAAAGTTCGTCCGTGGAGTCGCTCGCCGCATCCGTGGCGATGGCGTCCGAAATCAACCTGCGGCCACAGCTGATCAAGGGCGAACGTCCGGATCGAGTTCCGTTGTCGCTTGCGCAACAGCGCTATTGGTTTCTCAATCAATTCGACACGTCGTCGATCGTGGACAACATCCCGATTGCCGTGCGTCTGTCGGGCACACTCGACGTCGACGCGCTTCAAGCCGCCGTCGCCGATGTCGTGGACCGACACGAGGTGCTTCGAACCTCGTACCCGAACGAGATCGAGGGCCCCACGCAGGCAGTGTCACCCACTGCACTGGCAGTTCCCGATGTGACGCCGGTTCGAGTAACTCCGGAAGACGTCCCCGAGCGCGTGCGCGAGGCGGTGACCCGTCAGTTCGACGTCACCGCAGCTCCACCGGTGTTCGTTCGGCTCTACGATGTCGGTGATACGAGCACCGGTCAGGGTGGCGACTACGTTCTCGTCATCGTCGTGCATCACATCAGTGCCGATGGATCTTCTCTGCCCGTGCTCGTCCGCGATGTCATGATTGCCTACGCGGCGCATGCTGCCGGGCAAACCCCGCAGTGGTCGCCGTTGCCGGTGCAGTACGCAGACTTCGCCCTGTGGCAGCGTCAGGTGCTCGGTGACGAGTCCGATCCGAAGTCATTGCTCAGCACCCAAATCGAGTACTGGCAAGAGCAGTTGGGCGGGGTCGCCCCTGTGATCGACTTGCCGACCGACCGTCGGCGTCCCGAACGACAGTCGTTCGTCGGCGCAGCAGTGCGATCGACGCTCCCAGGCGATGTGCATCGTGGTTTGACGACTGTGGCGCACGAACACGGTGCCTCGCTGTTCATGGTGGTGCACACTGCCCTGGCTGCGTTCCTGAGTCGCGTGACCGGTTCCGGCGACATCGTCGTCGGCACCCCCATCGCGGGGCGCGGAGACGAAGCGCTGGATGGGCTCATCGGCATGTTCGTCAATACCCTCGTGCTCAGGACCAGGATGGACCCGTCGCACAGCTTCCTCGACGCGCTTGCCGACGTCCGCGAAGTGGATCTCGCCGCATTCGCGAACTCCGACGTTCCTTTCGAGCGGGTTGTCGAAGCGATAAATCCGCCGCGATCCTCGGCCTACAGTCCGCTGTTCCAGGTCGGCTTCTCGTTCCAGAACATCGCGCACACGGACCTGGAGCTCCCGGATCTGGCTGTCCGGCCCGTCGAGTTCGAATCGAACGTCGCCAAGTCCGATCTGCATTTCACCATCACCGAACGTGCCGACCGCGGCGGCGATTCCGCGTTCGGGATCGAGCTGTCCTACGCTACTGACCTTTTCGACGAGACGACGGCGCAGTCGATGCTCGATCGTTTGGTGCGGGTTCTCGGCTGCGTTGTCGACGATGCAGAGGTGCGCATCGGCGATATCGATCTGATGAGTGCTGCCGAGCAGCGATCGATGGTGCACTCCGCAGATCGGACATCGTATCCGGTCAACGAGTCCGCGACTCTCGTCTCACTGTACGAAGCACGGGTGTCCGAAACGCCGAACGACGAGGCCGTCGTCGCAGACGGACAGCGGCTGACGTTCCGACAGTTCGACGCTCGAGTCAATCTTGTTGCGCGCTACCTGATCGCACGTGGAGTCGGACCCGAATCCGCGGTGGCGCTGTCGATCCCGCGTGGGCTGGACCTATTGGTGACGATGTACGCGGTCGTCAAGACCGGTGCCGCGTATGTTCCCATCGACAGCGGTAATCCAGCGGACCGTAACGCATACGTGGTCGACACGGCCCAGCCCGTGCTGGTCGTCACCGGCCCCGGTGACTCCGGAGTCTGGCAGAGCACGGCGCCGACAGTGGCGGTGGACGAGATGGATCTTGCCGGATTCTCCGATGAACCAATCGACGATTCCGAGCGGATCACGCCACTGCGACCGGACAACACTGCCTACGTCATCTTCACCTCGGGCTCGACCGGCAGGCCCAAGGGTGTGGCGCTCTCACACCGCGCGATCGTCAACCAAGTGGAATGGTTGCGCACCACCTTCGAGACGACGAGCGACGACAAGGTCCTGGTACACACGGCAGCGACGTTCGATCTGTCCGTGTGGGAGTACTGGGGCGCGTTGCTCGCAGGCAACACAGCAGTGATCGCGGAACCACGCCAGCACGCCGATCCGGCGTACCTCCTCGAGGTGATCCGTGCCGAGGGCGTGACGACAATCGGTCTCGTGCCGACAATGCTGAACGCACTACTGACGTATTCGTCCGGCGTGCTCCCCGCGTCGATCCAGCGCGTGTACTCGATCGGTGAAGAGCTCCCGGCCGGACTCGCACAGTGGTACCGGCGCGGCAACACCGGCAAGCTCGTGAACCTGTACGGTCCAACCGAGGCGGCAGTGTCTGTGACCCACCACGAGGTGAACAGCGCAGACAGGTCGATCGTGCCAGTCGGGAGCCCAGCATGGAATACCGGATGTCTCGTACTGGACGACAGAATGAACCTCGTTCCGACGGGTGTCGGCGGCAATCTGTACCTCACCGGCGTTCAGCTCGCGCGTGGGTACACCTCACGTACGGCCTTGACGGCCGAGCGATTCGTCGCCGATCCATTCGGCCGCGGCGGTACACGCATGTACCGAACCGGTGACCTCGCACGGTGGAATCGCGACGGCGAACTCGAGTACCTCGGTCGATCGGACGAGCAAGTGAAGGTTCGCGGCTACCGCATCGAGTTGGGCGAGATCGAATCCGCTCTCCGCTCCCACAGCGACCTCACCGACGTCGCCGTGGTTGCGCGCGAGGACGGTTCGCTCGGCCATCGATTGGTGGCCTACGTAGTTCCATCCGACGGGCGGACGGTCGATCGAGCCGCACTGCAGTCGTTCGTATCCGGAGAACTGCCGTCGTACATGGTCCCCGCTGCGTTCGTCGTTTTGGACCGCCTTCCCTTGAATTCGAGCGGCAAGGTGGACCGTCGAGCTCTACCCGCCCCGATATTCGACGCGGTGCAGTACCGCGAGCCGAGCACGGAGACCGAGGCGCTGGTGGTTCGGGTGTTCACCGAGACTCTCGGCGCCGAACGAGTAGGTGTCGACGACGACTTCTTCGATCTCGGTGGCAACTCGATGGTTGCGGTCCGAATGGTGGGAACGCTGGGTTCGGCACTCGGTCGTGACGTGCCGCTACCGTGGGTGTTCGGTAGCTCGACGCCCGCACAGTTGGCCGCGCGAATCGAGCGCGATCCAGGGGGATCCGAGGCGGGTGGACCGTTCGATGTCCTGGTCACTCTCCGCGAGGGCAGCTCCGAACAGGCACTCTTCTGCTTCCACCCCATCACCGGCACGGCGTGGTCGTTCGCAGGCCTGGCGCCGTACGTCGACTCCGATCATGCGATCTACGGGCTGCAATCTCCCGCTCTGGCCGGCGAGCGAATGCTGCCGACATCGATCGAGGAGTGGGCCGAGCTGTACGTGCGTGAGATCCGCGCGGTTCGACCTACCGGGCCGTACCACTTGCTCGGTTGGTCGATGGGCGGAGTGCTGGCGCACGCCGTTGCCGTTCGGTTGCGCGAACTCGGGCACGAAGTCGACACTCTCGCCGTCATGGATGCGGTCATAGGATCGACGGAAGGCCGCACGACGGCACTGCCCACCATGGTCGATCTAGTGGGCGAGCTCGGCGGCGACGACGACCGTGACCTCGCCGAACTCGACGTGCAGGGCGTTGCCGAACTGGCTGCCACGTTGCCTCCACCGTTCGATGCGCTGACGCGGGAACGTATCGAGATCATCGTCGACGGGATCGGGCACAGCGCACAGGTGCTGGCCGACTACGAGCCCGCCGAATTCGATGGTGACCTGCTGTATTTCACCGCAGGCCTCGACGACCCGTCGGGTGAATCCGGAGTATCGACCTGGAAGTCTGCTGTGAATTCAGAGCGCACAGTCAACTATTCGATCGCGACGTCGCACTGGAAACTGGCCTCTCCCACGGCGTTGGACCGGATCGGACCGATACTGAACAAGTGGATCCTCGGCGGTCGCTGAGAACCAACAGTAGCGGGGCAAGTCCTCTCGGCAAAAGCATTCAGTCGAATGCTTTTGCCGGGTGAAATAGACTTCGATCCTGTTTTTTCTGGGTCGTAACGCCGGACGGTTCGCGACGATGCGGTATACATGGACTCATTTCGTCGTTGTAAACCTGTGCGGGGCGGCAACAGGAACTCGGCCCTCCCGGGTTATTCGAGCTGCCCTCGTATCGAGATCAGAGGGTGCGTCGTGATCGAGTTCAAGCTGCCGGTGACCGTCGAAGGCCCGCGTCGATGAGTGGTAGCGGCCAGGATGTGTCCGCCGATCGAACTCCCGCTCGCGGCTCGGCCCGACCCAGGCGTGCGCCGCGTGTCAGGCGCCCACGCATTCCCCTCCTGCCCGATCTCTTGCTCACGGCCGTCGAACTGGACCCGTCTGCGACCGCCCTGTCCTACGGCGGCACGCTCCTCACGTACGCCGAGTTGGACTCCCGCTCCAGTCGTCTGGCCCGAGCTCTGATCGGGCGTGGGCTCGGACCGGACGATGTCGTCGCGGTCGCGATGCCCCGATCTGATCTGTCGGTCCAGTCTGTGTGGGGGATAGCCAAGGCGGGCGCCACCTTCCTTCCCGTCGACCCGAATTATCCGGCCGATCGGATCGAGCACATGCTCTCCGACTCGGGCACTCGTTTCGGTGTGACGATCGCAGAGCACGTGCACGCATTGCCGTCGACCGTCGAGTGGATGGTGCTCGACGACGATACGACAATCGCCGAGATAGCCGAATTGGACAGCTCCACCGTGTTGCCGGCCGACCGCGCAGGCTCGCTGCACGCGGCACACGGCGCATACATGATCTACACCTCCGGATCGACGGGAAAGCCGAAGGGCGTTCTCGTCACGCATGCGGGTCTGAACGATCTCGCTGCGGAAATGCGCGAGTCGTTCGACTTGACGCCCGCTGCCCGGACCTTGCACTTCGCGTCGCCGAGCTTCGATGCCTCCGTCTTCGAGCTACTGATGGCTATCACCGCGGCATCGACCATGGTGATCGCCCCGGCGTCCGTGTACGGCGGAACCGAGCTCGCCGAGCTGTTGCGACGGGAACAGGTCACGCACGCCATGATCACGCCGGCGGCCATGGCATCGGTGGATCCGAGTGGACTGGACGATTTCGAAATGGTCCTCTCCGGGGGAGAGGCGTGCCCGCCTGAGCTGGTGTCGAAGTGGGCTGTGCATCGGCCCGCAGGTCCGCGCCGATTCCTCAACGGGTACGGCCCGACCGAGGCAACCATCATGGCCACCTGCAGCGGGGCGCTCGAATCCGGCGCTCCCGTCTCCATCGGTAGTCCAGTCCGGGGCGTGTCAGGTGTGGTACTCGACGATCGGCTCCATCCAGCGACTCCCGGTTCGAAGGGTGAGCTCTATCTTTGGGGACCGGCACTCGCTCGCGGCTACCACGGCAGATTGGCTCTGACTGCAGAACGATTCGTCGCGAATCCATTCACGACCGACGGTTCGAGAATGTACCGCACCGGCGACATCGTGCGCTGGCGTCAGTCGAGCAGTGTGCTCGAATACGTGGGTCGCAGTGACTTCCAGGTCAAGATCCGTGGATTCCGCATCGAACTCGGTGAAATCGACGCGGCTCTGTCGATGCACGAGGGTGTCGACTTCGTCGTGACGGTGGCTCGCGAAGGCGTCGGCGGCTCGGCGGGCGCTGGTGCAGACTCCGGTGGAGGGGCCGGCTCGGCCATGCTCGTGTCCTATGTTCGCTCGGTCGAAGGCGAAGTGCTGAGCACTGCCGAGCTCACTCGGTTCGTCGCCGGCAAGCTTCCCCGTCATATGGTGCCGACCGCGATCGTGCTGATCGACGATCTTCCCCTGACCCCGGCAGGCAAACTCGATCGTGCCGCATTGCCGGACCCAGTCCTGCCCGCCAGGGAGTTCCGAGCGCCCGAGAGCGGCACTCAACGCGTTGTGTCCGGCGTGTTCGCCGAACTGCTCGATCTTCCCCGAGTGGGTCTGGACGACGACTTCTTCGAACTCGGCGGGAACTCGCTGATCGCGACGCAGGTGGTTGCGCGAATCGGTGCTGCTCTCGATACGACAGTGTCGGTTCGATCGCTCTTCGACAACTCTTCGGTGGTGGGTCTCGCCGAGTCGATCGATGCGCAGGGCGATGTCGGGCGTCGCACACCTCTGACCGCCGGTCCACGTCCGGATTCGATTCCGCTGTCACTTGCGCAGCGCCGCATGTGGTTCATGAACCGGCTGGAGCCCGAGTCCGCGATCAACAACCTCCCGCTCGCAGTGCGGCTGACGGGCAAGCTCGATGTGAGTGCGCTCGCGCAGGCAGTGGTGGACGTGGTGGAGCGGCACGAGTCGCTTCGCACCTACTATCCCGATACCGACGGTGTCGGTCATCAATCTGTCCTTCGGGCCGAGGACGTCGCGCCACGGCTGGACCCGATCCGGTCGGCGGAATCCGAGATCGCCGATGCGTTGCGCGAGATGGCGCTCACTGCGTTCGACCTGGCAGCCGAAGTTCCGCTGCGAGCCCGGTTGTTCGAAGTCGCCGACGAGGATTACGTGCTTGCACTCGTCACCCACCACATCAGCGCCGACGGTGCCTCGCTGGCGCCACTGACGCGAGATCTGATGACGGCCTATCTTTCTCGCGTCGACGGCCATGAACCGAACTGGGCTCCTCTGCCCGTTCAATACGTCGACTACACGCTGTGGCAGCAGCACGTTCTGGGCTCGAGCGACGATCCGACCTCGCCTATCGCGATGCAGGAGGCGTTCTGGAGATCGGAGTTGGCGTCTGTTCCGGCTCAGCTCGACCTTCCGACCGATCGGCCACGTCCGGCGGTACAGTCCAGTGTCGGTGCCACCGTGGAGTTCGAGATCTCGGGCACAACACACCGAGCGCTCCTCGAACTTGCGAAGTCCAAGAACGCCACGTTCTTCATGGTCGCCCACGCCGCGTTGGCGGTGCTGCTTGCCCGGTTGTCCAACACCGACGACATCGTCGTCGGTGCGCCGATCGCGGGGCGCGGCGACGAACAGCTCGACGATCTCGTCGGAATGTTCGTCAACACCCTTCCGTTGCGTACTCGGTTCGACCCGGCCGAGACCTTCGTAGATCTTCTTGCACGGGTACAGGAGTCGGATCTGGACGCGTTCGGCCACGACGCCGTCCCCTTCGAACGACTCGTCGAGGTTCTCGACCCGGAGCGGTCGCCCTCGCGGCACCCGATCTTCCAGGTCGCCATGTTCTTCCAGAACATGGCGCAGCAATCCCTGGAGCTTCCAGCTCTCGCCGTCACACCGTTGTCGATGGACGGCGCGCTCGCCAAATTCGATCTGCAGTTCACGTTGGCCGGTACCGACGCCTGGGACGGCGAAACGGGCGCGATCGCTGCGCAAATTCTCTATGCGACAGCGTTGTTCGACCAGTCCACGGTCCAGTCCATTGCTCGCCGTTACGTTCGCCTGCTGGACGCGATCGCAGCGGATCCCACTGAATTGGTGGGTGACTTCGAACTCGTCGACAGCGTCGAGAGCCGAGTGTTGCTGCAGGAGTGGAACGAAACCGATCGAGAACTGGACTTCGAGCCGACTCTGCTGTCGGAGTACGACAAGCGCGTAGTGACTCACGCCGACCATGTTGCCGTCGTGTTCGAAGGCCGGTCCCTCACCTACCGGGAGTTCGACGCACACGTCGACGCAGTGGCTCGTGCGCTGATCGATCGTGGAGTCGGTCCCGAAGCTCGCGTCGCTGTGGCGATCCGACGATCCCTGGATCTGGTCGTCGGCATCTATGCCATTCTTCGTGCGGGTGCGGCCTTCGTTCCCGTGGATCCCGACCATCCCGAGAGCCGCGTTCGGTACATCCTGCAGGCCGCGGAGCCGTTCTGTGTGCTGGTGTCGGGAGACGGCGACCGCGACCTCTTCGGCGATGTCGCCGTGCTCGACGTCGCTGGCCTCCCCTCCATCGAATCGAGCCGAGCTTCCCTCGCCGATGCCGGACGCACTGCCTCGCTTCGACCGGACAACACCGCGTACGTGATCTTCACCTCGGGTTCGACCGGCAAACCCAAGGGCGTTGCCGTGTCCCACCGCGCGGTGGTCAACCAGATGGCCTGGATGCGAACGGAATACGGTCTCAGTGAAGCAGACCTGTACCTGCAGAAGACGGCCACGACGTTCGATGTCTCACTGTGGGGGTTCTTTCTTCCTCTGCAGGTGGGGGCGGCACTCGTGCTCGCGACCCCGGACGGACACCGAGATTCGGAATACATCGCCGATCTGATCGCGGAGCATTCGATCACCCTTACCGACTTCGTGCCGTCGATGTTGGCAATGTTCACCGCCCATGCTTCAGCGGCTCGATGCGCAAGCCTGCGCCACGTGTTCGTCATCGGCGAAGCGTTCCCGATCGAAACTGCCGAGGCATTCCGATCGGTGTCCTCGGCTGGGCTGCACAATCTGTACGGCCCGACGGAGGCAGCCGTGTCGGTGACGTACTGGGAG